>NZ_JBIVVA010000010.1:0-34152 GCF_044757465.1 Streptomyces sp. NPDC091279 | reverse complement strand
CTCGACAATCCACCGGGGTACCCCACGAACCGTGGCTACGGCCAGGGGCATACAACGGGCGTCCAAGACCCATCAGGGGCGCGGGGAACTGCGCACAACACCACAGCGGACCCGCACCTCACCATCCACGTCCGGACAACGGCCCTCGCACCCGGTGCGGCCCAGGGGGGGCCGTAGACACCTGGGCCCGAGGCCGCGCAAGATCGTGGTGGCCCCGTGGACGCGGGTGCCACAGAGCCGTTCCACCGGGGGGAGACACCCATGTCCAAGTCCGTCGCCGCACGGGGCGCACTTGCCGACGCCCACGTCTACCTGTGCACCGACGCCCGCCGCCGACAAGGCGACCTGCCGGAGTTCCTCGACACCGTGCTGACCGCCGGCGTCGACATCGTGCAGTTGCGGGACAAGGGCATGGAGGCCGGCCAGGAACTGAAGCACCTGGAGGTGTTCGCCGACGCCTGCGCCCGGCACGGGAAACTGCTCGCCGTCAACGACCGCGCCGACGTCGCACACGCCGCCTCCGCCGCCGTTCTCCACCTCGGGCAGGGCGACCTCCCCGTGCCCGCCGCCCGCGCGATCCTCGGCGACGACATCCTGATCGGCCGCTCCACACACGCCGAGTCCGAGGCCGCCGCCGCAGCCGTCCAGCCCGGCGTCGACTACTTCTGCACCGGCCCCTGCTGGCCCACCCCCACCAAGCCCGGCCGCCACGCCCCCGGCCTCGACCTGGTCCGGTACACCGCCGCCCTCGGCACCGACCGCCCCTGGTTCGCCATCGGCGGCATCGACCTCACCACCCTCGACGAGGTGCTGGAAGCCGGGGCCCGCCGGGTCGTGGTCGTCCGCGCGATCACCGAGGCCGACGACCCGGGAGCGGCGGCGGCCGAGTTCGCGAAGCGGCTGCGCGGCGCGTAAGAAGGGTGGAATCCGGCCTGCGTATGTCCGAGGAGTGGACAAACAAGGCGCCAATTCCGACAAATCCCCGACGCCCGGTTGGGTGACCGCCCTCCCATGGCTAACCTGCGACTATGGCCCTCGGAACCTCATCCACCAGAACGGACCACGCGCGCACGGTCCGCGACATGCTCGCGACCGGTGAGACGACGTACTCCTTCGAGTTCTGGGCTCCCAAGACGGAGAAGGGCGAGCGCAACCTCTGGAACGCGCTGCGCCGGATCGAGGCCGTGGCCCCCAGCTTCGTGTCCGTGACCTACGGCGCGGGCGGCTCCACCCGCTCCGGCACCGTGCGGGCCACCCAGCAGATCGCCGCCGACAGCACGCTCACGCCGGTCGCGCACCTCACCGCCGTCAACCAGTCCGTCGCGGAACTGCGCAACATCATCGGCCAGTACGCGGACGCCGGTATCCGCAACATGCTCGCCGTGCGCGGCGACCCGCCCGGCGACCCCATGGGCGACTGGGTCCCGCACCCCCAGGGCCTCACCTACGCGGCCGAACTGGTCGAGCTGATCAAGGAGTCCGGCGACTTCTGCGTCGGCGTCGCCGCCTTCCCCGAGATGCATCCGCGCTCCCCCGACTGGGACCGGGACATCGCGCACTTCGTCGACAAGTGCCGGGCCGGCGCCGACTACGCCATCACACAGATGTTCTTCCACCCCGAGTCCTATCTGCGACTGCGGGACCGGGTCGCGGCGGCCGGCTGCGACACCCCGGTGATACCGGAGGTCATGCCGGTGACCAGTGTGAAGATGCTGGAACGTCTGCCACAGCTCAGCAACGCCGCCGTCCCGTCCGTCCTGAAAGAGCGAATCCTCACAGCGAAAGACGACGCGGCGGCTGTACGCTCCTTGGGAATCGAGTTCGCCACCGAGTTCTGCGCGCGACTGCTGGCCGAGGGAGTCCCCGGTCTGCACTTCATCACGCTCAACAACTCCACGGCGACACTTGAAATCCACCAAAACCTCGGCCTGCACCACCCCCCGCGGGCCTAGACCGGCCGCACGCGCATGCGACACACTGCGTAGCGGCCACTGGGAGAGGGGCGTACATGGGCTGGACGGTCCTCTACATCGCGTTCGGCGTCGTCGCACTGTGGCTGCTCGGTGAAGTGCTGCTTCAGTACAAGGCGCGGCTGCGCTGGCGGTTGCTCGCCTTCGGCGGCTTCCTGGGCGTGGTCCTCGGTGTGATGGTCTCGCAGGTGATCGTCATCGGCCTGGGCGCCATCGCGTTCGCCGTCGGGCAGACCTACGTCACGCTGTCGTTCCGCAGCGGCTTCGCCTCCGGCTGGGCCGTCAAGCGGCCGGGCGAGGACGGCGACGGCGACGAGGCGAGCGGCGGCAAGAAGCTCGGCAAGCTCGGCAAGAAGCGCCGTCGCGGCGAGCCCGAGCCGGACGAGCAGACCCCGGACGCCCTCGACGCGCCGAAGACGCCCGACGCCGGTCACGTCACCGACCCCGACTTCGGCTACGGCCACGCCTACGGCACCGACGACGACTTCGACCGCGACGACGTGTTCACCCCGGCCCACGCGCAGCCCACGGCGGCCGAGACCACCGCCGTCTACGAACCCCAGCCGATCCCCGACGACACCGGCTCCTACGGGGTCTACGGCGACCAGGGATACGGCGGCCAGTCCCCGCAGGACCAGTACGCGACGGCCGCCCAGGGCGCCGACCAGGGGTACGCCTACGACGGCTACACCGGCTACGACCAGCACCAGTACGGCTACGACAGCACCGGCCAGCAGCAGTACGCGGCCTACTCCGACCCGTACATCGGCACCCAGACGTACGGGGGCTACGACGCCGGGTACGGCCAGTACGACCAACAGGCCTACAGCCAGGACCAGTACGCCAACGGCGGCTACGGCGCCGAGACCCCGCCCGGCGGCGTCTGGGTCCCGCAGCAGCGCGCCGAGGACTCCTACGGCGCCGAACTCCCGCAGGACCAGCAGCAGTACCCCTACCAGGGCCAGCAACAGCCGGGCACCAACGGCTACGACGAACAGCAGTACCGCTTCTGACCACCGGTCCAGGCGCGGGCCCCCGCACCGGCCCCGCCCTCCGCTGGGCGGGAGCGCGGCAGCGTTGCCGTCATCGGGAGCCCTGGACCCGGCCGGTCATGGCGAGCCCCGGAACCTTGGGCCCCTTACGGGGAGCCCCGGCCCTTGGCGTCGCCGAGGAGCACGGAGCCCTGCTGTCACCGGCCGCCCCGAAACCCTGAGCCTTCCCCGGCAGTGCCGTAGCCCGTCACGGCGAGCCCGGACACTCGGCTCCCTCGCGGGGCGCCTCGGAACTCCGGCTTCCTTGCGGAACCCGGCCGTCACCTTGGAGCCCCGGGCCCCGTGCTCTCACTGAGCGCCCCGGACCCCGCCCCTCACTGCGAGCCCCGGAACCCCGGGCCCTCCACGATCAGGCCGGCTGTCAGCGCGCCCGACATGCCCGCGTGAGGGAGGCCGCCTCCGGGGTGGGACCAGCCTCCGGCGCTGAACAGGCCTGCCAGCGCTGTGCTGTTGGCCGGGCGCAGCAGTCGCCCCGCTGCCGCGGCCAGCGCGGGCGCCGGTACCCCGCCGAACTCCGCGCCGGTCTCCACGCGCGTGTGCACCGGCGTCCGTACCTCGCGCCACAGCGTGCGCTCCCGCAGTCCCGGTACGGCACGCTCGGCGGCGGTGACCATCCGGTCGGCGAAGGCGTCGGCGGCCCCGGACGCGCTCCAGTCGTGGTGGGCCTGGGAGGGGACCGTCGCCGTGAGGACCACTGACTCGTGCGCGTCGTCGGGACGCAGCGCCCGGTCGTCCGGGCGGTCGATCCGGACCGTGGGCCGCTCGGGCGGCTCGCCGGGACCGAAGAGCGCCAACTCGGCCTCCCGGTCCGGCGCGTGGACCACCGTGCGGTGCACGGCACCCGCCTCCCGCGCCCCCCGCAGCGCCAGACAGACCACCACCCGCCCCGGCACCGCGTCCTCGGCGACCGGCCGCACCGCGTCCGCGCCGTACAGCTCACCGCCGTTCAGCCGCCAGGGCGCTACGCCGACGACGGTGTCCGCCTCCACGAGTGTCCCGTCCGCCAGCTCCACCCCGGCCGCCCGGCCGTCCTTCTCCAGCACCCGGGTGACCTCGGCGCCGAAGTGGAACGCGACCCGGCGTGCCACGCACCGCTCGTGCACCGCCCGCGCCAACTCCCGTATCCCGCCCCGGACGTACCAGGTGCCGAAGGCGTGGTCCAGGTACGGCAGGACGGCGGCGGCGGCCGGCGCGGTCCGCGGGTCGAGCCCGTACGCGAGCGCGTGGCTCTCCAGCAGCGCCGCCAGCCGGGGATCACGCAGCTCCCAGGCGCCGATCTCGGCGAGGGTGGCGGCCCGCCGGGTACGCAGCAGCCGCTTGTGCGGGACCGACGGGTAGGGCTCCTTGCCGGCCAGCACCTGCCAGTCGGGCCACAGGGGCTCCTCCAGCAGCGGGCGGCGGGTGCGGTCCCAGGCCTCACGGGCGCGCACCAGGAAGTCGCCCCAGCGCTCACCCGCGCCCGCGCCGAGAGCCTCGTCGAGCGCGGCCACGACGCCCGCGCGGGAGGCGTTCGGCACGGTCGCCCCGGTGCCGTCCGCGAAGACGTGCCGGGCCGCCGGGTCCACCTGGACCAGCTCGACGCACGCCTCCAACGGCTCCTTGCCGGTCTTCACGAACAGGTCCCGCCAGACCGCGGGCAACGGCAGCAGCCCGGGGCCGGTGTCGAAGGCGAAGCCGTCCCGTTCGAAGCGGCGCACCGCCCCGCCGTACGTCTCCGTGCGCTCGTACACCGCCACCCGGTGGCCCGCGACGGCCAGCCGGGCGGCGGCCGCCATCGCGCCCATGCCGGCGCCGATCACCGCGATCTGTCCCATGCCCGAAACTGTATCGACCACCACTGACAGTCACGGTCGCGGGCCGTCAGTCCGGCGGTCGCCCGGCCCGTCCGACCTGGTCGGCCTGGCCGGTCCGGTGGGCGAGTCTGCGTTCCTCCCGGCGCTGAGCCCTGCGGCGCAGGTAACGGCGGATGCGGGCGACCAGGAACACCAGGAGCAGCAGGCCCGTCGCCAGCAGGGCGGCCGCGATGATCGCCGCGGGCAGCGGGTGGAACATCGCGAACGTGACGATCCCGCCGACCCCGAGATCCTCGGCGAGACTCAGGACCACGTTGCTGAAGGGCTCGGGCGAGGTGTTCACGGCCATCCGCGTCCCGGTCTTCACGGCGTGGCTCGCCAGCGCCGTCGAACCGCCCAGCAGGCCCGCCGCCACGTCCGACAGCGAACCGCTCTGCCCGGCCAGCAGCGCCCCGACCCAGGCACCGGCCAACGGGCGCACCACCGTGTGCACGGAGTCCCACGCCGAGTCGAGGTACGGGATCTTGTCGGCGACGGCCTCGATCAGGAAGAGCACACCGGCCGTGATGAGCACCTCGGGCCGCTGGAGCGTCTGCGGGATGTCGTCGCTGAGGCCGGTCACGCCGAACACGCCGAGCAGGAGCACCACCGCGTAGGCGTTGACGCCGCTGGCCCAGCCGCTGGTGAACACGAGGGGGAGTACCGACACGGAGGCGATCGTAACCAGTCGGCGACGCCACGTCCTGGGGGCGGGCACACAGACCTGAGTACCTGTACCTAGGCGGAGAGATGAGTACGCGCGCGGATGGGGCGCGACCTGCGAGAACGAGAGAGTGGAGGCACGGAGAGGGGCTCGGCTCCGGCACCGGCGACACGGGGCGCCGGAACGGAGCCGGGCCTACGATCCGCTCCTTCCGTCGACGTCACGTCGACGGGAGCGAGGCACGGGGGAAACCCGGTGCTCGACCGCGACGGGGGCCCGACGGGGGAGTCGGGTGGACGCGGTACGGGCGACCGTGGGGGGACAGGAGAAGGCGCCGGTTCGTGGTGGCCCGCGGGGGACGCGGCCAGGACGGACCGGCGCCTTCGTGCGCCCGGGACGGTGCCGGTGGCTGACCGGCGGTCAGGAGCCGCCGCTCACCCGGCCCTGCAACAGCCGGGACAGCGCCGCGTGAACGTCGTCCAGGGAGCGTTCCGGCTGGAACGACTGCCAGTCCAACGCGGCCACCAGGACCATCCCGACCAGCGCGGCGGCGGTCAGCCGCACATCGATCTCGGCGCTGAACTCGCCGCCCGCCACGCCGTCCCGCAGCACGTCCTCGACGGCCGCGTTGACCTGCTGGCGCACCACCGCGAGGGTGGGCTGCCAGGACCGGTTGGTGCGCCACAGCTCGGCCACGTACAGCTGGGTGAAGGCCGGGTAGCGGGCGATGAAGCCGAGCCCGGCGCGGACCATCGCGTCCAGGGCGTCCACCTTGCTGCCGCCGCCGTGCGCGGACTCCTCGGCGGCCTCCCGCAACGAGGCGGCGAGAAGGCTCACGCCGTGCCGCAGCAACTCCTCGAAGAGGACGGACTTGCTGGCGAAGTTGTAGTAGACCGTGCCCTTCGCCACCCCGGCCCGTTCGGCGATCTCGTCCACCGTGGTGGCGGAGAAGCCCTGCTCGGCGATGAGCGTGACGGCCGCCTCGTAGAGCCGCTGCCGGGTGGCCGCACGACGCGTGCCCCCACCCGACGTGGCGCTGCTGCTTTCCATGGCCCCGATTGTCACAGCAACCGAAGCCCGGGATGACCCGCAGCCCAAGGTTCAGAGCAAGACCACAGCCCCAACCCCGCCCCATCCCACCCCTGACCGAATTCCCCACCCCGCCCCCTCGCTCCGCCCCCCTCCGAGCACGGTTCACTCGGGGCCGGAGGCCTTCAGCCGTCGAGGGTGGCCCCTATGGTCTCGGGCACGCGCGCGGGGCGGCGGGCCGGTCTCTCCGGGCACGGGGGAGTGGGCGCCGGGCCGGTGCCGCCCGGCCCGCGCGGACACGTAAAAGTGCAGGTCAGGGCGGATTGTCAGTGCCGTGTCGCACGATGGGCACATACGGCTACAGAGCCGTCACGCTGACGACAGGAGGCTCGTCATGGTCAGGCACCACGAGATCGCCGCCCACCGGCCCCGCACCGCCGGCCCTGCCCCGTCACCGACCGGCCCGGCGGGGGACACGCACCCCGTGCTCCGCCGGGCCACGGCCCCGCCCGCCGCCCTCGACCTGCTCGCCCAGGCCCACGCAGGACTCGACGAGGCGGCCGTTCTTGACACCGCCAACGAGCGGTACGCCACCGCTCACCTCGCCGCCCTGCGCACGGCCGCCGCTGTGCTCGCCGCCCGCGCCCGCCCCGAGCCCGTCTCCCGGCGCCGCGCCCGCATACGCAGCGCCTGGGAGGTGCTCCCCGAGGTCGTGCCCGAACTCACCGAGTGGAGCGCCCTGTTCGCCTCCGGCGCCCGCCGCCGAGCCCGTGCCGAGGCCGGCATCCAGGGCGCGGCCAGCTCCCGCGACGCCGACGACCTCATACGGGACGTGGCGATGTTCCTGCGCCTCGTCGAGCGGATGCTCGTCCTCCAGCCGGTCCTGCCCCATCCCCGCCCGGACGGGAACCGCCCTGGCGCCGGGCGGCCGGGCGACGAGCGGGACCTTCCCGACGCCGGGTGACGGGGATGTTCCGTCGAAGGGGGTGACCAGCGGGGTCCGGCCCGCGAGACGTGCCAGTGGGTGCGGCGCAGGGGGGACCGGGCGCGGCGGCCGAGGCAATAGGGTGGAGAGCGCCTGACGTCTCCCCGCCCGCACCCGGGCCGGGGAGGCATCCCGATCGCTCCGCCGTGCCAGTGGCGGTGCCGCGCCGAGGAGTCAACTGCCGTGCCGGACCCGATGCGCCCCCGCGCCTCTCTCCGTACCGCCGTGGTCTGGGATGTCCTCCAGGACGCCCTGGACCGCCGGGTCAAGGCCACGGGACGCGAGTCGCTCGACGTCCTCGACAGCGGGGGCGGCAGTGGCAACTTCGCGGTGCCCGTGGCCCGCCTCGGGCACCGGGTCACCGTCGTCGACCCCAGCCCGAACGCCCTGTTCGCGCTGGAGCGCCGGGCCGCCGAGGCCGGCGTCGCCGACCGCGTCCGGGGTGTTCAGGGCGACGCCCACGGCCTCTTCGACGTCGTCGAGCGGGGCGGCTACGACGCGGTGCTGTGCCACGGCGTCCTGGAGTACGTCGACGACCCCGCCGACGGCGTGCGCAACGCGGTCGGCGCCCTGCGCCCCGACGGCGTCCTCAGTCTCCTCGCCGCCGGGCTCGGCGGCGCCGTGCTGGCCCGCGCCCTCGCCGGACACTTCAAGGAGGCCCGCCAGGCCCTCGGTGACCCCGACGGCCGCTGGGGCGACGGCGACCCCGTGCCGCGCCGGTTCACCGCCGAACAGCTCGCCGCGCTGGTCGAGGGCGCGGGCCTGCGGGTCGGCGCGGTGCACGGCGTGCGGGTCTTCGCCGACCTGGTGCCCGGGGTCCTGGTGGACACCGAGCCGGGTGCCCTGGAGGCGCTGCTGAAGCTGGAGGAGGCGGCGGCGGTGTTGCCCGCGTTCCACTCGGTGGCCACGCAGCTCCATGTGCTCGGTGAGACCCCGGGGACCACCGAGGCCTGAGCCTCCTCCCCGCGCGGGGCCTGATCAGGTACTTGGCTGCACATGGAGTACGCCACAGGCCCCCCGATCGGGCGTTCGGCGCCGTATGATCGATGGAGACCGCCCGGCATGACGGGTCGGCCGCTGGGGAATGGAAGATTCAGCGGGCCGGGACGCTCATGACGGTCACGGTTGGCCAGTTGGCGTAGAGGGGCGGGTTTCACGGGGGCGATTCCCTGCCTATCCTTAAGGGACCCCCGGGTCGCCCCGGCGACCGCACGATGAGGAGGACTCCGTGCCGCTCTCGGAGCACGAGCAGCGCATGCTCGAGCAAATGGAGCGAGCGCTGTACGCCGAAGATCCCAAGTTCGCGTCGGCGCTTGAGGGAAGCGGGCTGCGTACGTACACCCGGCGGCGGGTCTACCAGGCGGTCGCGGGCTTCCTCGTGGGTATCGCGCTCCTCATGGCCGGAATGGTGGCCAAGCAGGTCTGGCTCAGCGTGGTCGGCTTCCTGGTCATGCTCGGTTGTGCGGTGCTCGCGGTGACCGGTTGGCGCAAGGCCCCCAAGCCGGGCGAACAGCCCGCGGCGGGCGGCGCCCCCCAGGCACGCCGGCAAGGACGGCCGAAGCGCTCCGTGATGGACCGGATCGAAGAACGGTGGCAACGCCGCCGCGACGAACAGGGCCAGTAGCAGCGCTCCCACACGCGCACCACAAAGGGGGTGACCACCCAAGGGCGGTCACCCCCTCCGCAACCCACCAACGCTCAGCCGAGACCCTTAAGGGACGCGGGGACCTGCACGACCACCTCCCAGCTGGACTGCCAACGCTCAGGCGACGCCGTTAAGGGGCGCGGGGAACTGCGCGACGAGCCCCCACCGGCCCCGCACCCGACGAAGTGATCCGGCCCAAGCCAGCTGGCCAACGCTCAGGCGACGCCGTTAAGGGGCGCGGGGAACTGCGCGACCAACCCCCACCGGGCCCGCACCCGACGAAGTGAACCGCCCCCAGCTGGGCTGCTGACGCTCAGGCGACGCCGTTAAGGGGCGCGGGGAACTGCGCGATCAGCCCCCACCGGGCCCGCACCCGACGAAGTGATCCGGCCCAAGCCAGCCCGCCAAGGCTCAGGTGACGCCGTTAAGGGGCGCGGGGAACTGCGCGATTAGCCCCCAGCCCCGCCCCCGACGACGCGCCCCCGACGACGCGCACCCCGCCCTGAGCCCCGGGTACGGGCCCTCCCCGCCGGTCAGGGCGCCGTCGTTCACCCGGGTGGCTCAGCCGCCCTGCCGTTGTTCGGACGGCCCCCGGCGAAACAGAGCCGTCCACCGCAGCCGCCAGCCGGCTCTCGCCGCAGCCCACGCGTCCGCGACCGCCCAGACCGCCCGGACGGCGGAACGCGGCGCCACGACCGCCCGGACGCGGAGGAACCACGAGGAACGGCCATGCAGGGCCGCACGCAGAGCCCGAGCCTCCTCGGCCAGCCCCGGCACCGGACTCGGCCGGGGAGCGAACAGGAACTGCTCCACCGCGCCCGCCACCCGATGCACGGACCCCGCCGTCACCGCGTCCAGCTCACCGAGCCGCACGATCCGCTGCGCCGCCTTGCGCGGAGTCAGCGCCTCGTCCGGGGCGATGCCGTAGTCCCAGGCCGTGTCCGTCACCTCACGCCAGACGGCCAGCACATGCCCCGCCGTCTGCGGCACCGCGGACGTGTGCCGGGCCGACGCCAGCCGCACCGCGCGTCTGCGGACCCGCCAGACCATCGGGAACAGCAGGAGGGCGACCGCCAGCACCCCGAGGAGCGACCAGCCGGCGACCTCGTACCAGCGCGGACCACCCGCACCCGGCGTCGTCGTGGACGGCGGCAGCGCACCGGCGCAGTCCGCCACCGGCTCCCGGTCCCGGACCGACCCGCAGCTCGCGCTCGTCGACGGGGCCGCCGACGTGGACACGTCCGCCGACTGCGAGGAGCTCGGCACATGGGGAACCGTGTCGCCCGACGTCTCCGGCTGGGTGTACGACGGCGTCGTGCCCCGGCTCGGAGTCGGCTCGAAGCGGGTCCAGCCCACGCCCTCGAAGTACAGCTCCGGCCAGGCGTGGGCGTCCTTCAGGCTCACCGCCACCGAACCGTCCGCCTGCTGGGTGCCGGGCGCGAAGCCGACCGCCACCCGGGCCGGAATGCCCAGGCTGCGGGCCATCGCCGCCATCGCGAACGAGAAGTGGACGCAGAAGCCCTGCTTGTCCTTGAGGAACCGGGCGATCGCGTCCGGGCCCGTACCCACCTGCACCTGGGTGTTGTACTGGAAGCCGCCGTCCTGGGTGAAGTAGTCCTGGAGCTTGACCGCCCGTTCGTAGGCGTTCTTCGTGCCCTTGGTGACCTCGCGCGCGGTCGCCGCGACCACCGCGGGGACCGAGCCGGGCAGTCTGGTGTACTCGCGTCTCAGGGTTTGCGACGGCTGCGGCGCGTCCGCGAGCTGTTCCGCTGTCGGCTCCACGTCGAGGCTCTTGACCAGGTAGGTCTTGCCGCGTGTGGTCTCGCCGTGGTCGCCGACCAGGGTCATGCCCACCGGCTCGTAACGCCACTTCCCGGCGACCTGGACACCACTGGGCGGATACGGCATCGGCAGCCAGTCCTGCGCGTACCAGTCGGCGGCCGAGATACGCGTGTCGACCACCGTGCGCCTCACGCCCGCGCCGAGCCCCGTCGGGGTGGGCAACCGGTCCGGCACGGAGACGATGTGCCGCTTGGCGGGCTTCCAGGTGCTGCCGTCGAAGTCGTCCAGGGAGACGATCCGCAGGTAGAGGTCGGAGACGTCGGCCGTGTTGGTGCGCAGGGAGAGGACCTGGCGGTTCTCGTCCACGTTCAGGCTGTCGCGCAGCGAGACCAGGGGGTTGACCGCGGAGATCGTGCCCCCGCCACTGTCCCCGGCGCCGCCGCCCGACCCCACGCCGCCGAGCAGGCCGCCGTTCATCCCGGGCAGGGCCAGCGGCACCACCAGGGCGACGCCCAGGGCGACCACGCCGATGCGCCGCCCGGAGCGGACCGGGGCCGGTGTCCCGGTGGCGCCGCCCGGGGTGCGCGGTGCGGCGCCGAAGACGCGGCCCCACTGGGAGAGCCGGTCGCGCCCCTCGGTCAGCAGCAGCATCAGATAGCCGGCCGCCGCGACCAGGAACCACAGCCAGTCCGCGCCGCCCTCGGAGAGCCCCGCGGCCACCGAGTACAGGGCCAGCAACGGCAGTCCCGCCGGAGCCGCGCTGCGGAAGGTCACCGCCAGCGCGTCCACCGCGAGCCCGATCACCAGGACCCCGCCCAGCAGCATCAGCCGGATGCCGTCCGAGGCCAGCGGTGCCGGTATGGCGTACCGGGCGATGTCGTCGCCGCCCTGCCGCAGCAGCTCAGCGAAGTGCCGCAGCGCGTCAGGGCCCGGCACGAACCCGGCCGGCGCCTGGGCGTGGGCGAAGACCAGGGTCAGCATCAGCAGCGTCACCAGCGCCTGCGACGCCACCGTCAGAGGGCGGGGCAGCGGTACCCGCCGGGTCGCCACGCCCACCAGCGTCTGCACGCCCAGCAGGCAGGCTCCCTGCACGATCCAGGTCGTCGGGGAGACCAGCGGCAGCAGGGCGCAGGACGCCATCAGCGTGGCCGCCCAGGCGCACAGCGCCAGCCGGGCCCGACCGCTCATGATCCCGTCCCCTCACCGCTCGTGCCGGTCGCGGTCAGGCCGGTCCGCTCCCGGTCCGCCTGCCGCCACAGGTCCTCAAGGGAGGCCCCGCGCGCCACCCGCAGCGCCGTCCAGCCCGCCTCCCGCAGCACCCGCAGCGGGTCCCCGCCCTTGTCCAACGGACCGGGCACGTCGGTCGGTTCCCGGTTCCAGGACCCGTCGTCCAGGACGAAGGCGATCGCGCCGGCGCTGCGCCGCCGCATCGTCGCGGCCACCGAGGCCTGCTCCTCGTCGAGGTCGCCGAAGAACGCCACCAGCAGCCCCCCGGCGCCGCCGCGCAGCGCGTCGTACGCGGGCGACAGGCCCGTCCCGTCGGAGTGGTCGATCATCGCGAGGGTGTCCATCAGCAGCCCGGCCGCGTCGGCCGACTGCTGGCTCGCGCCCGCGAACCCGTCGGCCCCCTCGCCCGGCACCACGCTGCCGGTGTCCGTCAACAGCCGCACCGAGTAGCCCCGTTCGAGGAGGTGGACCAGGACCGACGCGGCACCCGAGACCGCCCACTCGAACGCCGTGTCGGGACCCGCGCCGAGGAAGGCGACGCCCCGGGTGTCGAGCAGCACCGTGCACCGGGCGCGCTGCGGCTGTTCCTCCCGGCGCACCATCAACTCGCCGTAGCGGGCGGTGGATCGCCAGTGGACGCGGCGCAGGTCGTCGCCGTGCCGGTAGCCGCGCGGGATCACGTCGTCCTCGCCGGCCAGCGCGAGCGAGCGCTGACGCCCCTCGCCGTACCCCGCGGACTCGCCGGTCAGTCGCACCGGCGGCAGCGGCTCCACGTGCGGGACGACCGTCAGCATGTCCGACGACGAGAAGGAGCGCGTCAGATCGCACATGCCGAACGGGTCGCTCAGGCGCAGCTGGAGCGGGCCCAGTGGATAGCGGCCGCGCAGGTCGGAACGGACCCGGTAGGACACCTCGCGGCGGCCGCCCGGCTCCACCCGGTCGAGCACGAAACGGGGCCGGGGGCCGAGCACGTACGGCACCCGGTCCTGGAGCATCAGCAGGCCGGTGGGGAACCGGGAGACGTTGTCCATGCGCAGCTGGACGCGGGCCTCGCTGCCGGCCGGTACGCGCGCGGGGGACAGCCTGCGGCTGCCGGCCACCCGGTAGCGGGTGCGGTGCAGGAACAGCGCGCACACCAGGGGCAGCACGGCGAGCAGCAGTCCGACCCGCAGCAGATCGCTCTGGCCGAGCACATAGGCGCAGACGGCGGCGGCGACACCGGCCGCGAAGAAGGACCGGCCGCGGGTGGTCAGGCCGGCCAGGGTGGTGCGGATGCCGCCCCGCTCGTCGTGGTCGGGCTCCGCGGGCCCCGGCGCGGCGTCGGTCATCACAGCCTCCGGGGCGGCTGACCGTACGCCGGGGTGCCGTGGCCGAAGCCGCTCTGCTGCTGGGGCACCGGGGTGCGCTGGAGGATCTCCTCCACCACCTGCTCCGAGGTGCGGCGGTTCAGCTGGGCCTGGGCGGTCGGCAGCAGCCGGTGGGCCAGGACGGCGACGGCGAGGGCCTGGACGTCGTCCGGCAGGGCGTACTCCCGGCCGGACAGGGCGGCGGACGCCTTCGCCGCGCGCACCAGATGCAGCGTCGCGCGCGGGGAGGCGCCGAGTCTGAGGTCGGGGTGGCTGCGGGTGGCGGCGACCAGCTCGACCGCGTACCGGCGGACCGTCTCGGCGACATGGACGCCCCGGACGGTCTCGACCAGCTTCACGATGTCGTGCGCGTGCGCCACCGGCTGGAGATCCTCCAGCGGGGAGACGCCGCCGTGCACGTCGAGCATCTGCAACTCGGCCTCCACGCTGGGGTATCCCACCGAGACGCGGGCCATGAAGCGGTCGCGCTGCGCCTCGGGCAGCGGGTAGGTGCCCTCCATCTCGACCGGGTTCTGGGTGGCCACCACCATGAAGGGGCTGGGCAGTTGGTAGGTCTGCCCGTCGATGGTGACCTGGCGCTCCTCCATGGACTCCAGGAGCGCGGACTGGGTCTTGGGCGAGGCGCGGTTGATCTCGTCGCCGATCACGATCTGGGCGAAGATCGCGCCGGGTTTGAACTCGAAGTCCCGCCGCTGCTGGTCCCAGATGGACACGCCCGTGATGTCCGAGGGCAGCAGATCGGGCGTGAACTGGATACGCCGCACCGAACAGTCGATCGACCGTGCCAGCGCCTTGGCGAGCATCGTCTTGCCCACGCCGGGGACATCCTCGATCAGGAGATGTCCCTCGGCGAGCAGCACGGTCAGCGAAAGCCGTACGACCTCGGGCTTGCCCTCGATCACTCCTTCCACCGAACTGCGGACACGTTCCACAGTGGCGGTCAGATCTGTGAGGCTCGCTCGATCGTCATAGGTCGTCACCCGGCCCTCCTCGGCCCTTCTTGCTCAGGGCCGACGCGCAGCGACGCGGCACGGCCCAACCCCGGTTCACAGACGCCCCGTGGACATGGTTCCGCGGGGCGCCCCACCGCATTCTTGCTGCCGTTACCGATTCGTGTCACTCGCCTGTGGACAACTGGCGGCGATACGTCGGGTTTTACGATGCTTGAACAGCGGTGGGCCTGTGGTGATACGAGGACGAGAAGGGGCGGGAGCGCCTCACGCCGGGTCGATCTCGCGCAGCAGTCCCGTCTTCACGTCGAAGACGAAGCCTCGCACGTCGTCGGTGTGCAGCAGGAACGGAGAGGTCCGCACCCGCTGCATGGACTGCCGGACGTCCTGGTCGACGTCGCGGAACGACTCCACCGCCCACGCGGGACGCTGGCCGACCTCCATCTCCAGCTCGGTGCGGAAGTCCTCGGTGATCGCCTCCAGGCCGCAGCCCGTGTGGTGGATCAGTATCACGCTGCGGGTGCCCAGCTTGCGCTGGCTGATGGTGAGCGAGCGGATCACGTCGTCGGTGACCACGCCGCCCGCGTTGCGGATGGTGTGGCAGTCGCCCAGCTCCAGGCCGAGCGCCGCGTGCAGGTCGATACGGGCGTCCATGCACGCCACGACGGCGACGTGCAGAACCGGGCGGGCGTCCATCCCCGGGTCGGCGAACGCGGCGGCGTACTGCTCGTTCGCGTCGACCAGACGGTCGATCACGGCGCCACCGTCAGGTATGGCGCCTTCGGGTGCTGTGGAGGCCGAAGCAGAAGTCGTCATATCCATGACGGTACTGGTCACAGGCGTTCCGGTCTTGTGGTGAGAACGGAAAAAGAGTGTCATCACGTCCCCTTTGTGAGGTAAGCCACATGGGTAGCAGGGTGGGCCCACCCGGGTGATTTTCCCGTTCCGGAGGCTGTCCGCCGTCATGACCGCGCCGCGCAAGGCCGGTTGATTGACCGCGCCGGACCGTGGACTAAAGTGACGCGAAGCGGGAGGCGAGGTGCTCCCTGCTGCACGCGAATCCCCCACGACCCCGGCGCTCTCGCCGGACGTCCCCACGTGCGCGGCGCGCACGTACGGCTCGGCCTCCTCCCGCTCCCGGCCGGCCGACGCTTTCGGCGCCGGCCCGTTCTCCCCTTTCCGAGCGGGCGGGACCCGGCGGTACGCGTGGTCCCCGTCCGACCTGAGAGGGCCCCTTGAGCCAGAGTCGACATGTTCCGGTGATGCTCCAGCGGTGCCTGGATCTGCTGGCCCCCGCTCTGGAGGCACCCGGCGCGGTGGTCGTCGACTGCACCCTGGGCCTCGGCGGACACAGCGAGGCCCTGCTGACCCGCTTCCCCGAGGCCCGCCTCGTCGCCCTGGACCGCGACAAGGAGGCGCTGCGCCTGTCCGGCGAGCGCCTCGCGCCGTTCGGTGACCGCGCCACCCTCGTGCACGCCGTCTACGACGAACTGCCCGACGTCCTCGACCGGCTCGCCCTCGCGCGCGTGCAGGGCGTCCTCTTCGACCTCGGCGTCTCCTCCATGCAGCTCGACGAGGCCGACCGCGGCTTCGCCTACGCCCAGGACGCCCCCCTCGACATGCGCATGGACCAGACGACCGGCATGAGCGCCGCCGAGGTCCTCAACACCTACCCGCCCGGTGAACTGGTGCGCATCCTGCGGGCGTACGGCGAGGAGAAGCAGGCCAAGCGAATCGTCTCGGCGGTCGTCAAGGAGCGCGACAAGGAGCCGTTCAGCAACAGCGCCCGGCTCGTCGAGCTGATCCGTGGCGCCCTGCCGCAGGCCGCCAAGCGCACCGGCGGCAACCCCGCCAAGCGCACCTTCCAGGCCCTGCGCATCGAGGTCAACGGCGAACTGTCCGTCCTGGAGCGGGCGATCCCGGCCGCCGTGAAGTCGCTCGCGGTGGGCGGCCGGATCGGCGTGCTCTCCTACCACTCGCTGGAGGACCGGCTCGTCAAACAGGTGTTCGCGGCCGGTGCCGCCACCACCGCGCCCGCCGGGCTGCCCGTCGTCCCCGAGCGCTATCAGCCCCGGCTCAAGCTCCTGACGCGCGGTGCCGAACTTCCCACCGAGGAAGAGGTCGCCGACAACCGCCGGGCCGCGCCGGCCCGGCTGCGGGGAGCCGAGCGCATCAGGGAGGACGTCGAGTGAGCGAGGCCCACGGGCGCACCGGCACGACGGACCCGCTGGGGGACGCGTGAGCAGGCGACCCGAACTGAAGGGACGGGCCGCCCGGCTCGCCCGGCTGCTGCCGGCCGCCCCCGGCAACCAGGCCGCCCGCACGCCCTTCGTGCTGCTCGTCGTCCTCCTCCTCGGCGGCGGCCTGATCGGGCTCCTGGTGCTGAACTCGGCGCTCAGCGAAGGCTCGTTCCAGCTGGACGACCTCCAGAAGGACACCAAGAGCCTCACCGACGAGCAGCAGGCGCTCCAGCACGACATCGACGCCTACTCCGCCCCCCAGGCCCTCCAGCGCCGGGCCCGGGAACTCGGCATGGTCCCCGGCGGCGACCCCGCGTTCCTCGACTCCGACGGCACCGTCAAGGGCGTTCCCTCGGCCGCCGCCCTCCAGTCCGCGGCGCGGGTGCCGCTGGTGCTGCGCCCGCCGGAGGCCGCCGCCCGCGCCACCCCCTCGGCCACCCTGTCGGCGTCCACCCCCGCCGCCGTCGCCGCCCCGCCCGCGCACCCCGCCTCCGGTGCCCCCGCGGCCACCCCCACCGCGCCCGTTCCGACCACGACCCCCGGCAGGTGACGGAAGTGTCCGACAGGCAACCGCCACGCCGCCGGGTGCCCGGCCCCGCGCGGCCCGCCCGCCCCGCCGCCCGGCGTCCGGCCCCCGGCGCCCGCCCCGTCCGCCGGCCCCCGGCCCGCCCCGCCGCCCCCAAGGTGCTGCGCCTGGGCAGCCCACGCCCCCGGCTGCGCATGATCAGCCTGACCCTGACCCTCGTCCTGATCGCGTTCGTGGTCCGCCTCCTCCAGGTACAGGCCGTCGACGCCAGCGAGTACGCGGCCAAGGCCGAACAGAACCGCTACGTCGGCCACGTCCTGGCCGCCGAGCGCGGCGGCATCACCGACCGCAACGGCGTCTCCCTCGCCACCAGCGTCGACGCCTACGACCTCACCGCCGACCCGACGATGTTCAACCGCGAACAGCTGAAGATCGACGACGGACCCGAGCGGGCGGCCGCGCTCCTCGCCCCGATCCTCGGCGTCGACCAGGACACCCTGGTCAAGAAGCTCCGCCCGGCCAACAAGGAGCTGCGGTACGTCCTGCTGGCCCGTCGGCAGACCCCGCAGGTCTGGACGCAGATCAAGGACCTGCGCAGCACCCTCGCCCAGAAGGCGTCCCGCGACCCGTCCACCGCCAACGTCCTGGCCGGTGTCTTCGCCGACCCCAGCAGCAAGCGCGTGTACCCCAACGGCGACCTCGCCGCCGGGATACTGGGCTGGGTCAACGACGAGGGCAAGGGCGGCGGCGGCGTCGAGCAGCAGCTCAACAAGGAACTGGCCGGCAAGGACGGCAAGATCCGCTACGCCCAGTCCGGCGGCCGTCTGGTGCCCACCGCGGGCTCCACCGAGACCCCCGCCGTGCCCGGCAGCGACGTCGAACTGACCATCGACCGCGACATCCAGTGGGCCGCCCAGAACGCCATCTCCGAGCAGGTCAGGAAGTCCAAGGCGGACCGCGGCTACGTCATCGTCCAGGACACCCGCACCGGCCAGATCCTCGCCATGGCCGACTCGCCCGGCTTTGACCCCAACGACCTCTCCAAGGCCAACCCCGACGCCCTCGGCAACGCGGCCCTCCAGGACGCCTACGAGCCCGGCTCCACCGCCAAGGTCATGTCGATGGCCGCCGTCCTCGAACAGGGCGTCGCCACCCCGCTCACCCACGTCGTCGTCCCCAACCGGCTGCACCGCGGCGACCGCCTCTTCAAGGACGACATCGACCACGCCACCTGGAACCTCACCCTCAACGGCGTGCTCGCCAAGTCCAGCAACATCGGCACCATCCTCGCCACCGGCCAGCTCGGCAAGACCCAGGCCCAGGCCAACCAGGTGCTCTACAACTACCTGCGTAAATTCGGCATCGGCAGCTACACGGGCCTCGACTTCCCCGGCGAGACCAAGGGCATCCTCGCCCCGCCGGACGCCTGGTCGACGTCGCAGCAGTACACGATCCCGTTCGGCCAGGGCGTCTCCGTCAACGCCCTCCAGGCGGCCTCCGTCTACTCCACCATCGCCAACGACGGCGTCCGCGTCGCCCCCACCCTGGTACGCGGCGAGAAGGGCCCCGACGGCCGCTTCACCCCCGCCGCCACGCCCAAGAAGAGCCGGGTCGTCAGCGCCAGGACCGCCAAGACCCTGGCCCGCATGCTGGAGTCCGTCGTCGACGACGAGGAGGGCACCGGAACCAAGGCCCGCATCCCCGGCTACCGGGTCGCGGGCAAGACCGGCACCGCCAACCGGGTCGATCCGGCCACCGGCAAGTACCGCGGCTACACCTCGTCGTTCGCCGGATTCGCGCCCGCCGACAAGCCGCGCATCACCGTCTACTGCGCCATCCAGAACGCCACCGAGGGCGGTTACTTCGGCGGCCAGATCTGCGGACCCATCTACAAGGAGGTGATGGAGTTCGCCCTCAAGACCCTCCAGGTGCCGCCCACCGGCGCCAAGGCGCCGAGCCTGCCCGTCACCTTCACGCCCTGATCAGCGCGACAGCCAGGAACGATCCGTGACCATGATCACTCCCGACCCGGACAACCGAACGGGCACTCGCCCCTCACTTCGCCCGCAGGCGGGTGGGCCCGGTACGCTCACCGCCGTGCCACACGCTGATCACTCCCAAACCACCCAGAAGGGCGCTTCCGTGACCTATCCGGGGCCGCCACGACCGGTTCAGGTCTCCGCCACACCCCTCGCGGAACTCGCCGATCAGCTCGAAGCCGCCGCGCCGCGCGCCACGGCCGACGTCACGGGCATCACCCATGACTCGCGCGCCGTCCGCCCCGGCGACCTGTACGCCGCCCTGCCCGGGGCCCGGCTGCACGGCGCCGACTTCGTCACCCAGGCCGCGGGCCTCGGCGCGGTCGCGGTGCTGACCGACCCGACCGGCGCCGACCGCGCCGCCGCCACCGGACTGCCGGTCCTGGTCGTCGACAACCCACGCGCCGGGATGGGCGAACTCGCGGCCACCATCTACGGCCACCCGGGCCCCGACCTCCTCCAGATCGGCATCACCGGGACCTCCGGCAAGACCACCACCGCCTACCTCGTCGAGGGCGGTCTGCGCACCGTCCGCAGCACCGGGCTGATCGGCACGGTCGAGATGCGCATCGGCGACGAACGCATCAAGTCCGAGCGCACCACCCCCGAGGCCACCGACCTCCAGGCCCTCTTCGCCGTCATGCGGGAACGCGGCGTCGACGCGGTCGCCATGGAGGTCTCCAGCCACGCACTGGTCCTGGGCCGGGTCGACGGCTGCGTCTTCGACGTCGCCGTCTTCACCAACCTCAGCCCGGAGCACATGGAGTTCCACTCCGGCCTTGAGGACTACTTCCAGGCCAAGGCCCAGCTGTTCACCCCGGCCCGCAGCAGGCTCGGCGTGGTCAACGCCGACGACGAGTACGGCCGCCGGCTCGCCAAGGAGTCCGGCGTCCCCGTCATCACCTTCTCCGCCGAGGGCCACCCCGACGCCGACTGGCGCGCCGCGGACGTCCGGGTCGGCCCGATGGACGCCACGTTCGTCGCCGTCGGCCCCGAGGGCGAGCGGATCACCGCCCGGTCCCCGCTGCCGGCCCCCTTCAACGTCGCCAACACCCTCGCCGCGATCGTCGCCCTGGCCGCCGCGGGCATCGACCCGCAGACCGCCGCCGACGGCATCGCCGCGGTCCCCGGGGTGCCGGGCCGCCTCGAACGGATCGACGCCGGGCAGCCGTATCTCGCGGTGGTCGACTACGCCCACAAGACGGACGCCGTCGAATCCGTGCTGCGCGCCCTGCGCCGGGTCACCGAGGGCAGCCTGCACATCGTGCTCGGCTGCGGCGGGGACCGCGACACGACCAAACGCGAGCCGATGGGCGCCGCCGCCGCCCGGCTCGCCGACACGGCCGTACTGACCTCCGACAACCCCCGCTCCGAGGACCCCCTCGCGATCCTCGCCACCATGCTCCAGGGCGCCGCCACGGTGCCCGCGCACGAACGCGGCGAGGTACAGGTCTTCGAGGACCGGGCCGCCGCCATCGCCGCCGCCGTCGCCCGGGCCCGCCCCGGCGACACCGTGCTGGTCGCGGGCAAGGGACACGAGCAGGGCCAGGACATCGCCGGGGTGGTGCGTCCCTTCGACGACCGCCAGGTGCTTCGCGAAGCTATCCAGCAGACCCAGGGATGAACTTGTGATCGCCCTCTCTCTCGCCGAGATCGCAGCAGTCGTCGGCGGGCAGACGCACGACATACCGGATCGGTCCGTCCAGGTCACCGCTCCGGTCGTCCGGGACTCCCGTGAGGTGGTGCCCGGCAGCCTGTTCGTCGCCTTCGTCGGCGAACACGTCGACGGGCACGACTACGCCGCCCAGGTCGTCGAGGCGGGTGCCGTCGCCGTCCTGGCGTCCCGCCCGGTCGGCGTCCCGGCGATCGTCGTCGACGACGTCCAGCGCGCCCTCGGCGCCCTCGCCCGGCACGTCGTGCAGCGGCTCGGGGCGACCCTCGTGGCGCTCACCGGCTCGGCGGGCAAGACCAGCACCAAGGACCTGATCGCCCAGGTCCTCTCACGCGCCGCGCCGACGGTCTTCACACCCGGCTCGTTCAACAACGAGATCGGGCTGCCGCTGACCGCGCTCAGCGCCACCGAGCAGACCCGCTTCCTGATCCTGGAGATGGGCGCCCGGGGCATCGGCCACATCCGCTACCTCACCGAACTGACGCCCCCCAAGGTCGGGTTGGTCCTCAACGTCGGCACCGCCCACATCGGCGAGTTCGGCGGCCGGGAGCAGATCGCCCTGGCCAAGGGCGAGTTGGTGGAGGCGCTGCCGGCCGACGGGACCGCGATCCTCAACGCGGACGACCCGCTGGTGCGGGCCATGGCCTCCCGTACACGGGCGAAGGTGCTCCTTTTCGGAGAGTCGGCCGAAGCGGACGTACGCGCCGAGAACGTGCGACTCACGGACACCGGACAGCCCGCCTTCAGGCTCCACACACCCTCCGGTGCAAGCGATGTGACCATGCGCCTGTACGGTGAGCACCACGTGTCGAACGCGCTCGCCGCGGCAGCCGTCGCCCATGAGCTGGGCATGTCCGTACCAGAGATCGCCACCGCGCTCTCCGAGGCGGGCTCCCTCTCCCGCTGGCGGATGGAGGTCACCGAGCGCCCGGACGGTGTGACGATCGTCAACGACGCCTACAACGCCAACCCCGAGTCCATGCGGGCGGCCCTGCGCGCGCTCGCGGCCATGGGCAGGGGGCGGCGGACCTGGGCGGTGCTCGGCAAGATGGCCGAGCTGGGGGACGAGGCGCTCGCCGAGCACGACGCGGTCGGACGGCTCGCCGTCCGGCTCAATGTCGGCAAGCTCGTCGCGGTCGGGGGCCAAGAGGCGTCCTGGCTGCAACTGGGCGCATATAACGAGGGTTCGTGGGGTGAGGAGTCGGTGCACGTGTCCGACGCACAGGCGGCGATCGACCTGCTGCGCAGCGAGTTGCGCCCGGGAGACGTCGTTCTCGTGAAGGCGTCCCGGTCGGTCGGTCTGGAGAGCGTGGCGCAGGCGCTCGTCGGAGCCGCCTCCGAGGGTGAGGTCGCTGCCCGATGATGAAGCAGATCCTGTTCGCAGGAGTCATTGGCCTCTTCCTGACACTGATCGGCACCCCGCTGCTGATCAAGCTCCTGGCCCGCAAGGGCTACGGGCAGTACATCCGCGACGACGGCCCGCGCGAGCACGCCAGCAAGCGCGGAACGCCGACGATGGGCGGTATCGCCTTCATCTTCGCGACGGTCGCCGCCTACTTCCTCTCCAAGGTGGTCACCAGCTGGACCACCGACAAGCCGGCCACCCCGACCCTCTCCGGCATCCTGGTGCTCGGCCTGATGGTCGGCATGGGCATGGTCGGCTTCCTGGACGACTACATCAAGATCGTCAAGCGCCGCTCGCTCGGTCTGCGGGCCAAGGCGAAGATGGCCGGCCAGCTGATCGTCGGCATCACCTTCGCGGTCCTGTCGCTCCAGTTCGCCGACGCCCGCGGCAACACCCCGGCGTCCACGAAGCTGTCGTTCATCACGGACTTCGGCTGGACGATCGGCCCGGTGCTGTTCGTGGTCTGGGCGCTGTTCATGATCCTCGCCCTGTCCAACGGCGTGAACCTCACCGACGGTCTGGACGGCCTCGCCACCGGCGCCTCCGTCCTGGTCTTCGGCGCCTACACCTTCATCGGCGTCTGGCAGTACCAGGAGTCCTGCGCCAACGCGACGACCCTCACCAACCCCAACGCCTGCTACGAGGTGCGTGACCCGCTCGACCTCGCGGTGGTCTCCGCCGCGCTGATGGGCGCCTGCCTCGGCTTCCTGTGGTGGAACACCTCGCCCGCCAAGATCTTCATGGGCGACACCGGTTCACTGGCGCTCGGCGGTGTCCTCGCGGGCCTGGCGATCCTCTCCCGCACCGAACTGCTGATCGCCATCCTCGGCGGCCTGTTCGTCCTCATCACCATGTCGGTCGTCATCCAGGTCGGCTCCTTCCGGCTCACCGGCAAGCGCGTCTTCCGGATGGCACCACTCCAGCACCACTTCGAACTCAAGGGCTGGTCCGAGGTGCTCGTCGTGGTCCGCTTCTGGATCATCCAGGGCATCTGCGTGATCGTCGGCCTCGGCCTCTTCTACGCGGGATGGGCAGCGGACAAGTGACCTCCTCGGTGTCTTCCGGGCTGTCGGGACTCTCACAGTTCCAGGGCCAGCACGTCACGGTCGCCGGACTCGGCATCTCCGGCGTCCCGGCGGCCAGGGCGCTGCACGCGCGCGGGGCACGCGTCACGGTCGTCAACGACGGCGACGACGCACGCGCGCGTGAACAGGCCGCCGCCCTGGAGGCGCTCGGCATCACCGTCCGCCTCGGCGACGGCGACACCCTGCCCGAAGGCACCGACCTCGTCGTCACCGCACCCGGCTGGAAGCCCGGCAAGCCGCTGTTCACGGCGGCCCGCGCGGCCGGCCTTGAGATCTGGGGCGACGTCGAGCTGGCCTGGCGGCTGCGCGGCCCGGACGCCCCGCCCTGGCTCGCCGTCACCGGCACCAACGGCAAGACCACCACCGTCCAGATGCTCGCCGCCATCCTGAAGGCGGCGGGACTGCGCACGGCCGCCGTCGGCAACATCGGCGTCTCCCTGCTCGACGCCGTCCTCGGCGACGAACCGTACGACGTCCTCGCCGTCGAACTCTCCAGCTACCAGCTGCACTGGGCGCCCTCGCTGCGCGCGCACTCCGCCGCCGTCCTCAACCTCGCCCCCGATCACCTCGACTGGCACGGCTCCATGGAGGCGTACGCCGCCGACAAGGGCCGTATCTACGAGGGCAATCGGGTCGCCTGCGTCTACAACGCCGCCGACCCGGCCACCGAGGCGCTGGTCCGCGAGGCCGACGTCGAAGAGGGCTGCCGGGCCGTCGGGTTCACCCTCGGCACCCCGGGCCCGTCCCAACTCGGCGTCGTGGACGGCATCCTGGTCGACCGCGCCTTCGTCGAGAACCGGCAGAAGAACGCGCAGGAGCTGGCGGAGATCTCCGACGTCACCCCGCCCGCGCCGCACAACATCGCCAACGCCCTTGCCGCGGCGGCCCTCGCGCGCGCGTTCGGCGTGCCCGCCAAGGCAGTCCGGGACGGCCTGCGGAACTTCACCCCGGACGCCCACCGGATCGCCCACGTGGCCGACCTGGACGGCGTCGCCTACGTCGACGACTCCAAGGCCACCAACACCCATGCCGCACAAGCCTCGTTGGCGGCCTACGAGTCCATCGTCTGGATCGCCGGCGGACTCGCCAAGGGGGCCAGCTTCGACGAGTTGGTCGCCGCGTCCGCCAAGCGGCTGCGGGGCGTGGTGCTCATCGGCGCCGAACGCGCCCTGATCCGCGACGCCCTGGCGCGACACGCCCCGGAAGTCCCCGTCGTCGACCTCGACCGGACCGACACTGGTGCGATGCTCGCGGCCGTCCGCGAGGCGCGCCGGCTCGCACAGGCGGGCGACACCGTGCTGTTGGCCCCGGCCTGCGCCTCGATGGACATGTTCGTCAACTACAACAAGCGCGGCGACGCGTTCGCCCAGGCGGTCGGCGAACTCGGCGCCTGACCCGGCCGCCCGCCGGGCGACCCTGGGAGGGACGCGTGGGATCGTCGAGGCCGACGTACAGCGGAGGACCCGATGCCCGGTAGCCGTACCGGCAGGCCGCCCGTGCAGCGGGCCGCCCGACGCCCCGCCGCCGTCCGGGCGCCGCGCGACAATCCCCTCAGCCGGCAGTACCTCACCGCCAAGCGGGCCCTGGACCGTCCGCTCACGGCGTACTACCTGATCCTCGGCGGCAGCCTGCTGATCACCGTGCTCGGCCTGGTGATGGTCTACTCGGCCTCCCAGATCACGGCGTTGCAGATGTCGTTGCCCGGCTCGTACTTCTTCCGCAAGCAGTTGCTGGCCGCCGTGATCGGCGGGGTGCTCCTCTTCGTGGCGTCCCGGATGCCGGTGAAGCTGCACCGGGGCCTGGCCTACCCGATCCTGGCCGGCGCGGTCTTCCTGATGGCCCTGGTGCAGGTGCCCGGGATAGGGATCTCCGTCAACGGCAACCAGAACTGGATCTCGCTGGGCGGCTCCTTCCAGATCCAGCCCAGCGAGTTCGGCAAGCTGGCGCTGGTCCTGTGGTCCGCCGACCTGCTCGCCCGCAAACAGGACAAGAACCTCCTGAACCAGTGGAAGCACATGCTGGTCCCGCTGGTCCCGGTCGCCTTCCTGCTGCTCGGACTGATCATGCTCGGCGGCGACATGGGAACGGCGATCATCCTGACGGCGATCCTGTTCGGCCTGCTCTGGCTGGCCGGCGCCCCGACCCGGCTCTTCGTCGGTGTGCTGTCGGTCGCCACCACCATCGGCGTGATCCTCATCAGGACCAGCCCCAACCGGATGGCCCGGCTCGCCTGCATCGGCGCCACCGAACCCCAGTCAGGGCCGGTCGACTGCTGGCAGGCCGTGCACGGCATCTACGCCCTGGCCTCCGGCGGGATCTTCGGCTCGGGGCTCGGCGCGAGTGTGGAAAAATGGGGTCAACTCCCCGAAGCCCACACGGACTTCATCTTCGCCGTCACCGGTGAGGAACTGGGTCTGGCGGGGACGGTGTCGGTGCTCGCCCTCTTCGCGGCTCTAGGCTATGCGGGTATCCGCGTGGCCGGACGCACGGAGGACCCCTTCGTGAGGTATGCCGCGGGAGGCGTGACCACCTGGATCACGGCGCAGGCCGTGATCAACATCGGTGCGGTGCTCGGCCTGCTGCCGATCGCCGGTGTTCCGCTCCCGCTGTTCTCCTACGGAGGGTCAGCCCTGCTGCCGACCATGTTCGCCATCGGACTGCTGATCGCCTTCGCGCGTGACGAACCCGGTGCGCGGGCGGCGCTTTCCTTGCGGCAACCCCGCTTTGGTAGAAAGCGGGCGGGAGGCGCCAGGCTGGAGCGGGGGCCTCGGAGATGGAACACGATGCGACGGCGTGCCTAGGCGGCGCGTTCGTCCGGAGAGCGGTGAATTTCGGTGCATGTCGTACTCGCCGGTGGGGGGACCGCCGGCCACATCGAGCCCGCGCTCGCCCTCGCGGACGCCCTGCGCAGGCAGGACCCGACCGTGGGGATCACGGCTCTGGGCACGGAACGGGGCCTGGAGACGCAGCTCGTCCCGCAGCGGGGGTACGATCTCGCGCTGATCCCGGCCGTGCCGCTGCCCCGTAAGCCGACCCCCGAGCTGATCACCGTCCCGGGCCGGCTGCGCGGCACGATCAAGGCGACCGAACAGATCCTGGAGCGCGTCAAGGCCGACGCCGTGGTCGGCTTCGGCGGCTACGTGGCGCTGCCCGGCTACCTCGCGGCCAAGCGCCTCGGCGTGCCGATCGTGATCCACGAGGCCAACGCCCGCCCCGGCCTCGCCAACAAGATCGGCTCGCGCTACGCGGCGCAGGTGGCCGTCTCCACGCCCGACAACAAGCTGCGGGGCGCCCGTTACATCGGCATCCCGCTGCGCCGTTCCATCGCCACCCTGGACCGGGCGGCGGCCCGCCCCGAGGCACGCGCGCTGTTCGGCCTCGACCCCAACCTGCCCACCCTGCTGGTCTCCGGCGGCTCCCAGGGCGCCCGGCGGCTCAACGAGGTGATCCAGCAGGTCGCCCCGTGGCTCCAGCAGGCCGGCATCCAGATCCTGCACGCGGTCGGCCCGAAGAACGAACTGCCCCACGTACAGCAGATGCCGGGAATGCCCCCGTATATCCCGGTAAGTTACGTGGACCGGATGGACCTCGCGTACGCCGCGGCCGACATGATGCTCTGCCGCGCGGGCGCGATGACCGTCGCTGAACTCTCCGCCGTCGGACTCCCGGCCGTCTACGTCCCGCTGCCCATCGGCAACGGCGAACAGCGGCTGAACGCCCAGCCGGTGGTGAAGGCCGGCGGCGGACTGCTGGTCGACGACGCGGAGCTGACGCCCGATTGGGTGCGCGGCAATGTCCTGCCCGTGCTCGCCGACCCGCACCGGCTGTACGAAATGTCCCGCGCCGCCGCCGAGTTCGGCCGCCGGGACGCCGACGAGCTGCTCGTCGCCATGGTGTACGAGGCGATCGCCTCGCACCGCCGCTGAGGCGAGTGAGCCGACAGAAGAAGGAGAGTGCGTGGGGCGTGGCCGGAACTTCCACCGTCGAACGCGGTGAACGCCAGCAGGAGTCGTCCGGCTCGCCCCTTCTCCGGCGGCTCAAAAGGCTCGCGACGTTCCGCAGGCCCGGACCGAAGCAGCTTCGTACGATCATCGTTCTTGCCGTCGCGCTGGTCCTCCTCGGAGCGGGCACCGTCTGGGTGTTGTACGGATCTCAGTGGACCCGTGTCGAGCGCGTCGGGGTCTCCGGTGCGGTCGTCCTGACCCCCGGGCAGGTGCGTGAAGCGGCGGATGTTCCGGTCGGAGCACCGCTGATTTCCGTCGACACCGATGCGATCCAGTCACGTCTGATCAGAAAACTCCGACGGATCGACTCGGTCGACGTGGTCCGTTCCTGGCCACATGGAATCGGCCTCAAAGTGACCGAACGTGTACCAGTTCTGACGGTTCAAAAGGGTGGAAAATTCATCGAAGTGGACCGGAAAGGTGTCCGTTTCGCCACAGTTGAGAGTGCGCCAAAAGGCGTTCCCGCACTGGAATTGAGTCTTTCCCGATCGGGTTCGTCCGCCGCGAGCCTGCGCCGCTTCGGCGAGAGCCGGCTGATCCGGGAGGCGGTACGGGTCGCCGACGCCGTTCCGGACGCCGCCCTGCGCACCACCCGGACCGTCAAGGTGCTTTCCTACGACGACATCTCGCTGGAGTTGAGCGGCGGGCGGACCGTCGCGTGGGGAAGTGGTGAGGACGGTGACGCGAAGGGGCGTACGCTCACCGCTCTGATGAAAGCGGCCCCGGACGCCCGGCACTTCGACGTGAGCGTTCCCACCGCCCCCGCGTCGTCCGCGAGTTGACGCACATTCGCCCAGGCCAGCACCCTGGTTGGGCACTGCTATGGCTGATCACATAGGGTGAAAAGAAAAACGGGAGGTTCGGCGTGTTCGTTGAACGTGCGCCACTTGTCGACTTAGTGTCCTGTTCGGAAGAGTCCAGCGAACAGTCACACTGGTAACCCTAAACTTCAACGTTAGGGTTCGGGTCGGCGATACGGACCGCCCCATTCGGCATCAGTCGGCGCCTCGCATCCCGTGCGACGCGACGACACGTAACTCGAGGCGAGAGGCCTTCGACGTGGCAGCACCGCAGAACTACCTCGCAGTCATCAAAGTCATCGGTGTCGGCGGCGGTGGTGTCAATGCCATCAACCGGATGATCGAGGTCGGTCTCAAGGGCGTCGAGTTCATCGCCATCAACACGGACGCGCAAGCTCTGTTGATGAGCGACGCCGACGTCAAGCTCGACGTCGGTCGCGAACTGACGCGCGGACTCGGCGCCGGCGCCAACCCGGCCGTGGGCCGCAAGGCCGCCGAGGACCACCGCGAGGAGATCGAGGAGGTCCTCAAGGGGGCCGACATGGTCTTCGTGACGGCCGGTGAAGGCGGCGGCACCGGCACCGGCGGCGCGCCCGTCGTGGCCAACATCGCGCGCAACCTCGGCGCCCTCACCATCGGCGTGGTCACCCGCCCGTTCACCTTCGAGGGACGGCGCCGGGCCAACCAGGCCGAGGACGGCATCGCCGAACTCCGCGAAGAGGTCGACACCCTCATCGTCATCCCGAACGACCGGCTGCTGTCCATCTCGGACCGCCAGGTCTCGGTCCTCGACGCCTTCAAGTCGGCCGACCAGGTCCTGCTCTCCGGCGTCCAGGGCATCACCGACCTCATCACCACGCCCGGTCTGATCAACCTCGACTTCGCCGACGTCAAGTCCGTGATGTCCGAGGCCGGTTCGGCCCTCATGGGCATCGGCTCGGCCCGCGGCGACGACCGCGCGGTGGCCGCGGCCGAGATGGCGATCTCCTCGCCGCTCCTGGAGGCGTCCATCGACGGCGCCCGGGGCGTGCTGCTCTCCATCTCCGGCGGCTCCGACCTCGGCCTGTTCGAGATCAACGAGGCCGCCCAACTGGTCAGTGAGGCCGCCCATCCGGAGGCCAACATCATCTTCGGCGCGGTCATCGACGACGCGCTCGGCGACGAGGTCCGGGTCACCGTCATCGCGGCCGGCTTCGACGGCGGTCAGCCGCCGGCCCGCCGCGACAACGTGCTCCAGTCGTCCTCGGCCGCCTCGGCCCGCCGCGAGGAGCCGACCCCGGTACGGCAGCCCGCCGACCGGCCGTCGTTCGGCTCGCTCGGCAGCGTCACGCCGAAGGAGGACCCGGAGCCCGCGCCCGAGCCGGTGGCCGACCTCCCGGTCAACCCGCCGGTCCCGCCGTCGCGGACCTACTCGGACAGCGCCGCCGAGGAACTGGACGTGCCGGACTTCCTCAAGTGATAGGACAGCGCTCCGAAACGAGCACCGCGAGCGGCGCGCACTTCGCCTTCACCGATCGGTGGGGCGGAGTGAGCGCCGTTCCGTACGCGGAGCTCAACCTCGGCGGCGCGGTCGGCGACGACCCGGAGGCCGTCCGCGCCAACCGGGAGTCGGCGGCCAAGTCCCTCGGCCTGGACGCCTCGTCCGTGGTGTGGATGAACCAGGTGCACGGCGCCGACGCCGTCGTCGTCGACGCCCCCTGGGGCGAGCGGCCGGTGCCCGAGGTCGACGCCCTGGTCACCGCCCGGCGCGGACTCGCCCTCGCGGTCCTCACCGCCGACTGTGTCCCGGTGCTGCTGGCCGACCCGGTCGCCGGTGTCGTCGCCGCGGCCCACGCGGGCCGGCCCGGCCTGGTCGCCGGGATCGTGCCCGCCGCCGTGCGGGCCATGACCGAACTCGGCGCCGATCCCGCCCGGATCGTCGCCCGCACCGGACCCGCCGTCTGCGGCCGGTGCTACGAAGTCCCCGAAGAGATGCGCGCCGACGTGACCGCCGTCGAGCCGGCGGCGCACGCCGAGACGAGGTGGGGCACTCCCGCGGTGGACGTGACCGCCGGCGTGCACGCCCAGCTCGAACGCCTCGGGGTACGCGACCGGGAGCGCTCACCGGTGTGCACGCGTGAATCGGGCGACCACTTCTCGTACCGCCGCGACCGCACCACCGGTCGGCTCGCGGGCTATGTCTGGCTGGACTGATGACGCATGACGGACCGTAAGGACGAAATCGCCGGGAATCTGGCGCGAGTTGAGGAGCGTATCGCCGCCGCGTGCGCGAAGGCCGGGCGCGAGCGCGCGGAGGTGACCCTCATCGTCGTCACCAAGACCTACCCCGCGAGCGATGTGCGCATTCTCTCCGAACTCGGTGTGCGGCACGTCGCCGAGAACCGCGACCAGGACGCCGCGCCCAAGGCGGCCGACTGCGCCGACCTGCCGCTCGTCTGGCACTTCGTCGGCCAGTTGCAGACCAACAAGGTGCGGTCCGTGGTGGGTTACGCGGATGTCGTGCAGTCCGTCGACCGGGCCCGGCTGGTCACGGCCCTGTCGAAGGAGGCCGTGCGGGCGGGGCGCGAACTGGAGTGTCTCCTTCAGGTGGCTCTCGACGCGGGGGAGAGCGAGCGGGGTGAGCGCGGCGGCGTGGCCCCGGGCGGGATCGGCGAGTTGGCCGATGTCGTCGCCTCGGCGGAGGGGCTGCGGCTGGGCGGGCTGATGACCGTCGCTCCGCTCACCGGGGAGTTCGCCGGACGGCAACAAGCCGCCTTCGACCGGCTGATGGATTTGTCGACTGACCTGCGCCGAACCCATCCGGCTGCCACCATGGTCTCCGCAGGGATGAGTGCGGACCTTGAACAGGCCGTCGCGGCCGGGGCGACACATGTGCGCGTCGGCAGTGCGGTACTCGGAGTCCGTGCCGGGCTCGGGTAACGTCGCCAGGAAGTCGGACCACAGCAGAAAATATGGTCATTCTCGCCACAGGCGGGCATAACGACCTCGTGGATCACGGGCACTTGGCAGTAGTCGGTCGATCCACCACAGAGCGGAGGACTCAGAGCATGGCCGGCGCGATGCGCAAGATGGCGGTCTACCTCGGCCTCGTGGAGGACGATGGGTACGACGGCCGGGGTTTTGACCCCGATGACGACTTCGAACCCGAGCTCGACCCTGAGCTGGAGCGGGATCACCGACGGCACGAGCCGTCCCACCAGTCGCACGTCGCACATCAGTCCCAAAGGGACGAAGAGGTACGAGTGGTGCAGCCTCCGGTGCCGCGTGAGCCGGTCGCCCGGTCCACTTCGCTGGGGGCGGAATCCGGCCGTCCGGCGCGCATCGCGCCCGTGGCGTCCATCACACAAGAACGCGCGAGCCTGGAGAAGAACGCACCGGTGATCATGCCCAAGGTCGTGTCCGAAAGAGAGCCTTACCGGATCACCACGCTCCACCCGCGGACCTACAACGAGGCCCGTACCATCGGGGAACACTTCCGTGAGGGCACCCCGGTGATCATGAATCTGACCGAGATGGACGACATCGACGCGAAGCGACTTGTCGACTTTGCCGCCGGTCTGGTCTTCGGTCTGCACGGCAGCATCGAGCGGGTGACGCAGAAGGTGTTCCTGTTGTCGCCTGCTAACGTCGATGTCACGGCGGAGGACAAGGCCCGCATCGCAGAGGGCGGGTTCTTCAACCAGAGCTGAGACACACCACCGGAAGCAGCAAGTAGCAGTACAGCGAGTACGGGTAACAGGGGAGAGGGAAGCGCGAGTCATGAGCGTGGTTCTGGATGTCGTCTACATCGCGCTGATGTGCTTCCTCATCGTGCTCATCTTCCGGTTGGTCATGGACTACGTCTTCCAGTTCGCCCGCTCATGGCAGCCCGGCAAGGCGATGGTGGTCGTTCTGGAGGCCACCTACACTGTCACCGATCCACCGCTCAAGCTTCTGCGGCGAGTTATCCCGCCGTTGCGTCTCGGGGGCGTGGCGCTCGACCTGTCCTTCTTCGTACTGATGATCATCGTCTACATCCTGATCTCGATCGTGAGCCGGCTGTGATCGATGTGACCTACCGTCTTGCCGAATGCCGACGACTACGTTGAGGTGAAGAGATGCCGTTGACCCCCGAGGACGTGCGGAACAAGCAGTTCACGACCGTCCGCCTCCGAGAAGGCTATGACGAGGACGAGGTCGATGCCTTCCTCGATGAGGTCGAAGCCGAACTGACCCGTCTGCTCCGCGAGAACGAGGACCTGCGCGCCAAGCTGGCCGCTGCCACGCGCGCTGCTGCCCAGAACCAGCAGAACATGCGCAAGCCTCCGGAGAACCAGGACCAGCAGCAGCAACAGCAGGGCGGAATGCCGCCGCAGCAGCAGGGCATGCGCGGACCTGGTCCCGGCGCCCCGGTGCCCGCCGGCATATCTGGCCCGCCGCAGCAGCAGATGGGCGGCCCCATGGGAGGCCCGCCCCAGCTGCCGAGCGGTGCGCCGCAGCTGCCCGCCGGTCCCAGCGGACAGGGCGGCCCGCAGGGTCCCGGCCAGATGGGCCAGGGTCCGATGGGCCAAGGCCCCATGGGTCAGGGCCAGATGGGCCAGGGACAGATGGGGCAGGGTCCGATGGGTCAGGGCCCCATGGGTCAGGGCCAGATGGGCCAGGGCCCCATGGGTGGCCAGCCGCCCATGCAGCAGCAGATGGGCGGCCCGATGGGTGGCCCCATGGGCGGTCCGATGGGCGGCCCCGGTCAGGGTCAGGGCGGTCCCGGTGGCGACAGCGCCGCGCGGGTCCTCTCGCTGGCCCAGCAGACCGCCGACCAGGCGATCGCCGAGGCGCGTTCCGAGGCCAACAAGATCGTCGGCGAGGCGCGCAGCCGCGCCGAGGGTCTGGAGCGGGACGCCCGTGCCAAGGCCGACGCGCTGGAGCGGGACGCGCAGGAGAAGCACCGGGTGGCCATGGGCTCCCTGGAGTCCGCGCGCGCCACGCTGGAGCGCAAGGTCGAGGATCTGCGGGGCTTCGAGCGGGAGTACCGGACGCGTCTGAAGTCGTACCTGGAGTCGCAGCTGCGTCAGCTCGAGACCCAGGCCGACGACTCGCTGGCTCCGCCGCGTACTCCGGCCGCGGCGTCCCTGCCGCCGTCCCCGGCGCCCTCGATGGCACCGGCCGGTGCGAGTGCGCCGTCCTACGGTGGCAACCCGGGGATGGGTGGTGGGCCGAGCCCCGCCGCGCCGTCCTATGGCGGACAGCAGCAGATGTCTCCGGCGATGACCCAGCCGATGGCTCCGGTTCGGCCGCAGGGGCCGTCGCCGATGGGGCAGGCGCCGTCGCCCATGCGAGGGTTCCTGATCGACGAGGATGACAACTGACGGCCGGTGGTAGGTAGTACGCCGTAGGCGTCGGCAGCGTTCAACAGGGCGGGGCCCCGGATTTCGATCCGGGGCCCCGCCCTGTTGTGTCGTCTGCGGGGTGCTGCGCTTGCGGGGCGCCTACGGGGTGGGGTGGTGGGGGTGCGTGTGCGAGTGGCGGTTCGCGGTGGCTGGTCGCGCAGTTCCCCGCACCCCTAAAGGCCTTGGCCCTCACGCCCTTGAAATGGGCGACCCCGGTGCCTGTTCGCCAACGTTCGGATGGCGCCCCATAGGGGCACGGGGGAACTGCGCGGCCGGCCACCGAGGGGCCGCAGCCGCCTGGGGTGGGAGGGGTCCTGCCCCTTGGGCGGCTGCGGCTGTGGGGGGTTAGGACTTGCGGAGGGTGAAGGTGAGGGAGAGGGGGGCGTCCGTGAAGGGGGGGCCGTAGGTCTCGTCGGGCTCGCCCTGGGCGAAGTCCGTGGCGAGGACCTCGTCGGCGATCAGCCCCGCGTGTTCGCTGAGCGCGGCGATGACCGCCGGGTCGGTGGACGTCC
>NZ_JBIVVA010000009.1:0-437370 GCF_044757465.1 Streptomyces sp. NPDC091279 | reverse complement strand
CGCCCGGTTACATTTCGAACCCGGAAGCTAAGCCTCACAGCGCCGATGGTACTGCAGGGGGGACCCTGTGGGAGAGTAGGACGCCGCCGAACAATTTTTGAAGGACCCCTGGTCCCAGCGTTCAGCTGGGACCAGGGGTCCTTTTGTTTTTACAATGCTTGCAGTACCGAAGACAGGAGTCACCTATGTCCACCAACTCTCCCGACGACCGACCGGAGCGCGACCAGCGGCGACGGGACAGTGGTGACCGAGGTGACCGTGGAGGCTACCGCGGTGCCCCGAGTCGCGGCTACGACCGTGGCGCCAACGACCGCCGTGACGACCGTCCGCGCGACGACCGCCGTGGCAACGACCGTGGCGGCAACGATCGCGGTACCTACGGCCGGCGTGATGACCGCCCGTCGGGCCCCCGCCGCGACGACCGTCCCTCCGGTCCGCGCCGTGACGACCGCCCCGCTGGTCCCCGTCGCGACGACCGCGACCGTGGGTTCCGTCCGGGTGGCGACCGCCCCGCCTTCCGCCGCGACGATCGCGGTGGCAGCAACGACCGTGGTGGGTTCCGCCGGGACGACCGGGGTTCCGACCGCCGTGACGACCGGGGCGGGTTCCGTCAGGGTGGCGACCGTCCGCCGTTCCGGCGTGACGACCGGCGCGATGGTGACCGTCCTCCGTTCCGTCGGGATGACCGTCAGGGCGGCGACCGTCCGGCTTTCCGCCGTGACGACCGCCAGCAGGGTGGCGAACGGCCGCCGTTCCGCCGTGACGACCGGCGGGATGACCGCCGTGACGACCGTGGTGGCAACGACCGTGGCGGGTTCCGTCGGGACGACCGACGTGACGACCGCCAGGGCGGCGAGCGTCCCCCGTTCCGGCGTGACGACCGGCGTGATGACAGCCGTCGTGACGACCGTGGCGGCGGTGACCGTGGCGGGTTCCGTCGTGATGACCGGGGTGGCAGCGACCGGGGCGGGTTCCGTCAGGGTGGCGACCGTCCGCCGTTCCGGCGTGACGACCGGCGCGATGGTGACCGTCCTCCGTTCCGTCGGGATGACCGTCAGGGCGGCGACCGTCCGGCTTTCCGGCGTGACGACCGCCAGCAGGGTGGCGAACGGCCGCCGTTCCGTCGCGACGACCGGCGTGACGGGGACCGTCCGGCTTTCCGGCGTGACGACCGTCCCGCCTTCCAGCGGGATGACCGGCGTGACAGCGGTGATCGTCCTCCCTTCCGGCGTGACGAGCGTCGGGACGACCGGCGTGACGACACTCGGCGTGATGACCGTGGCGGTGGCTTCCGGCGGGACGGGGAGCAGCGGGCTCCGTTCCGGCGTGACGACCGGGGCGAGGGCCGGCGGGACGAGCGCGGCGGCAACGACCGTGGCGGCTTCCGGCGTGATGACACCCGTCGTGACGACCGTGGCGGCGGTGACCGGGGTGGGTTCCGTGGCCGGGATGACCGGGGTGGGCCGCGTCGTGACGACCGTGGCGGACGTCCCGGTGGGTTCCGTGGGCGTGACGACCGGCGTGGCGGTGGCGGTTTCCGGGACGAGCGGGACCGCGACCGGGAGCCGATCAAGCGGCTGCCGATCGACGAGGACGTCACCGGCGAGGAGATCGACAAGGACGTGCGGCAGGAGCTGCTGAGCCTGCCGAAGACGTTGGCCGAGGATGTCGCCAAGAACCTGGTGATGGTCGCCCGGCTCATCGACGAGGAGCCTGAGCGGGCCTACGCCTACTCCAAGATCGCGCTGCGGCTGGCGTCCCGTGTCGCCGCCGTGCGTGAGGCGGGCGGGTTCGCCGCGTACGCCACGCAGAAGTACTCCGAGGCGCTCGCCGAGTTCCGGGCGGCGCGGCGGATGACCGGCGGGGTGGAGCTGTGGCCCGTCATGGCGGACTGCGAGCGTGGGCTCGGTCGGCCCGAGAAGGCGCTCGACATGGCCGGTGCCCCCGAGGTGAACAAGCTCGACAAGGCCGGGCAGGTCGAGATGCGGCTCGTCGCCGCCGGTGCCCGGCGTGACCTGGACCAGCTCGACGCGGCCATCGTCACCCTCCAGAGCCCCGAACTGGCGTCCAGTTCTGTCCAGCCGTGGACCGCGCGGCTGCGGTACGCCTACGCCGACGCGCTCCTCGCGGCCGGGCGGAAGGACGAGGCGCGGGAGTGGTTCGCGAAGGCAGTCGAGGCCGACCGGGACGGCAGCACCGACGCCTCCGACCGCCTCGCCGAGCTGGACGGTGTCGATTTCGTCGACGCCCTCACCGAGCACGAGGTCGAGGACGAGGACGAGGCTGACGACGAGGCCGAGGCCGTTGTCGACGCCCCGGACGAGAAGGCCGTGAAGGTTGACAAGGTTGACAAGGTCGAGGACGTCAAGGACATCGACGACTTCGATGACGTTGACGAGGTTGATGACATTGACGGTGTTGATGACGTTGATGACGTCAAGCACAAGGACTGACGTTCATTGAGAAGGGGCGGGACCCGGAATTGCTCCGGGTGCCGCCCCTTTTTCGCGTCTACGCGTGCGTGGCTCACAGTTCCAGGGCGCGCAGGACCAGGCCCGAGGCCGGTTTGGGGCCGAACGACGTCGACTTGCGGGGCATCGTCGCGCCCTGGCGGGCCAGGTCACGCACGACCTCCTCGCGGACGGGGTGCAGGAGGACCGCCGTTTCGCCGTCCCGTTCCGCCTTCGTGATGGTCGTCGTCGCGTCGTGGAGGTAGGCGATGTGGGCGGGGGAGTCCTCGGGGATGTGCCAGACATGGCCCAGGAGCGTGGCGTGCAGGACCGTCGCGTCCAGGGTGCGCCAGGCCTCCGGGTGCCCCGCCGGGACCGTGCGGGCGAGCAGGGCCGGGTCCGGGCGGTCGACGAGGTGGAAGGCGCCGTCGCCGGCCAGCAGGAACGCGTTGCCCGCGCGGGCCGCTTCGGCCAGTGCCGCCTGGGCCTCGGGCAGCGGGACGGACAGTCGGCGGACCCGGAACAGGCCGTCCAGGGCGGCGACGGCGTCCGCCACCGGGAGCCCGTGCAGCAGGCGGTGGATGGCGCGGACGCGCAGCGGGTAGTGCGCCGTGTCGACGAGGAGGACCAGGCCGTAGTCCCAGGGGCTCGGTGACGGATGTTCCGCGCGCAGGCGCCGGTAGGTCGCCCAGCGGTGGTGGCCGTCGGCGATCAGGGCCTGGTGGCGGGCCAGGTCGGCGCGGATCGCGGCCAGATCGGCCCGGTCGGTGAGCGCCCACAGGCGGTGGCTGACGCCGTCGTCGGTGGTCGTGGCCAGGAGTGGCGGCTTCTCGGCCGTACGTTCGATGATCTGGGGGGTGGCGATCGTGGCGCTGTCGCCCCGGTAGGTCAGCAGGAGCGGTTCGAGGTTCGCCGAGGTGGCCCGCATCAGGGCGGCCCGGTCGGCGACCACGTGCGGCATGACGTCCTCGTGGGGCAGGACCACGCCGTCGGCCGGGTCCGAGAGGCGCAGGGCGCCGATGAGGCCGCGTTGCAGGGTGCCGTCCACGTCGCGCTGTTCGTAGACATACAGACCGGGGTCGGGATCGGTCTTCAGAATGCCCTCGTCGATCCAGCGGCGGAGGGTGTCGGCCGCCTGTTCGTTGCGCGCGCCGGGGCTGGTGGACTGCGGAAGGATCAGACGGACGATGTTGTGCGGGTCGGCGTCCTGGAGCAGGTGCACACCGTCGGGGCGGACGACGACGTCGTACGGCGGGGAGGTGACGGCGGCCAGACTGCCGACCCGGTCGGGGTCGTAGCGAAGGCCGTGGAACGGAGTGAGTTCCAGTCCTCGGGGCGCCGTCGCTTCCGAGTCACCTGGGGTGTTCATCAGGGCATCGTACGTGTGTCAGTGGCGTGAGGGATGATCGAGGGAAAGCCGTCGAACGAGGAGCGATGCGGAATGAGCCAGGTCGTCAGGACGAGGCCCGAGGGCAGTGGGCGGGCCCTGAGCGAGGCGTACGACACGGCCCTGCTCGACCTGGACGGGGTGGTGTACGCGGGCGGCAACGCGATCGCGCACGCCGTCGCGTCGCTGGCCACGGCCCGGGACGGCGGCCTGCGCCTGGCCTACGTCACCAACAACGCGCTGCGGACGCCGGACACGGTGGCCGATCACCTGACCGAGCTGGGCATACCGACGGACGCCGATGACGTGATCACCTCCGCGCAGGCGGTCGCCCGGCTGATCAGCGAGCAGGTGCCCGCCGGGTCGCGGGTGCTGGTGATCGGCGGGGAGGGGCTGCGGGTCGCGCTGCGCGAGCGGGGCCTGGTGCCGGTCGACTCGGCAGAGGACGATCCGGTGGCCGTCGTGCAGGGGTACGGCGGGCCCGACCTGGCCTGGGGGCGGTTCGCGGAGGCCTGCTACGCCATCGCGCGCGGGGTGCCCTGGTACGCGTCCAACACCGACCTGACGATCCCGGGCGCGCGCGGCATCGCACCGGGCAACGGCGCCGCCGTCGAGGTCGTCCGGATCGCCACCGGCGCCGAACCGCAGGTGGCGGGCAAGCCGTTGCCCCCGATGCACCGGGAGTCGATCCTGCGGACCGGCGCGGAGCGGCCGTTGGTGATCGGTGACCGTCTGGACACCGACATCGAGGGCGCGTTCAACGGCGAGGTGGACTCCCTGCTCGTCCTCACCGGCGTCACCGACGGCGCCCAGCTGCTCGCGGCGCCCCCGCAGCACCGGCCGACGTATGTCGACGCCGATCTGCGCGGCCTGCTCACCGGGCAGCCCGAGGTGGTCGAGAGCGGCGACGGATTCCGGTGCGGTGGCTGGACGGCGACGGCGGGCCACGAGCGGCTTGAACTCGACGGCGACGGGGAGCCGTTGGACGGGCTGCGGGCGCTGTGCGCGGCGGCCTGGACGGCGGCCGGGGACGGCAGCTGCGCGCTGGAGGCGGGCAAGGCGCTCGACCGGCTGGGGCTGTGAGCCGGGCCACAGAGCCGGGGTTCCTGTGAATCGGAAGCGGGGTGCGACCAGGGATCGAAGGGAAATGCGAGGGTAGGCTAACCTAACCGGGTGTTGGTCGACAGTCCTCCCGAAACGCGCGCGGAGTCCCCACCCGCGCTCCCAAAACGACGAGCGATACGGGCCGTTGGGCTCCTGGTCGCCGCCGTGCTGCTGGTGCTGGTCGCGCTGGCGAGCATCGCGATCGGCGCGAAAGCGCTGTCGTTGACGCAGGTCTGGCACGGGCTGTTCGACGGCTCGGGGACCTACGGCGACGTCGTCGTGGCGGAGCGGATCTCCCGCACGCTGCTCGGGCTGCTGGCCGGCGCCGCGCTCGGCCTGGCCGGTGCCGTCCTCCAGGCGCTGACCCGCAATCCGCTGGCCGACCCGGGACTCCTCGGCATCAACGCGGGCGCGTCCGCCGCCGTCGTCACCGCGATGACGTTCTTCGGCGTCACCTCGCTGAGCGGGTACGTGTGGTTCGCGTTCGCCGGAGCCGCCGCCGTCGGGACGCTGGTCTGGTTCCTGGGCGGCGCCCGGGGTGCCACGCCCGTGCGGCTCGCGCTGGCCGGGACCGCGATCAGCGCCGCGCTCTACGGCTACCTCCAGGCCGTGATGATCACGGACCAGGCGGCGCTGGGCAAGATGCGCTTCTGGACCGTCGGTTCGCTCGCCTCCGCGACCAACGAAACGATCCTCCAGGTGCTGCCGTTCCTCGCGGTCGGCACCGTGCTCGCGCTCGGTCTGGCCCGGCCGCTGAACGCCGTGTCCCTGGGCGACGACACCGCCAAGGCCCTCGGCGCGCACCTCAACCGCACCCGGGCGCTGGCCATGCTCGCCGCCACCGTGCTGTGCGGAGCGGCCACCGCCGCCTGCGGCCCGATCGTCTTCGTCGGCCTGATGGTCCCGCACGTCGTGCGCTCCTTCACCGGCCCCGACCTGCGCTGGATTCTCCCGTACGCGACGATCCTGTCGCCGGTGCTGCTGCTCGGCTCCGACGTCGTCGGGCGGATCGTCGCCCGGCCCTCGGAGCTCCAGGTCGGCGTCGTCACCGCGATCCTCGGCGGGCCCGTCTTCATCTACCTGGTCCGACGCGGAAGGACGGCGCAGCTGTGAGGGGCAACCGTGTCCTGCGGACGCCGGGCGGGCTCTCGGTGCGCCTGGACGTCCGGTCCGCCGGCGTCGTCGCGCTGCTGCTGCTCGCCGCGCTCGCCGCCGCAGTGGTGCTGATCGGCACCGGGGACTTCGCGATCCCGGCGGCCGACGTGGTGCGGACGCTGTTCGGCGGCGGCAACGCCGGACAGGAGTTCATCGTCGACGAACTGCGGCTGCCGCGCGTCCTGGTGGGCCTGCTGGTCGGCGCCTCGCTCGGTCTCGGCGGCGCCCTCTTCCAGGCCGTCACCCGCAACCCGCTGGGCAGCCCCGACGTGCTCGGCCTCAGCCAGGGCGCGACGGCCGGGGCGCTCGTGATGATCGTCCTGTTCTCCGGCAGCGCCGCCCAGGTCACCCTGGGCGCCCTCGCCGGCGGCCTGGTCACCGGCGCCGGGATCTACCTGCTCTCCTGGAAACGGGGCGTGCACGGCTACCGCCTCGTCCTGGTCGGCATCGGCGTCTCCGCGATCGTCACCGCGGTCAACGGCTATCTGATGACCGTCTCCGACATCGTCGACGCGACCCGCGCGCTGGTCTGGATGACCGGCTCGCTCGACGGCCGTGACTGGACGCAGGTCTGGCCGCTGCTCGCCCTGTGCGCCGTGCTCGTGCCGCTGGTCCTCGCCAACGCGCGGGCCCTGCGCACCATGGAGATGGGCGACGACGTCTCGAACGCGCTCGGCATCCGCGTCGAGCGGGTACGCGCGCTGGTCCTGGTGGCGGCCGTGCTGCTCACCGCGAGCGCGACCGCGGCGGCCGGGCCGGTCGCTTTCGTCGCCCTCACCGCACCGCAGCTCGCCCGTCGGCTGACCCGGTCGCCGGGACCCAATCTGCTGGCCTCCCTGTGCATGGGCGCCACCTTGCTGGTCGTCGCCGACTGGGCCTCGCAGAAGATCTTCGGCGCCGGACAGCTGCCCGTCGGCGTGGTCACCGGAGTCCTCGGCGGCGGCTATCTGCTGTGGCTGCTGGTCACCGAGCGCAAGGCGGGCCGGATATGACCGCCCACCCCACCCCCGTCAGCGGGCCGAACAACCCAAGGAGCACCGTGAACCGCCTGTCCGCCGAGAAGGTCACCCTCGCCTACGACCAGCGGGTCATCGCCGAGCAGCTCTCGGTGGAGATCCCCGACAACTCCTTCACGGTGATCGTCGGACCCAACGCGTGCGGCAAGTCCACGCTGCTGCGCGCCCTGTCCCGGATGCTGAAGCCGAACGTCGGCCAGGTCCTCCTGGACGGCCAGGTCATCCAGTCGATGCCCGCGAAGAAGGTCGCCCGCACCCTCGGGCTGCTGCCGCAGTCGTCGATCGCGCCCGACGGCATCACCGTCGCCGACCTGGTGGGCCGCGGCCGTTACCCGCACCAGGGCATCCTGCGCCAGTGGTCCACCGAGGACGAGCGCGTCGTGCGGGAGTCCATGGCGCAGACCGGCGTCACCGAACTCGCCGACCGGTACGTCGACGAACTCTCCGGCGGTCAGCGCCAGCGCGTGTGGATCGCCATGGCGCTCGCCCAGCAGACCCCGCTGCTGCTCCTCGACGAGCCGACCACGTACCTCGACATCCAGCACCAGATCGACGTTCTCGACCTGTGCGCCGAACTCCACGAGGAGCAGGGCCGCACCCTCGTCGCCGTGCTGCACGACCTCAACCACGCGGCCCGGTACGCCACCCACCTCATCGCGCTGCGCGAGGGACGGATCATCGCCGAGGGGGCGCCCCACGACATCGTCACCGCCGACCTCGTCGAGGAGGTGTTCGGGCTGCGCTGCCAGGTGATCGACGACCCGGAGACCGGGACGCCGCTGGTGGTGCCGGCGGCGCGCAGGGCACGGGCGAGCGCGTCGGCCGACGGGACGGACACCACCGGGACCGGCCGCGACAAGGTGGCCGCTACAGAAGCTTCCTGAGCCGCAGCAGGTCGCGCAGGCCCGCCTCCAGCTTCACCCGGCCCGCGCCCCAGGCCTTCGCGAAGTTCAGTTCGCCGTCGACCAGCGCGAGCAGATCGTCGCCGGTCAGGGCGAGCCTGATCTGCGCCCGCTCCGGCGGCGGGCCCGGCACCGTGCGGTCCACCTCGATCCGGCCGCCGGTCAGCCGGCCCAGGAAGGTGACGTCCGGGTCGGTGACCCGGCAGCTGACGGTGCGGTCCAGGGCGGCCGCCGAGCGGACCTCGCCGTCGGCGCGCTGCATGCTGTCGGAGAGCTTGTCGAGTGCGGCACGGCACTCCTCGATCGTGGCCATCACCGCCGACGGTACCCCAGGGCTTCGCGGTAGCGTCGGGGCATGAACGACACAGCGCCCCAGGCCGAGGCGGTCCAGGAGCCGGTGGACGACCCCGCCGCGCCGGCCCCGCTGGAGGTCGGCACGGTCCCCACCGGTGACGCCGAGGTCGACGCCCGGCTGGCGCGCCTGGCCGACGCCGACCACCTCGCGACGGACGGACATGTCGAGGTGTACGAGGATGTACACCGGGGGCTGCGCGACGCGCTCACCGCGCTCGACGCCCGCCCGGCACCTCCGGCGCCCCCCTCGTCGTTCGAACACAGGAGCTGAACGCACCGTGGCAGGAGTCGCACGTCGCCGTCTGGACGCGGAACTGGTCCGCCGGAAACTCGCGCGCTCCCGTGAGCATGCCAGCCAGCTGATCGCGGCCGGGCGGGTCAGCGTCGGCAAGACCCTCGCGACCAAACCCGCCACCCAGGTGGAGACCGCCGCCCCGATCGTGGTCCGCGACGACGACGGTGACCCCGACTACGTCTCCCGGGGCGGCCACAAGCTCGCCGGGGCGCTGGAGGCGTTCGTCCCGCAGGGGCTGGCCGTCCAGGGGCGGCGGGCGCTGGACGCCGGGGCGTCCACCGGCGGGTTCACCGACGTGCTGCTGCGGGCCGGGGCCGCGCACGTGGTCGCCGTCGACGTCGGATACGGACAACTCGCCTGGACTCTCCAGAGCGATGAACGCGTCACCGTCAAGGACCGTACGAACGTACGCGAGTTGACGCTTGAAGCGATCGATGGGGAACCTGTGGATCTTGTCGTGGGCGATCTGTCCTTCATCCCGCTGGGGCTGGTGCTGCCCGCCCTGAAGCGGTGTGTGAAGCCGGACGCCGACCTGGTGATGATGGTCAAACCGCAGTTCGAGGTGGGGAAGGAACGGCTGGGCAGCGGCGGAGTGGTCCGCAGCCCGCAGCTGCGGGCCGAGGCCGTGCGCGGCGTGGCCGGGCGGGCGTGGGACCTCGGCCTCGGGGTGCGCGGCGTCACCGCCAGCCCGCTGCCCGGCCCTTCCGGGAATGTCGAGTACTTTCTGTGGCTGCGGGCGGGGGCACCCGAGCTGGACCCGGCCGACGTTGACCGTGCAGTGGCGGAGGGACCGCGTTGACGCAGAACCGAGTTCGTACTGTTTTCCTGCTCGCCCACACCGGCAGGCCCGCTGCGATCCGCAGCGCCGAGCTGGTCGTCAAGGGGCTGCTGCGCGAGGGCATCATCGTGCGGGTCCTGGAGTACGAGGCCCGGGACTTGCCGCTGCCCGCCGAGGTGGAGCTGGTCCAGGAGGCCACCCCGCAGTGCCTGGAGGGCTGCGAGCTGCTCATCGTCCTCGGCGGTGACGGCACGCTGCTGCGCGGCGCCGAGTTCGCGCGGGCGTCCGGGGTGCCGATGCTCGGCGTCAACCTCGGCAGCGTCGGCTTCCTCGCGGAGGCCGAGCGCGACGACCTCGACAAGGTCGTCGACCGGGTCGTCACCAAGTCGTACGAGGTCGAGGAGCGGATGACCGTCGACGTCGTCGTGCACCGCAACGGCGACATCGTGCACACCGACTGGGCCCTGAACGAAGCCGCGGTGCAGAAGGCCGGCGCCGAGAAACTCCTCGAAGTGGTGCTGGAGATCGACGGGCGGCCGGTCACCGGGTTCGGCTGCGACGGCATCGTCCTGTCGACGCCGACCGGCTCCACGGCGTACGCGTTCTCCGCCGGCGGGCCCGTGGTGTGGCCCGAGGTCGAGGCGCTGCTGATGGTGCCGATCAGCGCCCACGCGCTGTTCGCGAAGCCGCTGGTGACCTCGCCCGACTCGGTACTCGCCGTCGAACTGCTGCCGCACATCCCGCCCGGGGTGCTGTGGTGCGACGGGCGGCGGACCTTCGACCTGCCGCCGGGCGCCCGCGTCGAGGTGCGCCGAGGAGCGGTCCCGGTGCGTCTGGCGCGGCTGCACCACGCCTCGTTCACGGACCGGCTGGTCGCCAAGTTCGCGCTGCCGGTGGCCGGTTGGCGCGGTGCGCGGCAGTAGCCAACGAGGTGCCCGCCGGTAAGTAACGACCCGCGGCCTCCCCGGTCGGGTGGGGCCGCGTCGCACACCACCGACAAAACCTCGTATGGTCGGGGGCGTGTTGGAGGAGATGCGGATACGGTCGCTCGGAGTCATCGACGACGCTGTCGTCGAGCTGTCGCCCGGGTTCACCGCGGTCACCGGTGAGACGGGTGCGGGCAAGACCATGGTGGTCACCAGCCTCGGACTGCTGCTCGGTGGGCGCGCGGACCCGGCGCTGGTGCGTCTGGGCGCCGAGAAAGCCGTCGTCGAGGGGCGGATCTCCGTGCCCCCGGGCGCGAGCGCCGTCGTGCGGGCCGAGGAGGCGGGCGCCGAGCTGGACGACGGGGCGTTGCTGATCAGCCGTACCGTTTCCGCCGAGGGGCGCTCCCGGGCGCACGTCGGCGGGCGCAGCGTCCCGGTCGGGCTGCTGGCCGAGCTGGCCGACGACCTGGTCGCCGTGCACGGCCAGACCGACCAGCAGGGGCTGCTCAAACTGTCCCGGCAGCGCCAGGCCCTCGACCGGTACGCCGGTGGCGCCGTCGCCGGGCCGCTCACCAAGTACGGCGAGGCCTACCGGCGGCTGCGGGCCGTCTCCGTCGAGCTGGAGGAGATCGTCACGCGGGCGCGCGAGCGGGCCCAGGAGGCCGACCTGCTGCGTTACGGGCTCGACGAGATCGCCGCCGTCGAGCCACGCGCCGGTGAGGACGTGGAGCTGGCGGAGGAGGCCGAGCGGCTCGGGCACGCGGAGGGGCTCGCCTCGGCCGCCACGCTGGCGCACGCCGCCCTCGCCGGCAACCCCGAGGACCCCGAGGGCATCGACGCGAACACGCTCGTCGCGGGCGCGCAGCGGGCCCTGGACGCGGTGCGCGCGCACGATCCGGCGCTGGCCGCGCTCACCGACCGGATCGGCGAGATCGGCATCCTGCTCGGTGATGTCGCGGGCGAACTCGCCGGGTACGCCGACGACCTCGACGCCGACCCGCTGCGGCTGTCCGCCGTGGAGGAACGGCGGGCCGCGCTGGGCGCGTTGACCCGGAAGTACGGCGAGGACGTCGCGGCGGTGCTGGCGTGGGCCGAGCAGAGCGCGGCGCGACTGACCGAACTCGACGGCGACGACGGGCGGATCGACGAACTCACCGTCGAACGCGACGCCCTGCGCGCCGAGTTGAGCGGCCTCGCCCAGGCGTTGACCGACGCCCGCACGGAGAGTGCCGAACGGTTCGCGGCGGCCGTCACCGCCGAACTTGCCTCGCTCGCGATGCCGCACGCCCGCGTCTCCTTCGACATCCGGCAGACCGACGACCCCGAGGGCGTCGAGGTCGGCGGGCGTACGGTCGCCTACGGTCCGTCCGGCGCCGACGAGGTCGAACTGCTCCTCGCCCCGCACCCCGGCGCCCCGCCCCGCCCCATCGCCAAGGGGGCGTCCGGTGGTGAGCTGTCCCGCGTGATGCTCGCCGTCGAGGTCGTGTTCGCCGGGACCGACCCGGTGCCGACGTATCTCTTCGACGAGGTCGACGCCGGTGTCGGCGGCAAGGCGGCCGTCGAGATCGGCCGCCGCCTCGCCAAGCTCGCCAAGTCCGCGCAGGTCGTGGTGGTCACCCACCTTCCGCAGGTCGCCGCGTTCGCCGACCGGCAGTTGCTGGTGGAGAAGACCAACGACGGGTCGGTGACCCGGTCCGGCGTCAAGGTCCTCGAAGGGGAGGAACGGGTACGGGAGTTGTCCCGGATGCTGGCGGGTCAGGAGGACTCGGAGACGGCCCGGGCGCACGCGGAGGAACTGCTCGCGACGGCCCGGGCGGACGGCGACACCGGCCACTGAGGCTGCCCGGGCGTGCGGTGACACCGGCCGCTGAGGCTGCCCGGGCGGGCGGTGGTTGACGACTGACGGTCGTCGACTGGCCTGCGGTGAGCGGTGGTTGGTGACTGGCTGGTGTCGACTGGCGTGCGGTCAGCGGTGGTTGGCGACTGGCAGGTGTCGACTGGCGTGCGGTGACGGGTGGTTGGTTACTGGCGGTCGTCGACTGGCCTGCGGCGGGCGGTGGTTGGTGACTGGCGGTTGCCGAACGGCCTGCGGTGGTGGGTGGTTGGTGGCTCGGTGCCGCCGATCCGGTCGAGGTGGTCGGCGGGCGCCGTTCTAGGGTGGCCGGATGATCACACGTGGCCGTCGTGCCGTCTCCTTCGCCCTCGCCGCCGCTCTCACCCGTGCCGGGACCGCCGGGTTGCGGGCCAAGGCGCCCGGTGGGGCGGGGCGTTGGGAACGGGAGAACCACGCCGGGCGGACCGTCGAGCTGTATGCCGGGCCCGCCTCGGCCCTCGCCGTCGCCGTCGCGTCCGGCCGGGTGCGGCCCGCCGCCGGGTTCGCGGTGCTCGTCGCCGGGGCGTGCGGGGCGTACGACGATGTCGTCGGGGCCGGTGATTCCCGGCGCGGGTTCCGGGCGCATCTGGGGGCGCTGCGGGACGGCGAGGTCAGCAGCGGTGCGGTGAAGTTGTTCGGGATCTCCGCGGCCGGGCTTCTCGCCGGGGCGCTGCTCAAGGAGCGGGCGGTGGACAAGGTGCTCGCCGGGGTGGTGATCGCCGGCACCGCCCACTTCGTCAACCTCGTGGATGTGCGGCCGGGGCGGGCCGGCCTTGCCGTGCTCGGGCTGGGAGTAACGGGGTTGCTGCGGGGTGGGGCGGGCGCGGAGTTGGCCGCCGGGGCGATGGGGGCGGCGGCGGTTGTCCTTCCCGAGGACGTGGGGGAGCGGGCGATGTTGGGGGACGTGGGGGCGCATGCGCTGGGGGCGGCTGTCGGGGCGGCGATCGTCGCGGGCAACGGGACGGCGGGGTTGGTCGCGCATGCGGTGGGGGTGGTGGGGGCGGCGGTCTGTGGGGAGAGGGTGAGCGAGCTGGTGCGGGGTGTCTCCGACGGGGGGTGCGGCTAGGAAGGTGGGGGTGCGGGTTGTGGGGTGGGTGCGGGTTCGTTGTGGCTTGTCGCGCAGTTCCCCGCGCCCCTGGGTGGGTGGGGGTGGGGTTGGTGGGGAGGTGATCGGCGGTTCCGCGGGGTACGGGGGCGGAGCTGCATGGTGATGGAGCCTCGGGTCCCGAGGGGTGCGGGTTGTGGGGTGGGTGGGGGTGGGGTTGGGGGGAGGTGATCGGGGTTTCTGCGGGGTGATGGGGCCCCGGGCTCTGAGGGGTGTGGAGTTGGGGTTGGTGTTGTGCGGGGTGGGGGTGGGTCACTCTAAAGGGTGATGTGGAGGGGGGTTCGGCGTGGTTGTGGGGGCTTCGTCGGTCCCGGAACGGGCATGCGTCCTGGCATCCTTGAGCGCGTACGCCCTTTTTTCGTGACCGTCCCACCCCGAACCAGGAGCCCCGGCCACGTGAGTCTCGTGAGCAGCCACTCACCGACCGGTCAGACTCCGCTGCGCACCGTGCAGGTGCTGGGCGGAGGCAACGCCGGCAGCAGCGCGCATGTGCGGTCGCTGGCCCTGGGGCTCGTCGCGAGGGGCGTGCGGGTGACGGTGTGCGCCCCCGTCGAGGCCGATCACGCCTACGACTTCAGCGGGGCCGGCGCCGACCATGTGCACGTGCCCCGCAGCAGCGATCCGACGTCGGTGGCGATGCTGCGGGAGGCCTGCAAGAACGCCGACCTGGTGCACGCGCACGGGCTGCACGCGTCGTTCCGTGCCGTGCTCGCCCTCAGCGGACGGCGCACCCCGCTGGTCGTCACCTGGCACGACCGCGCGCACGCCGAAGGGGCCCGCGCCCACCTGGTGCGCCTGCTGGAGCGGCAGGTCGTGCGAGCGGCCACGGTCGTGCTGGGCACCAGTTCCGCCCTGGTCGACCGGGCGCGCGGCACCGGCGCGCGGGACGCCCGGCTCGCCGCCGTCGCACCGCCCCTCCCACAGAGCCGGGGCAACTCCAAGCCCGACGACGTCGACCCGCTGCGCCCCAAGGTGCGGGCCGAACTCGGCGTCGTCGACCGCCCGTTGCTGCTGGCGGTCGGGTCCCTCGAACGGCATCGGGGCTATCACACGCTGCTTGACGCCTCGCGCGCGTGGTGCCGCCTCGACCCCGTGCCGTTGGTCGCGGTCGCCGGGGAAGGGCCGTTGCGGGCCGACCTCCAGCGCCGGATCGACGACGAGGAACTCCCCGTGCGGCTGCTCGGGCCGCGTGACGACGTGGCCGACCTGATCGCCGCCGCCGACCTCGCGCTGCTGCCCAGCCGCTGGGAGGCACGGTCCCTGTTCGCGCAGGAGGCCCTCCGGGCCCGGGTACCGCTGGTCGCGTCCGACGTCGGCGGCATCCCCGAACTGGTGGGCGACGCCGCCGCACTCGTCCCGTACGGCGACGCGGTCGCCCTCGCCGGTACCGTCGTGCGGCTGCTGGGCGACCCCCGGCGCCGTGAGGAGCTGCGGGACAAGGGCGTCAGGCAGGCGGCGAGTTGGCCGACCGAGGACGAGACCGTCGCTCAAGTGCTGAGCGTGTACGACGAATTGACGCGACATCGGCCATTGATGTGACCTGAACTCGCCGGTCGGGGCGCGGGTCGGGGCCTTGCGGGGCCAGGCTCATGGGGGCGTCGGTGGGTGAGATCGGCGCTCAAGTGCTCCGGGCGGGCGGCCAGTTGACGTGGTATCGGCCATGGAATTGACCTGATCCGATGGGTCAGGGCACGTGTCGGCGGGCCCGCAGGGCCAGGCTCAACGCCAGTACCGTCTGCGGGTCGTCGAGGTCGGTGCCGAGCAACTCGCCGATGCGGGCGAGGCGGTTGTAGAGGGTCTGCCGGTTGAGATGCAGCTCACGGGCGGTCTCCGCCTTGCGGCCCGCATGCGCGAGGTACGTCTCCAGGGTCGGCAGCAGCGGCGGCCGGGAACGGCGGTCGTGGTCCTGCAACGGGCCGATCGCGCGGTCCACGAACGCCGCCAGGTCCCGGTGATCCCGCAGCCGCCACAGCAACAGGTCGATGTCCAGGCGCCGGGCGTCGTACCAGGGCAGGTCCGACAGCCCCTGCGCCGCGGTCGCCGTCTCCGCCGCGTGCCGCAGCCCCGCCGACGCCGCAGCCCAGCCGCCGGCCACCCCGACCACCACCACCGGCGGGGGGGAGCCGGGGCGCCGCATCCCGGCCCGCTCCACGCCCGCCCGCAGCGCCACCGCGACCCGGTCCGCGACCGCCGACCGCTCCGACTCCGAGCGCAGCCCCAGCAGCAGCGGCACCCGCCCCTCGACGGGCCGCACCCCGAGCAGCACCGGCACCCCCACCGAGGCCAGTTCCTCGGCGACCGCCCGCGCCAGCACCGCCCAGCCGCCGCCCGGCGCCAGGGTGTCGCCCAGCCGCATCACGACCGGCAGCAGCGGCCCCGCACCCGGCTTGAAGCCCAGCACCCGCGCCTGCGCCGGAGCGTCCCCGGCGTCGATCCGTCCCTCCGCGAGGTCGGTCAGGAAGTCACCGCGCCCGCGCGCCGCCAACTCCTCCTCCTGACGTGCCTGCATCAGCACCACGGCGAGGATGCCGGCGGCCCGCTCGGCGGCCATCCGGTGCACCGGCGCCAACGGGGCCCGCACCGGCAGCAGCACCAGGCGGGCCCGCACGGACCCGGTGCCCGGCCCGCCGCCGGGCACGTCCACCAGGGCGGAACCGGCCGGCGGGGCGTCCTTGTGCTGGGCCCGCAGCCCCTCCCACACCTGGAGCGGCTCGGCGCCCTCGGGGCCCGCCCCGGCCGCGTACAGGAGCTGCCCGTCGGGGGTCTCCAGGAAGACCGGGTTGCCGCTGAAGTCGGCGAGGATGCTCAGCACCTGGGGCACCCCGCCGCCGCCGAGCAGGGCCTCGGTGCAGCGCCGGTGCACCTCCTCGGCGCGCTGGAGGAGCGTGTAGTGCCCGTTGACGATCTCGGTGTGGATCTCCTCGGTGACCGTCACGAACGGCACCTCGCGGTGCAGCTGCACCAACGGCAGCCCGGTCGCCCGCGCCGTGTCGACGAGGGTGGCGGGCAGCCGGGTGAAACGCGGGCCCAGCTCCACGACGAGGGCCGCGATGCCCCGTTCCGCCAACGTGCGCACGAACGCCCGCTGTTCGGCCGGGCGGGTGCCGAGCCCGTAGCCCGTGGTCAGCAGCAGTTCGCCGCCCTTGAGGAGCGAGGCGATGTTGGGCACCTCGCCCGCGTGCACCCAGCGCACGGTGCGGTGCAGCCGGTCGGCGCCCGCCAGCACCTCGGGCAGCCCGCCGCGCAGCCCGGGCAGCTCCAGCGCCCGCTGCACGGTGATGCCGGCGCCCGGGGTGTCGAATCCGCCGCTCACACCGATGTCCCTACCGCTGTCCATGAAACGGACGCTACCTGCGCGGATGCCCCAGGGGCAGCCCGGAGAGCATCCGACGGGAAACCCGGCCCGCTCCTCCCACCCGCGACCCCGGCACGGAAAGGCCCGCCCGCACCGATGTTCCGGTGCGGGCGGGCCCTTTTCGGTCCTGGTGCCGGTCAGCCGCCGTAGGCTCCCGAGGCCGTCAGGCGCAGGGCCGTGTCGATGAGGGGGACATGGCTGAAGGCCTGCGGGAAGTTGCCCACCTGGCGCTGGTTGACCGGGTCCCACTCCTCGGCGAGGAGACCGAGGTCGTTGCGGAGGGCGAGGAGCTTCTCGAACAGCTTGCGGGCCTCGTCCACGCGGCCGATCATCGCGAGGTCGTCCGCCATCCAGAACGAGCAGGCCAGGAACGCGCCCTCGTCACCGGGCAGACCGTCGACGCCCTCGTCCGAGCCCTCGGTCGGGTAGCGCAGGATGAAGCCGTCCTGCGTGGACAGCTCGCGCTGGATCGCCTCGATGGTGCCGATGACCCGCTTGTCGTCCGGCGGCAGGAAGCCCATCTGCGGGATGAGCAGCAGCGACGCGTCCAGCTCCTTGGAGCCGTAGGACTGCGTGAAGGTGTTGCGCTCCTTGTCGTACCCCTTCTCGCAGACGTCCCGGTGGATGTCGTCGCGCAGCTCGCGCCAGCGCTCCAGCGGGCCGTCGGCGTCGCCGGACTCGATGAGCTTGATCGTGCGGTCGACAGCGACCCAGGCCATCACCTTGGAGTGCACGAAGTGGCGGCGCGGGCCGCGCACCTCCCAGATGCCCTCGTCCGGCTCGTCCCAGTGCTGCTCCAGGTAGCGGATCAGCTTGAGCTGGAGCACCGAGGCGTAGTCGTTGCGGGCCAGGCCGGTCATGTGACCCAGGTGGAGGGCCTCGGTGACCTCGCCGTAGACGTCCAGCTGGAGCTGGTGCGCGGCGCCGTTGCCGACCCGGACCGGCGCGGAGTTCTCGTAGCCGGGCAGCCAGTCCAGCTCGGCCTCGCCCAGCTCGCGTTCGCCCGCGATGCCGTACATGATCTGGAGGTTCTCGGGGTCACCGGCGACCGCGCGCAGCAGCCACTCGCGCCAGGCGCGGGCCTCCTCGCGGTAGCCGGTGCGCAGCAGCGAGGAGAGCGTGATCGCCGCGTCCCGCAGCCAGGTGTAGCGGTAGTCCCAGTTGCGGACGCCGCCGATGTCCTCGGGCAGGGAGGTGGTCGGCGCGGCGACGATGCCGCCGGTGGGCGCGTACGTCAGGGCCTTGAGGGTGATCAGCGAACGGATCACGGCCTCGCGGTAGGGCCCGTGGTACGTGCAGTGCTCGACCCACTCGCGCCAGAACTCCTCCGTCGCCGTCAGCGAACCCTCCGGGTCCGGCAGCGGCGGCGGCTCCTTGTGCGAGGGCTCCCACGAGATGGTGAACGCGATCCGGTCACCGGGGGCGACCGTGAAGTCGGCGTACGTCGTCAGGGACTTCCCGTAGGTCTCGGCGGGCGTGTCGAACCACACCGAGTCGGGTCCGGCGACGGCGACCGTGCGCCCGTCGTGCTTGTGCACCCACGGCACGACCCGCCCGTAGGAGAACCGCATCCGCAGCGCCGAGCGCATCGGGACCCGGCCCGAGACGCCCTCCACGATGCGGATCAGCTGCGGGGCGCCGTCGCGGGGCGGCATGAAGTCGGTCACCCGGACGGTGCCGCGTGGGGTGTCCCACTCGGACTCCAGGATGAGCGAGTCGCCCCGGTAGGTACGCCGGTCCGCGGTGGGCGGTTCGGCGTCCGACGCGTGCGCCGGGCCGAGCCGCCAGAATCCATGATCCTCGGTGCCCAGGAGCCCGGCGAAGATGGCATGCGAGTCGAAGCGGGGCAGGCACAGCCAGTCGACTGTGCCGTCCCGGCAGACCAGCGCGGCGGTCTGCATGTCTCCGATGAGTGCGTAGTCTTCGATGCGCCCGGCCACGTGCAACTCCAGTCGAACGGCCACGGCACCCCTAAAGGGGGTGGTCGCTGGTGCGGTCAAGGGGTCTTTGCCATATGTCGTCGATGGGGAAGCAAAGCAGTCGTCAAGCCCTGTGGCAAAACGGCATTTCTCTCTCCAACGAACTGACGAGCTCCGGTTGTTCCGGTGCCGGCGGACGGGGGTGGTGCCGCAGGACGGGACGGGCCCGGCAGAGAATGTCCGAGAAGGATACGACGCACGCAGATCATCTGCGTGCCGCTCCGGTGAACCCGATTGGACCGACCGGGTGAGCGACGGGTGCGAATCCCGTGTGTCAGGACGGGTCCGTGTCCAGGTGTGCGCGGAGCGTGGCCGGAAGCCATCACCCGCTGGCGCTGTTAGCCTGGTAGCCCGTGGGCCGGTGGGAGAGAAACCCCCGAACCGCAGCGACGGCACCCCCGGAACCTCCGGATCGGCGGCCGTACCGCACCCCCAGACCGCGACCACGGGAGCCCCGTCTTGGCCATGCCGCCCAAATCTTCGACGACCAAGCACATCTTCGTCACCGGGGGTGTCGCCTCCTCCCTCGGGAAGGGCCTGACGGCCTCCAGTCTGGGCATGCTGCTCAAGGCCCGGGGCCTGCGCGTCGTGATGCAGAAGCTCGACCCGTACCTGAACGTCGACCCGGGCACGATGAACCCCTTCCAGCACGGCGAGGTGTTCGTCACCAACGACGGCGCCGAGACCGACCTGGACATCGGCCACTACGAGCGTTTCCTCGACCGTGACCTCGACGGCTCGGCCAACGTCACCACCGGCCAGGTCTACTCGACGGTCATCGCCAAGGAGCGCCGCGGCGAGTACCTCGGCGACACCGTCCAGGTCATCCCGCACATCACCAACGAGATCAAGCACCGCATCCGGCGCATGGCGACCGACGAGGTCGACGTCGTCATCACCGAGGTCGGCGGCACCGTCGGCGACATCGAGTCGCTGCCGTTCCTGGAGACCGTCCGCCAGGTCCGCCACGAGGTCGGCCGGGACAACGTCTTCGTGGTCCACATCTCGCTGCTGCCCTACATCGGCCCCTCCGGCGAGCTGAAGACCAAGCCGACCCAGCACTCGGTCGCCGCGCTGCGCAACATCGGCATCCAGCCCGATGCCATCGTGCTGCGCTGCGACCGCGAGGTGCCGACGGCGATCAAGCGCAAGATCTCCCTGATGTGCGACGTCGACGAGGCCGCCGTCGTCGCCTGCCCGGACGCGCGTTCGATCTACGACATCCCCAAGACCGTGCACGGCGAGGGCCTGGACGCCTACGTCGTCCGCAAGCTGGACCTGCCGTTCCGCGATGTGGACTGGACGACCTGGGACGACCTGCTCGACCGCGTCCACAACCCCGACCACGAGATCACCCTCGCCCTGGTCGGCAAGTACATCGACCTGCCCGACGCCTACCTGTCGGTCACCGAGGCGCTGCGCGCCGGCGGCTTCGCCCACAAGGCCCGCGTCACGATCAAGTGGGTCACCTCGGACGACTGCAAGACCCCGGCCGGCGCCGCGCAGGCGCTCGCCGACGTCGACGGCGTCTGCATCCCGGGCGGCTTCGGCGACCGCGGCGTGCTCGGCAAGGTCGGCGCCATCCAGTACGCCCGCGAGCACAAGATCCCGCTGCTCGGCCTCTGCCTGGGCCTCCAGTGCATCGTGATCGAGGCCGCGCGCCACCTCGCCGGTGTCGAGGACGCCAACTCCACCGAGTTCGACTCCGCCACCGGCCACCCGGTCATCTCGACCATGGCCGAGCAGCTGGACATCGTCGCCGGTGACGGCGACATGGGCGGCACCATGCGCCTGGGCATGTACCCGGCCAAGCTCGCCGAGGGCTCCTTGGTGCGTGAGGTGTACGACGGCAAGGAGTACGTCGAGGAGCGCCACCGGCACCGTTACGAGGTGAACAACGCCTACCGCGCGGAGCTGGAGAAGAAGGCGGGTCTGGTCTTCTCCGGCACCTCCCCCGACGGCAAGCTCGTCGAGTACGTCGAGTACCCGCGCGACGTCCACCCCTACCTGGTCGCCACTCAGGCGCACCCGGAGCTGCGCTCGCGGCCGACCCGCCCGCACCCGCTGTTCGCGGGTCTGGTCAAGGCCGCCGTGGAGCGGAAGATCTCGAACTGACACACCAGTTGTACGGTGACCGGGGTGCATGCCTTCAACGGTGGGCACCCCGGTTTTCTTACGCGCACGTCGGGAAAGGCACGGCATGACGATCGAGGACATCCCCGAGCAGTGGGAGATCCGGGCGACCCAGACCCCGTTCACCGGCAACAAGACCGCCGTCCGCACGGACGACGTGGTCATGCCGGACGGTACCGTGGTCCGCCGCGACTACCAGGTGCACCCCGGTTCGGTGGCCGTCCTCGCGCTCGACGACGCCGACCGGGTGCTGCTCATCCGCCAGTACCGCCACCCCGTGCGCCACAAGCTGTGGGAGATCCCGGCGGGGCTGCTCGACGTGCCCGGTGAGAACCCGCTGCACGCGGCCCAGCGGGAGCTGTACGAGGAGGCGCACGTCAAGGCCGAGGAGTGGCGGGTGCTGACCGACGTCTACACCACGCCCGGCGGCTGCGACGAGTCCGTACGGATCTTCCTCGCCCGGAATCTGTCCGAGGCGGACGGTGAGCGTTTCGCCGTCGAGGACGAGGAGGCCGACATGGAGTACGCCCGGGTGGAGGTGGCCGAGCTGGTCCGGGGCGTCCTCGCGGGCGAGCTGCACAACAACTGCCTGGTCGTCGGCGTGCTCTCGCTCGTCGCCGCCCGGCACGGCGACGGCCTCGACGCGCTGCGCCCCGCCGACGCGCCCTGGCCTGCCCGTCCCTTCACCTCCTGAACGGCCCCCGGCGGCGTATTGGTGTGACCATCGGCTGATCCGATCGGGGGACCTCACCGCCGCGCTCCGCCCGGAACGTAGCAGAGCGTGAACTAGGCTCTGGAAACGCCCGATCCGGAGACCCGGCGGGCTCGCGCGTGCGGTGGGACGGGAGTGTGGCCCGTGACGGATCAGGCGGTGGACACAGGCGGTGTACGGCTGTCGGGACATTCGGCTGCGAAGAGTCAGTTCCTGGGCCGGGCAAGGGAGTTGAAGGAACTCCTCGCCGACATCGAACGCGCGGGGCTCGACACCATCGCCGGCCGCAAGGCGCCCCGCGCGCGGGTGCTGCTCATCGCCGGACGCCCCGGTTCCGGACGCACCGCCCTCGCCGAGGAACTCGCCTCCCAGGTCGCCGCCCGGTACCGCGACGGCACGCTCAGGGCCCGCCTCAGCGAACCCGACGGCACCCCCGTACCGGTCGAGCGCGCCGCCCGTGAGCTGCTCACCGCCCTCGACCTGCCGACCCCGGCCGGAGCCGACCAGGACGACCTGAGCGAGGCCCTGCGCACCGCCCTCAAGGGCCGCCGGACGCTGCTCCTGCTCGACGACGCCGTCGACGCCGAACAGGTCGACGCGCTGCTCCCCGACAGCCCCGAGTGCCTCGCCGTCGCCGTCTCCGACGGACCGCTCACCGGTCTGAGCGACGTCCGGCCCTGCACCCTCGGCGGCCTCGACACCAAGTCGGCCCTGGAGCTGCTCACCCGGTACACCGGCGCCGTCCGCATCACCGTCGACCCGTGCGCCGCCGAGGGCCTCGTGGAGGAGTGCCAGGCCCACCCCGCCACCCTCACCCTGGCCGGCGCCTGGCTCGCCGCCCGCCCCCAGGCCGCCGTCTCCGACCTCGCCAAACAGCTGCGGGCCGACGACGCGGAGGGCACCCCGCTCAGCCGGGCGTTCCGGCTGGTGTACACCTCGCTGCCGGAACCGGCCGCCCGGATACTGCGGCTGCTCTCCCTCGCCCCGGCCGGCCTGGTCGACCCGCACACCGCGTCCGCGCTGGCCGGCTGCTCGATCGGCGGCGCCCGCACCACCCTGGACGACTTCGTCACCCTCGGCCTGCTGCGGGCCATCCCCTCGCCGCTGCCCCGCTACGAGGTGCCCGGCTCGCTGTACCCCCTGCTCAAGGCGCTCGCCGAACGCCAGGACCGGCCGGGCGAACTGCAACTGGCCCGCGCCCGGATGCTGGAGCGGACCGTGCGGCTGCTCCAGTCCTGCCGGGCCATCACCGAGACCGACAACCCCGAGGCGCGCGAGCGGCTGCACGGTATGCCGCGTTCGCTGCGCTTCGCCAGCCCGCGCGCGGCCGAGGAGTGGCTGCGGGTGAGCAGGCCCGCCCTGCTGGCCGCCGCCCGCCTCGCCGTCGCCGACGGTGAACTCGACACGCTGGCCAGGCGGTTGCTGTCCCAGCTGGTCAGGACGACGGTCGCGCACGTCGGCACGCAGGCCGCCGCGCCCGACCTCTACGGCGTCCACGGGCTCGTCCTCGACGTGGCCGAGCGCCGGGAGCTGCCCCGGGAGAAGGCGGCGGCCCTGCTGAACCTCGGTGACCTGGACGCCCAGACCGGGCGGACGGCACAGGCCCTGGCGCGGTACCGGCAGGCGCTGGACGCCGGGCGAGCGGCGAACGACCCGTACGCGACCGGACGCGCCATGGAATCGGTGGGCGGCGCCCATCTGGAGCTGGGGGACTACGACCGGGCCGCCGACTGGTTCGGGCGTGCTCTGGCCCAGCGGCTGGCCCGCGGCGAGCGCGCGGACGCCGCCCGGCTGTACGGGCGGATCGCCGCCGCGCAGACCTTCGCGGGCCGTTACGGCGAGGCCCAGCGCAACTGGCGGGCCGCGGTCGCCGGGTACCGCAAGGAGGGCGAGGTGGCGGCCCACGCGCGGGCGTTGAGCGAGCTGGCGCGGGTCCAGGAGTACGCGGGCCGCCCCGAGGAGTCGTTGCACACCTGCCACGAGGCGCTGGACTGGGCGCGCCGGGCCGAGGACGTCCGCCTCCAGGCCGCGTTGCAGCTGCGGCTGGCGGACACCCTGGAGCACCTCGGCGACCCCGCCTCCGCCGGTCTGCACCGCAGCACGGCCGAGCGGCTGCTCGGCGAGGAGACGGAGGAGACGGGCGAGGCGGGCGAGGCGGAAGGGGCGGACGCGGTGCGGGGGCGCGGGGAGCGCGGGGAACCGGTGGCGCCAGGGGCCGGAGAGGGCTCTGATCACGCCGATCGTCTGGAACATGACGCTAACGCCTGCGAAATCCGTAGTACATCCGCCAAAGATTGATGCAATGAAAGGCTAGACAGCGGGAACACCTTCATTAGACTGGCTCTGCCGCAGCTCCTCCTGCGGTGTACCCCGGCGCGCCATGCCTGTCGGGGTATGAGACGTATTGCCCCACCCCCCCCTCTGAGCCAAGGACCGTGATCGACGTGCTGGTCGGCATCCCCCGCGAGGTCAAGAACAACGAGTTCCGGGTGGCCATCACCCCCGCCGGCGTGCACGAGCTGGTGCGCCACGGACACCAGGTCGCCATCGAGGCGGGCGCCGGGCTCGGCTCCTCCATCACCGACGAGGAGTACGTCCTCGCCGGCGCGCGGATCGTGCCCACCGCCGACGAGGTCTGGGCCACCGCCGACCTGCTGCTCAAGGTCAAGGAGCCGATCGCCGAGGAGTACCACCGCCTCCGCAAGGACCAGACCCTCTTCACCTACCTGCACCTCGCCGCGTCCAGGGAGTGCACCGACGCGCTCCTGGCCTCCGGCACCACGGCCATCGCCTACGAGACGGTCGAACTCCCCAGCCGGGCGCTGCCGTTGCTCGCCCCGATGTCCGAGGTCGCGGGCCGCCTCGCCCCGCAGGTCGGCGCCTACCACCTGATGCGGGCCGGCGGCGGCCGGGGCGTCCTGCCCGGCGGGGTGCCCGGCGTCGCGGCGGGCCGGGCGGTCGTCATCGGCGGCGGCGTCTCCGGCTGGAACGCGGCACAGATCGCCATCGGGATGGGCTTCCGCGTCACGCTGCTCGACAAGGACATCAACAAGCTCAAGGAGGCCGACCGGATCTTCGGGACCCAGATCCAGACCGTCGTCTCCAACGCCTTCGAACTGGAGAAGGCGTGCCTGGAGGCCGACCTCGTGATCGGGGCCGTCCTGGTCCCCGGTGCCAAGGCGCCGAAGCTGGTCACCAACGAACTGGTCTCCCGGATGAAGCCCGGAAGTGTCCTTGTCGACATCGCGATCGACCAGGGCGGCTGCTTCGAGGACTCCCGCCCGACCACCCACGCCGAGCCGACCTTCCCGGTCCACGGCTCGGTCTTCTACTGCGTCGCCAACATGCCCGGCGCGGTCCCCACCACCTCGACCCACGCGCTCACCAACGCCACGCTGCCCTACCTCGTCGAACTCGCCGACCACGGCTGGGCTCAGGCGCTGCGCCGCGACCCGGCACTCGCCCGGGGTCTCAACACCCATGACGGCAAGGTCGTTTACCGCGAGGTCGCCGAGGCGCACGGCCTGGAGCACGTCGAACTGACGACGCTGCTCGGCTGAACCGCTCCCGTCACCGAGACGCCAAGTCACCTTTCGGTAAAAGGCGATACGTCAACACGGCTCCTCAACGTCGCACATCGGGCCGGACCTTGCCCACAAGGTCCGGCCCGATGTGTGTATGGTCACTTTGCCGCACTCGGCCAACTAGCCGTGAACGTAACCCTTTGGTCGATTCGTACACCCCCACAGCCTGCCGTGCGACGGTCGTACGCCCTTGACAGAGGGATGTTTCATTGCCGACACATCATGCCGGGTCCGGCGGATTGTGTTGCTGCGGACACCCGACACGCCATAGAGTCGCCAACCGTCGGCATGGTGCCACGCTGACCTGTCTAGAAGTTTCCTGGTCACCAAGGAGGTAAGACGACTTGTGAATGAGTCGACATTTTCTCCCGGAGGTGGTCAACCAGGAATGCCGGTACCGGGTCAGGTTCCCGCGGGGTTCGAGGCTGTCGGTTCCGTAGCGGTGCGCACCTTCGCATCCCATCAGAGCCACCAGCGGTTCGCGGTGACTCAGTCAGCACACCAGAGCATGGATGGCCATCACGTGAACGCCATGGCCGGCGACGGAAGTGGCGCGCCCCACAACCAATTCGCCGACTACGACGAACTGCCCGACGGGCACTTCTACGACCCAGACGCCGAATACGAGCCGGACCCGGAGTACGCGGCCACGCTCGCGCCCGACGCCGCCCGACAGCGCCGTGAGCGCATCGGACCGACCGGACGCCCGCTGCCGTACTTCCCGATCCCGGGCCCGCTGGCCGACCACGGCCCCGCGAAGATCATCGCGATGTGCAACCAGAAGGGCGGCGTCGGCAAGACCACGTCGACCATCAACCTGGGTGCCGCGCTCGCGGAGTACGGACGCCGCGTGCTGCTCGTCGACTTCGACCCGCAGGGCGCGCTGTCGGTCGGACTCGGCGTCAATCCGATGGAGCTGGACCTCACCGTCTACAACCTGCTCATGGAGCGGGGCATGGCGGCCGACGAGGTGCTCCTGAAGACCGCGGTCCCCAACATGGACCTGCTCCCGAGCAACATCGACCTGTCCGCCGCCGAGGTCCAGTTGGTCTCCGAGGTCGCGCGCGAGTCCACGCTCCAGCGCGCCCTGAAGCCCCTGATGGCCGACTACGACTACATCGTGATCGACTGTCAGCCCTCCCTGGGCCTCCTCACCGTCAACGCCCTCACGGCCGCCCACAAGGTGATCGTGCCGCTGGAGTGCGAGTTCTTCGCGCTGCGCGGTGTGGCGCTGCTGACCGAGACCATCGAGAAGGTTCAGGAACGGCTCAACCCGGATCTGGAGCTCGACGGGATTCTCGCCACGATGTACGACTCCCGCACGGTGCACAGCCGTGAGGTGCTCGCACGCGTGGTCGAGGCGTTCGACGACCACGTCTACCACACGGTCATCGGCCGCACGGTCCGCTTCCCGGAGACCACCGTCGCCGGTGAGCCGATCACCACGTACGCCTCCAACTCCGTCGGCGCCGCCGCCTACCGTCAGCTCGCCAGGGAGGTGCTCGCCCGGTGTCACGCCGAGTGAGCCTGCCGGGGGCCGACGAACTCTTCCGTACGACCGGGGGAATGGGGCTCCAGCCGTCGTCCCCGCGGCGCGGCACGGGCGGTGAGGCGCGGGTGCCCGCACCCGCCGGGGAGAGCGACGGCGTCGCCGCGACGGAAGACGCCCCGCACGCGGTGCCGGCCCAGGGCGGCGACGGTTCCGGTGCGGAGCACGCGGCCGCCGAGTCCGGCTCCGGGGAGTCCCGCAGCCGGGGCTCGGGCGAGGACGGCCGACGCCAGGCGGCGCAGGAAGGTTCTGCCTCCGGCGACGCGGGCTCCCGCAAGCGCGGTGGCCGGGCGCCCGCCCGGCGGCCCAGCGGGCGGGAACGGCACGACGAGAAGATCACCGTGTACGTGTCCGCCGAGGAACTGATGGATCTGGAGCACGCCCGGCTGGTGCTCCGGGGCGAGCACGGGCTCGCCGTCGACCGGGGACGGATCGTCCGCGAGGCGGTCGCCGTGGTCCTCGCCGACCTGGAGTCCCGCGGGGACGCGAGCATTCTCGTCCGCCGGTTGCGAGGACGGTAGAGGTAGCCTGCGAGGGCTATGACCTCGAACGATGCTCCCGCGTCCCGCCCCGGCCCCGGACCGGCCCCCGGTGGCCGGCGGCGGGCGCTCGGGCGGGGCCCCGGAGCGACACCGAGCGAGCCGGTGGCGGCCGAGGCGGAGTTCCCGGCCGAGGCGGAAGCCGAGGCTGAGCCCGCGACGGAGGCCGCGACCGGGCTTGAGGCGAGAGCCGGGGCCGAGACCGAGGTCGGCGCCGAGTCCGTGCCCGCGTCGGACCGTTCCGCGCCCGCCGGTGAGCCGTTCGGCCCGCCCGCTCCCCTCGGTGCCGATGCCGAGGGCGCCCAGGAACCCGGTGGCGACGGCGTTTTCACGGTGCGGTTGGCGAACTTCGAGGGGCCGTTCGATCTGCTGCTCCAGTTGATCTCCCGGCACAAGATGGACGTCACCGAGGTCGCCCTGTCCCGGGTCACCGATGAGTTCATGGCGTACATCCGGGGTCTGGGGTCGCAGTGGGACCTCGACGAGACCACCGAGTTCCTGGTGGTCGCCGCCACGCTCCTCGATCTGAAGGCGGCCCGGCTGCTGCCCGCCGCCGAGGTCGAGGACGAAGGTGACCTGGCGCTCCTGGAGGCGCGGGACCTGCTGTTCGCGCGGCTGTTGCAGTACCGGGCGTACAAGCAGGTGGCCGACATCTTCCAGCGGCGTCTGGAGGACGAGGGGCGCCGTTATCCCCGTACCGTCGGCCTGGAGCCGCACCTCGCCGAGCTGCTGCCCGAGGTCGTCATCAGCATCGGCGCCGAAGGGTTCGCGCGGCTCGCCGTCCAGGCCATGCAGCCCCGGCCCCGGCCACAGGTGTACGTCGATCACATCCACGCCCCGCTGGTCAGCGTGCAGGAGCAGGCCGGGATCGTCGTCGCGCGGCTCAAGGAGCTGGGCGAGGCGAACTTCCGGGACCTGATCGGGGACACCGACGACACCCTCACCGTCGTTGCCCGGTTCCTGGCGCTGCTTGAGCTGTACCGGGAGAAGGCCGTCGCGCTGGATCAGGAGACGGTCCTCGGGGATCTCCTCGTGCGCTGGACGGGCGGCGACGGGGAGGACGAGCCCACCGTCACCGACGAGTTCGACCGACCGCCCGAGCCGCGCGAGGAGGAAACGGCGTGAGCGAGACGACCACCGTCGCCGACCTCGATCTGAAGCCCGCTCTGGAGGCGGTCCTCATGGTCGTGGACGAGCCGGCCACCGAAGAACACCTGGCGAAGATCCTCCAGCGGCCCCGCCGCCGGATCACCGACGCCCTGCACGCGCTGGCCGACGAGTACACCGCCCAGGGACGCGGCTTCGAGCTGCGGCTCGTCGCGGGCGGCTGGCGTTTCTACAGCCGCCCCGCGTACGCCGCGGCCGTCGAGGGCTTCGTCCTGGACGGCCAGCAGGCCCGGCTCACCCAGGCCGCCCTGGAGACCCTCTCCGTCGTCGCCTACCGCCAGCCGGTCAGCCGCAGCCGGGTCTCCGCGGTGCGCGGAGTGAACTGCGACGGCGTCATGCGGACCCTCCTGCAACGGGGTCTGGTCCAGGAGGCGGGCGCGGAACCCGAAACAGGTGCGATCCTGTACACGACGACGAACTACTTCCTGGAGCGGATGGGCCTGCGCGGTCTGGCCGAGCTTCCGGAGCTCGCGCCCTTCCTCCCCGAGGCGGAGGCGATCGAGGCCGAGACCCAGGAGGCCGTACCGTCGTTCGATCCGGACGCACCGGATGGAGACGACGACCACACGAACTCGACGACGGACATGTGATGCGAAGCAGCGGTAGCGGCAAGAGCGGCGGGCGCGGCAACCCCCGCGGGGCCGGCAAGAACGCCGGCAAGAACAGGGACCAGAAGCAGGGCGAGCAGGGCCGCCCCAGCAAGCCCCGCCCCGAGGAGCGCCGCTACGACGTCGGCCCCGGCGCCTCCCCGGAGGGCCCCAGGTCGGGGCGCGGCGGTGCGGCACGCGGTGGCGCCAAGGGCGGGCCCAAGCAGGGGCAGCAGCGTGGCGGCCGGTCGGTGCCGGGGCGCTCGCGGGAGTTCGAGACGCGGGCGGAGGAGCGCAACCGCGACCGGTACGCCGAGGCGAAGGACGTGAAGCTGCCCCCGAAGACGTTCCCGGGCGCCGAGCAGGAGGGCGAGCGGCTCCAGAAGATCCTGGCGCGGGCCGGTTACGGCTCCCGGCGGGCCTGCGAGGAGCTGATCGAACAGGCCAGGGTCGAGGTCAACGGCGAGATCGTCCTGGAGCAGGGCAAGCGGGTCGACCCGGAGAAGGACGAGGTCAAGGTCGACGGTCTGACCGTGGCCACGCAGTCGTACCAGTTCTTCTCGCTGAACAAGCCCGCCGGTGTCGTCTCCACCATGGAGGACCCGGACGGCCGGCAGTGCCTGGGCCACTACGTCACCAACCGTGAGACCCGGCTCTTCCACGTGGGGCGGCTCGACACCGAGACCGAGGGTGTCATCCTGCTCACCAACCACGGCGAGCTGGCCCACCGGCTGACCCACCCGCGGTACGGCGTGAAGAAGACCTACCTCGCCGCGATCGTCGGCCCGGTCCCGCGTGACCTCGGCAAGCGGCTCAAGGACGGCATCCAGCTGGAGGACGGGTACGCCCGCGCCGACCACTTCCGGATCGTCGAGCAGACCGGCAAGAACTACCTGGTCGAGGTCACCCTGCACGAGGGCCGCAAGCACATCGTGCGCAGGATGCTCTCCGAGGCCGGGTTCCCGGTCGAGAAGCTGGTGCGCACGGCGTTCGGCCCGATCACCCTGGGCGACCAGAAGTCGGGCTGGCTGCGCCGCCTGTCCAACACCGAGGTCGGCATGCTGATGCAGGAAGTCGATCTGTAGACACGCGATCGCCTGAGCGACACCCACGGGTGTGGGCCGGTTCCGGATACGTCCGGGGCCGGCCTTCGCGCTGTCCGGGTGGGGGAGTTGGGGCCGGGTGCGGAGCGGGGGTGGAGGAAGCGTGGGGGCGGAGGAGGAGTGCGTCGCGGGACTTGTGGGGTGGTGATCACGGGGTCTAAGGTCGGAGCACCTTAAGAGTCGCAGTGACTCTTAATGCGGTGTGCGGGGAACGGCGTTCAGGGGGCGTTCATGGGCAACGGCAACGGCAACGGCGGCTACGACAAGTACGCCTACGAGCCCTTCGCCGTCACCGTCGACCTCGCTGTCCTCACCGTCCGCTCCGGCGCCCTGCATGTCCTGCTCGTCGAGCGGGGCCAGGAGCCCTACGCCGGTCAGTGGGCGTTGCCCGGCGGCTTCGTGGCACCACGCGAGTCCGCCGAGAACGCCGCCCGGCGTGAACTGGCCGAGGAGACCGGCCTCACCGAGGTCACCGGGCTCCACCTGGAGCAGCTGCGGACCTACAGCGAGCCCGACCGGGACCCCCGGATGCGCGTCGTCTCCGTCGCCTTCGCGGCGCTGCTGCCGGACGCGCCCGAACCGCACGCCGGCAGTGACGCGGCCCGCGCCGCCTGGCTGCCGTACGAACCGGCCCTGACGCTCGCCTTCGACCACGGGCGCATCCTGGCCGACGCGCACGAGCGGGTCGGCGCCAAGCTGGAGTACACCGGGCTCGCCACCGCCTTCTGCCCGCCCGAGTTCACCCTCGGTGAGCTGCGGCACGTCTACGAGGCGGTCTGGGGCACCGCCCTGGACCGGCCCAACTTCCGCCGCAAGGTGCTCGCCACACCCGGCTTCGTCGAGCCGGTGACCGGCGCCGCGCGGCTGACCCGGGGCCGGGGCAAACCCGCCGCGCTCTACCGCGCGGGACCCGCCGCCGCTCTTCACCCGCCCCTGCTTCGACCGTCCCGGGAAGGACGCCCCGCATGACCACCACGACCGTTCACAAGCGCGCCGCCACCGGCGCCCTGCTCGGGCTCGCCCTCGGCGACGCGCTCGGGTTCCCCACCGAGTTCAACGACGTGCCGTCGATCCTCGCGACGTGCGGTCCCTGGCGCGGCATGGAGCTGCCGCAGCGCGCCTTCGTCTCCGACGACACCCAGATGACGCTGGCCCTGGCCCACGCGCTGCGCACCGCCATGGATCGCGGGGTGCTCGCGCCGCCGGGGCTGGAGCGGCCGCTGCGGGAGGAGTTCGTCGCCTGGTACAAGTCGCCGGAGAACAACCGCGCGCCGGGCCGGACCTGTCTGACCGCCTGCGAACTGCTGATGGACGACAACCGCCGCTGGCAGGACGCCAGTCGGATCGAGTCCAAGGGATGCGGCGCCAACATGCGGGTCGCGCCGCTCGGGCTCGCCCCCGGGCTCAGCGACGAACAGCGGGCGGGCGCCGCCCAGTTGCAGTCCGGGCTCACCCATGGCCATCCGACCGCGCTCGCCGCCTCCGACCTCACCGCCCGCGCCGTGCACCTGCTCGCGCAGGGCGTCGAACCCGCCGTTCTGGTCGATCAGTTGAGGGCGTACGCGGTGGCGCAGCGCACCCGCTACCGGCACGACTGGCTCGGGGATCTGTGGACGCGGAGCCAGGACCCGAGCCCCGAGCACTTCATCGCGCGCGGCTGGGACGAGTGCCTCGCGATCCTCGACCGGCTGGCGGCGGCGGTGGCCTGCGTCGACCCGGAGACCGACCCGTGCCTGGCCACCGGGGCCGGCTGGATCGCCGAAGAGGCCCTGGCGACCGGCCTGTTGTGCTTCCTCTGGTTCCCCGAGGAGCCCGTGACGGCGCTGCGGCGGGCCGCCTGCACCTCCGGCGACTCGGACTCGATCGCCTGCCTCACCGGCGCCTTCGCGGGCGCCCACCTCGGTGAGGACGCCTGGCCGACCCCGTGGGCGGACCGCATCGAACACGGCGGCGACCTGATGACCCTCGGGGCGCTCTGGGACGTCTAGCCGGAGCGCGGAGCCGGCTCGCTCCGCGCTCCAGCTGCTCAGGGGCAGGGCGAGGGGGGCGTCACCGCAGGCGGATCGACGCGCCCTTCACCTCGATCTTCCTGGCGGGCAGCGCCTTCGTCGCCGGGCCGTGCGCCACCGTTCCGTCGGCGATGTGGAACCTGCTGCCGTGGCACGGGCAGTCGATGGTGCCGTTCCGGACCTTGGCCACCGTGCAGCCCTGGTGGGTGCAGATCGCCGAGAAGCACATGAAGTGGCCCTTCTTCGGCTGGGTCACCACGACCTTCTTGGCCTTGAAGATCTTGCCGCCGCCGACCGGGATCTCGGAGGTCTTCGCCAGCTCCTTCGGGGCGGCCTCGACGGCCTGGCTGTCGCCGTTGCCGCAGCCCGCGGCGGCCAGCGTCACCGCGCCGGTGGTGAGCAGGATCGTGCGTCGTGTCGAACGGTGGGTCATGGCGTCACTCCGAAGGTGAGGGGGGTCGGGGAGAGGCAGCAGCATCTTGGCACCGGAAACGCCCAGAGCGGGGTACATCGGGAGAGGGTCACCAAAACGCGCGTACCGCCCGTGCCCGGCGTCTCAGGAGGCGGGCGCCACGATCCCGTTCCGGGCGGGCTGGCTACGCTGGACGCCGAAGAGCCGAAGCGCCGGACGACGAGGAGCAGCACCGTGGCGGTACGAGCGGTCCGGGGGGCCGTCCAGTTGGAACGGGACGAGGTCGGACACATGGACGAGCAGGTCGGGGCCCTGCTCACCGCCATCCTGGAGCGGAACGCCCTCACCGCCGACGACCTGATCAGCATCTGGTTCACGGCCACCCCCGACCTGCACTGCGAGTTCCCGGCCGCCGCCGCCCGCAGCCTCGGCCTCGTCGACGTGCCGCTGATCTGCGCCCAGGAACTCGACATCGAGGGCGCCCTGCCCCGCGTCGTCCGGGTCCTCGCCCACATCGAGTCCGACCGCCCCCGCTCCGAGATCGCGCACGTGTACCTCGGTGCCGCGGGCGCCCTGCGCAAGGACATCGCCCAGTGAGGACCGCACTCGTCATCGGCACCGGCCTGATCGGCACGTCCGCCGCGCTCGCCCTGGCCCAGCGGGGCGTCGTCGTCCACCTGGCCGACCACGACCCCGAGCACGCCCGCACCGCCGCCGCCCTCGGCGCCGGCACCGACGAGCCGCCCACCGCGCCGGTCGACCTCGCGATCGTCGCCGCCCCGCCCGCCCGCACCGCCGCCGTCCTCGCCGATGCCATGCGGCGCGGCGTCGCCCGCGGCTACCTCGACGTCGCCAGCGTCAAGGGCGGACCGCGCCGCGAGCTGGAGGCGCTCGGCCTCGACCTGTCGGCCTACCTCGGCACCCACCCGATGTCGGGCCGCGAGAAGTCCGGACCGCTGGCCGCCACCGCCGACCTCTTCGAGGGCCGCCCCTGGGTCCTCACCCCCGGCCGCGACACCGACACCGAGGTGCTCAACCTCGCCCTGGAACTGGTCTCGCACTGCCGGGCCGTGCCGGTCGTCATGGACGCCGACGCCCACGACCGCGCCGTCGCCCTCGTCTCCCACATGCCGCACCTGGTCTCCAGCCTGGTCGCCGCCCGCCTGGAGCACGCCGAGGAGGCCGCCGTGCGGCTGTGCGGGCAGGGCATCAGGGACGTCACCCGGATCGCCGCCTCCGACCCCCGGATGTGGATCGACATCCTCTCCGCGAACCCCGGCCCGGTCGCCGACCTCCTCACCGACGTCTCCGCCGACCTCGACGAGACCGTCCGCGCCCTGCGCGCCCTCCAATCCGCCGACGAGGACAAACGGCACGAGGGCGCCGCCGACATCGCCGACGTCCTGCGGCGCGGCAACGCCGGACAGGTCCGGGTCCCCGGCAAGCACGGCTCCGCGCCGCGCGCCTACGAGGTCGTCGCCGTGCTCATCGACGACCAGCCGGGACAGCTGGCCCGCATCTTCGCCGACGCGGGGGTCGCCGGGGTCAACATCGAGGACGTGCGCATCGAGCACGCCACCGGTCAGCAGGCGGGTCTGGTGCAGCTGATGGTGGAGCCCAAGGCGGCACCGGTGCTCACGGCCTCGCTGCGGGAGCGGGGCTGGGCCATCCGGCAGTGAAACGCCCTCCGGCGAGCCAGTAACCTGGTACGGGGCACGATCGCGCCCCGCACTCTCCCACCGCACCGCACCAGGAAGGTGTCCCCCCGTGGAAAACGGCGCCGCCCAGCCCGTGATTGTCGCCATCGACGGCCCCGCCGGTACCGGCAAGTCGAGCACGTCGAAGGCCGTCGCCACGCAGCTCGGCCTGAGCTACCTGGACACCGGCGCCCAGTACCGGGCGATCACCTGGTGGATGGTGACCCACGAGATCGACATCGACGACCCCTCCGCGATCGCCGCCGTGGCCGGCAAGCCGGAGATCGTCTCCGGCACCGACCCGGCCGCCCCGACGATCACCGTCGACGGCATCGACGTCGCCGGGCCCATCCGCACCCAAGAGGTCTCCTCCCGGGTCAGCGCGGTCAGCGCGGTGCCCGAGGTGCGCACCCGGATCACCGAACTCCAGCGCGCCGTCGCGGCCGGTGCGGCCCGGGGCATCGTCGTCGAGGGCCGGGACATCGGGACGACGGTGCTGCCCGACGCCGACCTGAAGATCTTCCTCACCGCCTCCCCGGAGGCCCGCGCCGCCCGGCGCAGCGGCGAGCTGAAGGGCTCCGACGTCGCCGCCACCCGCGAGGCACTCCTCCAGCGGGACGCGGCCGACTTCAGCCGCAAGACCTCGCCGCTGGCCAAGGCCGACGACGCGGTCGAGGTCGACACCACCGACCTCACCCTCGCGCAGGTCATCGAGTGCGTCGTGACCCTCGTCGAGGAGAAGCGGGCGGCGAAGTGACCGAGCCTTCCGAGCGGGGCGCCGAGATCGGGCGCCGGATCGGCGTGGGCCTGATGTACGGCTTCTGGAAGCCGCGCGTCCTGGGCGCCTGGAAGGTACCGGCGACGGGACCCGTCATCCTCGCCGTCAACCACTCCCACAACATCGACGGCCCGATGGTCATGGGCGTGGCACCCCGGCCGACGCACTTCCTGATCAAGAAGGAAGCGTTCATCGGCCCGCTCGACCCGTTCCTGACGGGCATCGGGCAGCTGAAGATCGACCGGGACACCACCGACCGGGGCGCGATCACCCGGGCCCTGGACGTGCTGGCGGGCGGCGGGGTCCTCGGCATCTTCCCCGAGGGCACCCGGGGCGAGGGCGACTTCGCTTCCCTGCGCGCCGGGCTCGCCTACTTCGCGCTGCGCGGCAACGCCCAGGTGGTGCCGGTGGCGGTGCTGGGCAGCACCGAGCGGCGCAGCCGGCTGGTCAAGGCGGTGCCGCCGCTGCGCTCCCGGGTGGACGTCGTCTTCGGCGCCCCCTTCGCGGCGGGCGACGGTTCGGGGCGCCGCACCCGCACGGCCCTCGACCAGGCCACCGAACGCATCCAGCAGCAGCTCACCGCCCACCTGGAAAACGCCAGGCGACTGACCGGTCGCTAGGCGACACTGAGTAGTGGACCGGTCCGGCGACACCGGGACGGCCCACCGATCACCACGATGAACGAGGTACGGACTTCATGAACGACCACATCCACTCCGACGGCTCGGGCGAGGAGCACGAGCACGGGGCGCTCGGCGATGCCGAGTTCGCGGAGTTCATGGAGCTTGCCGCGGAAGAGGGCTTCGACGTCGACGACGTCGAGGGCGCGATCGACGCGGCCGGACACGGCCCGCTGCCGGTGCTCGCGGTCGTCGGCCGGCCGAATGTCGGCAAGTCGACCCTGGTGAACCGGATCATCGGCCGCCGCGAGGCCGTCGTCGAGGACAAGCCCGGCGTCACCCGCGACCGCGTCACCTACGAGGCCGAGTGGGCGGGCCGCCGCTTCAAGGTCGTCGACACCGGCGGCTGGGAGCAGGACGTCCTCGGCATCGACGCCTCCGTGGCCGCGCAGGCCGAGTACGCCATCGAGGCGGCCGACGCCGTCGTCTTCGTGGTGGACGCCAAGGTCGGCGCGACCGACACCGACGAGGCCGTCGTGCGGCTGCTGCGCAAGGCCGGCAAGCCGGTCGTGCTCGCCGCGAACAAGGTCGACGGCCAGAGCGGCGAGTCCGACGCCTCCTACCTGTGGGCCCTCGGCCTCGGCGAACCGCACCCCGTCTCCGCCCTGCACGGCCGGGGCACCGGCGACATGCTGGACGCCGTGCTGCTGGCGCTGCCGGAGGCGCCGGAGCAGTCCTTCGGCACCGCCGTCGGCGGCCCGCGCCGGATCGCGCTGATCGGCCGCCCGAACGTCGGCAAGTCCTCGCTCCTGAACAAGGTCGCGGGCGAGGAGCGCGTCGTCGTCAACGAAATCGCCGGCACCACCCGTGACCCGGTCGACGAGCTGATCGAACTCGGCGGCGTCACCTGGAAGTTCGTCGACACGGCGGGCATCCGCAAGCGCGTCCACCTCCAGCAGGGCGCCGACTACTACGCCTCGCTGCGCACCGCGGCCGCCGTCGAGAAGGCCGAGGTGGCGGTCATCCTGATCGACGCCACCGAGTCGATCTCGGTGCAGGACCAGCGGATCGTCACCATGGCCGTCGAGGCGGGCCGCGCCCTGGTCATCGCCTACAACAAGTGGGACAACCTCGACGAGGAGCGCCGCTACTACCTGGAGCGGGAGATCGAGACCGAGTTCGCCCAGGTCGCCTGGGCGCCCCGGGTCAACGTCTCGGCGCGCACCGGACGGCACATGGAGAAGCTGGTCCCGGCCGTCGAGGCCGCCCTCGCGGGCTGGGAGACCCGGGTCCCGACCGGCAGACTGAACGCCTTCCTCGGCGAGCTGGTCGCCGCCCACCCGCACCCGATCCGCGGCGGCAAGCAGCCCCGCATCCTCTTCGGCACCCAGGCCGGCACCAAGCCCCCGCGGTTCGTGCTGTTCGCCTCCGGGTTCATCGAGGCGGGCTACCGCCGCTTCATCGAACGCCGGCTGCGCGAGGAGTTCGGCTTCGAGGGCACCCCGATCCACATCTCGGTCCGGGTGCGCGAGAAGCGCGGCGCCAAGAAGAAGTAACCCGAGCAGCGGCACAAGCGGCAGCTGAACGGCGAGAAGGGCGGCCCCGGTCGGAGAGAACCGGGGCCGCCCTTCGGCGTGTGCGCGGGCCGCGTGTCTCAGATGCCGCGCCCGGGCGGCAGCGCGGCCGGGACATGGTGGGTCCCGGTGCCCTGCGGCCCGATATGCCCCACCCGCTGCCACTGCGACTGCTGCCGGGCGCTGTACGCACCCGCGCTGTAGGCGCTGTAGGAGCTGCTGAACGACCCCGGCCGGTGCTCGGGGTACCCGTCCGAGCTGTGCGGGATGTTCCCGAAGGCGGTGAAGCCGAGGTTCTCCTCACCGCTGCGGTCGCCCGGCAGCGTGCGGAAGGACTTGACGTACTCGGCGTAGAGCGCGTCGAAGATCGGCGTGGCCGATGAGCCGCCGGTGAATTCATGGACCGACCGGGCCGGGGGCAGCTCCGCGGCGGGGCGCAGCGGATACATGGGCGGGACCGGCTGATAGGCCTGGCGGAGCGGAACGTCGTAGGAGTGCACGTATGTCCAAACGACACCGCCCCTGAAGGGATGCGGCCGCGCGGCACCTCTTCAGGGGCGGGTGGGAGTGCGAAACGGGTGCTCAGACGCCCGCGAGCGGCATGGCGGCGGCGACCAGCCGGCCGTTGGCCGCGGCCTTGTCGAGGGCGTCGCGCAGCAGGTCCTCACGGGGCTGGCGGCCGATCGAGCCGACCGGCGCCGCGAACATCAGGACCTGCTGGTGCTTGTTGGCTGCGGCCCGCCAGGCCTCGGTGACCTGGAGCGGCTGGTGCGCCTGCCACCAGGCCACCGGCTGGCCGCCGTTGTGGTTCGGCTGGAGGATGGCGTGCAGCTGGCCCACGGCCAGCAGGACCGACCAGCCGTGCAGCACGCCGGGCGCGGCGTCGATCGAGGAGAGCGGCGCGAAGCCCTGCTCGACGAGGAGGGTCAGGAACTCGTCGCTGGCGCCGTCCGAGCCGGGGCGCACGATCGGCGCGGTCGGCTCGACCACGAGCGCCGGGTGCAGATCCCCGGCGATCAGGACGAGTCCGCTGGTCACGCCGAGCACGGCCTGCTCCGGGACGACCTTCGCGGGGTCCAGGTCGACGGAGTCCCCGGAGATGGAACGGACGGCTCCGCGCAATTGGTCCTCGGTGACCTGGACGATCTGTGAGGGCAGACAGGTGGCGTGGGCGAAGGCGAGCACGGCGGTCTCGTCGCCGATGAACAGGACGGTGCTGGTGCGCTCCTGCTCGGAGTCGCCCGGGGTGCGGCAGGACGTGCAGTCGTAGCTGCCGGGGGCGTTCTCTCCGGCGAGCAGCCGGTCGGCCTCTTCGTCGCCGATCTCGGCACGTACCTCGTCGCTGACGTCGAGCATGCGCGGCACGGGTGGCTCCCTCGGGAAGTGGTGCGGGGCGGGGCCGGGTGGCTCCCGGCCCGTGAACCGGGTGGTCCCGGGCTCATGAAGAAGACAACGGGTGAGTTGTGGCGGTGGTCACGCCCCAGGGCGGACCTAATCCGTCCGAGCGGCGCGCACGGTCACGATCGGTCCGGAATGCCTTACTCACCGTCAAGGTGAGGGAGATGCAAGGGAGTTGGAGCCGTGAGGTGAGTCACAGTCAGCTCCGCCTACTGGTCGCAATATCGGGATATCCCGCGATGAAGTGGGTGTCCGAAAATGGCCGATACCGTCGGTAACCCCGAACTGGCCTGGGCTGACGGCCCGTTGGTTGTCGTGGACTCCCCCCGCTCCCTAGATTCCTCCGCCGAGTGCACAGAGCACCGCTCGGGAACGTCCGCCGACACCCCCGGCACGCCAGCAGGACCGGCGAGCCGACAGCACCCAGCACGACCAGCACGACCAGCACCACGCACCACCGTCGGCGGACGGGGTGGAGCGCGGCGACCGGCCCAAGTGCCGCGAGCCCGCACCACCTTGGGGGACCCCGTGCGTTCGGAGAGGGAATTACATGTCCGCATGTGCCGACAACACCCGCGACAACGTCCGTAAGACGCGTACGACGGCGGTCCTCGCCGGGGCAGCCCTGCTCGCCCCCCTCGGACTGCTGGCCGCGAGCGGCAACGCCGCCGCGGCGGACGGCGGAGTGTGGGACCGCATCGCCCAGTGCGAGAGCGGCGGCAACTGGCACATCAACACCGGCAACAGCTACTACGGCGGACTCCAGTTCTCCGCCAGTACCTGGCGCGCCTACGGCGGTTCGGCCTACGCGGCCACCGCCGACGGGGCCACCAGGGAGCAGCAGATAGCCGTCGCCACCAAGGTCCAGGCCGCGCAGGGCTGGGGCGCCTGGCCGGTCTGCTCGGCCCGCGCCGGAGCCTCGGGCAACGCCCCCGCGGCCTCCGCGCCGCGCACCGGGTCGGCGCCGAAGCAGACCCCGAGGACCTCGGCCCCGAGGTCCACGACGGAGTCGACCTCGTCGAAGCAGCAGAACCGCTCCTCCGACAGCGCGTCCCGCAGCGCCTCGCGCGGCGCCGACGGCGACTACACCGTGCGCCGGGGCGACACCCTGAGCACCATCGCCGACCTGCACGGCACCAGCTGGCAGCGGCTCTACGCGGCCAACAAGGCCGTCATCGGCGGCGACCCCGACCTGATCGTCCCCGGGCAGCAGCTCAACCTCTGACGCGCGGCGGGCCCCGGTACGGGCCCCGCCCGGTCCTCCGACCGGGTGGGGCCCGCGGCCGTCCCGGACGCGCCACGACCACCCCGCCGCCCGCGCTGCCTAGCGTGGCCCGATGCCCCGCATCCCGATCGCCCTCGCCGCCGCCCTGCTCGCCGTGTTCCTGCCCGGCACCGCCGAGGCCGCGCCCCGGCCCCCCGCGCGCGTGCCCTACCCGTGCGCGGGCGACGAGTGGCCCTGGGGCTGCGTCGCCGACTGCGAGAGCGGCGGCCGCTGGGACGCCAACACCGGCAACGGCTTCTACGGCGGCCTGCAATTCTGGCAGCCCACCTGGAAGGAGTTCGGCGGCCTCGGGTATGCCGCGCGCGCCGACCTCGCCACCCGCGCCCAGCAGATCGCCGTCGGGCAGGAGGTGCTCGCCGTGCAGGGCTGGGAGGCCTGGCCGGAGTGTTCCAAGCGGTACGGCCTCGCGGGCCGCGTGTACACGGTGAAGCCCGGTGACACCCTCGCGTCGATCGCGCGCAAGTACGGCGTCCGGGGCGGCTGGCAGGGGCTGTACGAGGTCAACAAGGACATGGTCGGCAGCCGTCCGGAGCTGCTGAACGTCGGCACCCTGCTGGTCATCCCGAAGGGCTCGGGACGCGCTCTGCCGCCGGTCCCCGAGCGTGTCGTCTTCGGCCCGCCCGCCTCGGCCCGGCCCACGGGGACGCGGTGAGGGAGGCGGGTATTTCTTACGGGCTGTCAGTTTTCGGGCGCCCGTGCGAAATCGGCTGGGAAAGGGGTTTTCCGGGACCCTCCAGGGCTGTTCTCGGGGCGTATTCCGGCCGGGGGCGTGAGGGGTGGCGGAGCGATATTCATGGGTCCCGCACAGCGCCTGTGAATTACATGGGAGCGGCCCGGAATGGCGCGCGGAAGTCGGCTTGAACCGCTCGATCGTGTGAGGGAGTTCGACCGAAACGCGTGTCGTGATCCTGTGACAGAAGCGTGACCGGAGAGGTGCGCGCGGCCCTCGGCGACCGTCCCGGCTTTCCCGCTCGCGCCGGGGGGCCTAGCGTGGCGGTATGGCACCGATACCCACTCCGCAGCCGGAGCCCCAGGACAGTCCGGACGGCTATGTCGGCCTCGGCACGGCCGACGCCGAGCACCGCGCGCGGGAGCGCGGCTGGACCACGGTGCGCTCCCTGCCGCCGGGGACGATCATCACCATGGAGTACCGCGTGGGCCGGCTGAACTTCGAGGTCGAGCACGGCCGGGTGACCCGGGCCTGGAAGGGCTGAACGGGCCGGCACCGACAGCCGGTACGGCATGACGAAGGCCCCGGTCCCGTGGTGGGGACCGGGGCCTTCGGCTGCGCGGACAGGGGGTGCGTACCGGCCCCGCAGCTCGGTCGTGCGCCGGTCAGTTGCCCGTCAGGGGGCGGGCGGTGGAGGTCGGCGCCGAGCGCGGGATACGGTCGGCGTGCGGCGGCCGACGGCTGCCGATCGGGGTGACCGGGGTGCGCTCGCCGCGCGTGGTGTGCGGCACCGGGGCCAGGTGGTAGGCGGGGGTGCGGGCGGCCCGGCCGGTGCCGGAGACCGTCTCGCGGGCGGCCGCCTCGTCCTGGGCGGTGACGGTCCGCGGCTTGATCATCACGGGGGCGCCGACCGGAGCGGCCGGCACCGGGGCGAGGGCGCCGCGACGGGCCCGCCAGCGGTCGCGCAGATCGAAGAGGGCGACCTCCGCGCGGGCGATCAACGGCTCGCACCAGGGCAGCGCCAGCAGGATCAACAGCCCGGCGGCCCACCCGAGAAGCACATCGCTCAGCCAGTGCGTACCGAGGTAGACGGTGGCCATGCCCACGCCCAGCGAGGTCACCGCGGAGAGGGCGGACAGCCAGCGCCGCGCTCTCGGCGTGGAGGCGAGGTAGGCCAGGATTCCCCAGGTCACCACGGCGTTGGCGGTGTGACCGCTGGGAAATATATCGCCGCCGAGACCCATCTCGTTGGCCCCGATGGTCGTCGCGTAGTGCGGTCCCAGGCGGCCCATGCCGAGCTTCGCCGCGCCCACCGTGCTGTTGAGCAGCAGCAGCGAGGCACCGAGCGTGAGCAGCGGACGCAGCGTGTGCTGCCGCCAGGAACGCCAGCCGAGCCAGGCCGCGACCATCACCGCGGTGGGGCCGCGCTGGCCGAGGACCACGTAGTAGTCGACGAACCAGTGGATGCCCGCCCACTGCTGGTACGGCCGGAAGAACATGACCTGCCAGTCGAGACGGACCAGCCAGGAAGTGATCACCACGGCCCACACGATCGCCAGATAGAAGGCGAGTGTTCCGGCGAACAGTGCGACCCGGTGTCTGCTCATTCTGGGCACGTCGATGTGCGCCGGCCGTTCCGGCTCACGGTCCAGCCTGGCGAACACCCGGTCCAGACGGGTGAGGTTTCGTTCGGTACGCACCCAATCGACGTTACAGCGAGTGAGCTGTGTTCCCGGGCGAATCAGCGTCTTTGTGATGACGATGTGATGTGGGATTCCTCTCAGGCGGGCGTTTATTTCCCGAGAATCCGCAATCCTGAACGATCCTCTCCTGCATTTCCTTTGATCATTCCGGGGGGAAATTTTATCCGGATTATGAATTCGTTCACCGAATCCTGGCCCGCACTTCTGCGGACGCTCACCGGGAGTACCCGGACGCTCAGGGCGGCCCCGAGCCGTTCAGCCAGAACGCCCCGTACGCCGCCGACGCCACCGCGACGGCGCCCACCACCAGCGCCGCCGGGCGGGTCCGCAGCCGGGCCAGCGCCAGGGCGAGCGGGAACAGCAGCGGGAACGCGGGCAGCAGCAGCCGGGGCTTCGAGCCGAAGTAGCTCGACGCGCACAACGCCAGCGCGGTGACGACACCCGCGTACACCAGCAGCGCGAGCGGCTGCCGTTGCCGGACGCAGGTGACGTACAGCCACAGCAGCAGGACCACACCGACGATCAGGGCGAGCCCCGCGAACACCGCCGGGAACGACGTCAACTTCCCGGCGATGAAACGGGCGAAGGCCCAGCCGCCGTCGAACCCGTTGCGCCAGCCCGCCTGGACGTCCAGGTAGCCCAGGGGGCCCAGGCCGGTGTGGAAGCCGACCCACAGCACGTAACCGGCGGCCCCCAGGGGCGCGAACAGCATGCCGAGGGCGCGTCGGGTGCGGGATGCGCCGGAGTGGGGCGCGCGCGAGAGGGCGTGCGATGAGGGGCGCGCGCTGGGCGAGATGGCCGCGCTCCGGGGTACCCCGAAAGAGGTACCCGACGGGGAGGAGGGAGCCCGGGCAGGAGAGGGGGCGCCTTGGGACGACGAGGGCTCGTGGAGGAACGAGGTGAGGGCGGCCGCCCAGATCGCGGCGACCAGGGCGAGGCCGACCGGCCGGGTCAGGCCCGCGAGCAGCGCCAGCAGGCCCGCGCTCACCCAACGGCCGGTCAGGACCGCGTACAGCGACCACGCGGCGAGCGCGGTGAACAGGGACTCGCTGTACGCCATCGACTGCACGATCCCGACCGGCAGCAGCGCCCACACCAGCACCGCGCACCCACCCGCCCGGCGCCCGTACACATGGTCCGCGACCGCGAAGATCCCCCAGGCCGCGACCAACGAGGACAGCAGCGCGACGACGAGACCGGCGTCCGCGTACGACAGGGGCGTCACCGCCGCCAACCCCCGCTCCAGCCACGGAAGCAGCGGGAAGAACGCCAGGTCGGAGTGGACATCGCCGTTCGGGAGCCGCACCTCGTAGCCGTACCCGTTCCCGGCCACCCGGCTGTACCACAGGGCGTCCCAGCGGGCCGTCAACAACGTGTACGCGCTCGTGCCGCGCGCCCCGCTCCACCCCATCAGCGCCAGCAGCCCCAGCGCGCGGACGGCCAGGTACCCGAGGAGGGCGGGGGCGGCGCGGCGCAGGGCGCCCGGCGGCGCGGCACGCGGTTCACGTTCGATCACGGCACCGATTATCGACGGCGCACGGTACCCGCCCTCCGGACGCTGCGTGACGGGACCGGTGGAGAGTGGCGTACACCACACGGCTGGGCGGGGGCTCTGAGAGGTCCGCCACGTGGCCGACGCGCGAACTCGCGTACGCTGCGTGTCACTCGCCAACGGTGCGCGGGCCGGGGACCACCGCTCCTCCCCGGCCGAGTCACGGGGAGTCCCCACCCCGTGAACCCGCCGAAGGCGAGGAACATCTGGGAGGTACGACATGTCCGGGACGACCACGGCTGCCGCAGCGCTGCGCCGTCGGGCGGCCGGGGCCGGTGCCAACCGCTGGGTCGTTCTCGTCGTCCTGTGCGTGAGCCTGCTGCTGGTCGCGGTCGACGCGACCGTGCTGCACGTCGCCGTGCCCGCCGTCACCGAGGACCTCAGACCCGGCGCGATCGAACTGCTCTGGATCGTCGACGTCTATCCGCTGGTCTGCGCCTCGCTGCTGATCCTCTTCGGCACGCTCGGCGACCGGGTCGGCCGCCGCCGCATCCTGCTCCTCGGCTACACCCTGTTCGGGGTCGCCTCCGGGATCGCCGCCCTCGCCCAGGACCCCCAGGTGCTGATCCTGGCCCGGGCGCTGCTCGGCGTCGGCGGCGCCATGATCATGCCGGCCACGCTCTCCATCCTCCGCCAGGTCTTCCCCGACCGGCGCGAACGGGCCGTCGCCATCGGCCTGTGGAGCGCCGTGGCCGCCGTCGGCGCCGCCGCGGGACCGCTGCTCGGCGGGTTCCTCCTCGAACACTTCTGGTGGGGCTCGGTCTTCCTCGTCAACATCCCGCTGATGCTGATCAGCCTCCCCGTGGGACGGCTGGTGCTGCCCGAGTCGCGCGGCAGTGCCGACGGCCCCTGGGACGTGGTCGGCGCGCTGATGGCCGCCGGTGGCCTGTTCGGCATGGTCTTCGGCGTGAAGCGGCTCGGGGGCGGGGAGCCGGTCGTGAACGTCCTCACCGTGGCGCCCCTGGTCGTGGGCGCGGCGCTGCTCGTCCTCTTCGTACGTCGGCAACGGCGACGCGCGCATCCCCTGGTGGACCTGCGGATGTTCTCCCGTCCCGCGTTCAGCACCTCCGTCGGCTGCATCGTGCTGGCCATGCTCGCGCTGGTCGGCCTCGAACTGATCGCCGCCCAGTACCTGCAACTCGTCCTCGGCCTGTCCCCGTTGCAGACCGGGCTGCGGCTGCTGCCGCTGACGTTCGCCGCGATGGCCTCGGGGCTCGCCGGGGCGCGGATGCTGCGGCGGTTCGGGCCGCGCCGGATGGTGTGCGTCGGGTTCTGCCTCACCGCCGTCTCCGTGCTGCTGCTCACCGCGATGGGCGCCGTCGACAACCCGGGGCTGCTGCTCCTCGGGTTCGTGCTGCTCGGCTTCGGCCTGGAGATGACGTTGTTCGGGGCGTACGAGTCGATGCTCAGTGAGGCTCCGCCGGAGCAGGCGGGTGGGGCGGCGGCGATCGGCGAGACGTCGTACCAGCTCGGCGCCGGGATGGGCATCGCGCTGCTCGGCAGCGTCATGAACGCCGCGTACGCGCCCGGGCTCGCGTCCGTGCGCGGGGTGCCGGCGTCCGCGTCCGCCGCTGCGGGGCATTCGCTCGGGGAGGCCTACGACGTCGCCGGGCGGCTCGGGGGGCCTGCGGGAGTCGCCCTGCGCGTTGCGGCGCGGGACGCGTTCGTGCACGGGCTGCATGTGACGTTGTTCGTCAGTGCGGGGTTGTTGGTGCTCGGGGCGGTGATGGCGTTGCGGTTGCCGCGGGTGATGCAGTGTGAGGTGGGTGGGGGTGTGGGGGTGCCTGCGCCTCGGGAGTCCGCGGAGGCGCGGGTCTCGGTCTGACGCCGGCCCCGGCGTCCCGCCCTTTGCCCACCCACGCACCGCCCATGGCCGTCGGCCGGGGGGCTCGGGTCGCCCGTGGGGGCGGGGGTTCGTCGGCGGGTGCGGCGCCGTGGGTCCGTCTTTTGCCCGCCCACGCGCCGCCCGTGACTGTCGGCTGGGAGGCCGGGGTCGCCCGTGGGGGTGGGGGTTCGTTGGCGGGTGCGGCGCCGTGGGGCCGTCCTTGCCCCGCCCACGCGCCGCCCGTGACTGTTGGCTGGGAGGCCGGGGTCGCTCGTGGGGGCGGGCGTTCGTTGGCGGGTGCGGGTTCGTTCTTGTCGTGCCTGCGCGCCGTCTGTGACTGTGGGCCGGGAGGCTTGCGTCGCTCGTGGGGGTGGGGGTTCGTTGGCGGGTGTGGGTGCGTTCTTGTCGCGTTTGTGCGTCGTTTGTGGCTGTGGGTGAGGGGCTTGCCTTGTTTGTTGGTGGACGGGGGGTGTGGGGGGTCGTAGCTTCTGGGGTGGAGGGGGCTGGCGGTGCTTGGTTTGGAGGGTTTTGATGGGGTTTGATTCGGCTGATCCGCTCGGGATCGATGAGCTGCTCGGCGTCGAGGATCTGGATGTTCGGGGGGTCGTGCGGGGGTGGGCGCGGGAGCGGGTCGTGCCGTATGTGGGGGAGTGGTACGAGGCCGGGGAGTTGCCCGGGATTCGGGAACTGGCCCGGGAGTTGGGGAGCCTCGGGGCGCTCGGGATGTCGCTCAGCGGCTACGGCTGCGCGGGCGCCAGCGCCGTTCAATACGGTCTTGCCTGCCTGGAGTTGGAGGCCGCCGACTCCGGGATTCGGTCGCTCGTGTCGGTGCAGGGGTCCCTCGCCATGTACGCGATCCACCGGTTCGGGAGCGAGGAGCAGAAGCAGCACTGGCTGCCCCGGATGGCCACCGGTGAGGCCATCGGATGCTTCGGGCTCACCGAACCCGACCACGGCTCCGACCCCGCGGGGATGCGCACGTACGCCCGGCGCGACGGCGCCGACTGGGTGCTCAACGGGCGCAAGATGTGGATCACCAACGGCTCCGTGGCCGCCGTCGCCGTGGTGTGGGCGCAGACCGAGGGCGGGATTCGGGGGTTCGTGGTGCCCACGGAGACGCCGGGGTTCGCGGCGCCGGAGATCAAGCACAAGTGGTCGTTGCGCGCTTCCGTCACCAGTGAACTCGTGCTCGACGACGTGCGGTTGCCCGGTGACGCCGTGCTGCCGGAGGTCACGGGGCTGCGGGGGCCGCTCAGTTGTCTGTCGCACGCCCGCTACGGCATCGTCTGGGGCGCGATGGGCGCCGCACGCAGCTGCTTCGAGACCGCCCTCGACTACGCGAAGACGCGGGAGCAGTTCGGTCGGCCCATCGGGGGCTTCCAGCTCACCCAGGCCAAACTCGCCGACATGGCGGTCGAACTGCACAAGGGAATCCTGCTCGCCCACCACCTGGGGCGCCGCATGGACGCCGGCCGCCTGCGTCCCGAGCAGGTCAGCTTCGGCAAACTCAACAACGTCCGCGAGGCGATCGAGATCTGCCGTACGGCGCGGACGATCCTCGGGGCCAACGGGATCTCCCTCGAATACCCCGTCATGCGGCACGCGACCAATCTGGAGTCGGTGCTGACGTACGAGGGGACCGTCGAGATGCACCAGCTCGTGCTGGGCAAGGCGCTCACCGGACTTGACGCCTTCCGGTGAAACCCTGCGCGGGGCAGGGCCGGTGAGCGGCCCTGCCTCAGCTCTGGTTGAAGAACCCGTCCGACCGGTGCGCCGCCGGCTCGCCGCTGACGATCTCCGTGTCGGCGGGCGTGAGCAGGAAGACGCGGTTGGACACCCGGTCGATGGAACCGCGCAGCCCGAAGATGAGCCCGGCCGCGAAGTCGACCACGCGCTTGGCGTCGGTCGCGTCCATCGCGGTCAGGTTCATGATGACCGGGACACCCTCGCGGAACAGCTCGCCGATGGCGCGGGCGTCCCGGAAGCTGTCCGGGGTGACCGTGCCGATCCGGCGGTCCTTCTGCTCGGCCAGGTCCTCGGCCACCTTGACCCGAGGGTCGGTGACCCAGGCCTCCCTGGGCTGCTCGGTCCCATCGGAGTAGTCGTCGTCGTAGTAACGCTCGTCGTCGTTGTCGTCGACGAGGCCAAGCCAGGCACTTGCCTTGCGTACCGATCCCATGGACGCCTCCTCTCACAGCGGTCTGTCTTGTCTTCCGCATCCCTATGGTCATCCATGATGCGGACGGCGTGCCAAGTGGTTAGACGCCGTGCGGGGGGTTTGTGACGGTACTGGTGCACAGCGAATACGTCGAGAGGCCGGATGCCCCAAGGGTCCCGTCGTACACCACTGCTGACTGTGAGTGAAATATGATTCTTCACGGCGTACGGGTGACGGATGCGTCGTACGGGTGAACGTAACGGGAGATACCGTGCTTGTTACTTTGCGACCGTTCAGCGCCTGATCAGACCGTCTGAATGTCCTGTATGTCCGGGGGGAAACGCGCATGTTCGGAATGGTGAGGCCGTGTCGGCACCGGCTCGGTGAGCGTCTCAACGCCCAGTGGATGGCGCATCTGTGCGGACTCTGCCTCGCGCTGCGCACCGACCACGGCCAGTTCGCGCGCGTGGTGACGAACTATGACGGGCTGCTGCTCTCGGTCCTGACGGAGGCTCAGGCCGAGCGGGCGGCGGCGGAGCGCCGAACGGCCGGGCCGTGCCCGTTGCGCGGGATGCGCACCGCGTCCGTCGCGCGGGGCGAGGGCGCCCGGCTCGCCGCCGCCGTCTCGCTGGTCCTCGCCTCGGCCAAGGTGCGCGACCATCTCGCCGACGGGGACGGGCTGCTGGGCCGCGCGCCGGTCGCCCTCGCCGCCCGCCGGGTGGCCGCCCGCTGGGGCGGCGCCGGTGCCAGGACCGGCGCCGACGTCGGCTTCGACACGGCGGTGCTCGTCGACTCCGTGGAACGGCAACTCGGCATCGAGGGCCTCGCCGGGCCCGGCACGCCGATCCTGACGGTCACCGAGCCGACGGAGACGGCCACCGCGGCCGCCTTCGCGCACACCGCCCATCTCGCCGGGCGGCCCGGCAACGCGCCGCCCCTGTCCGAGGCGGGGCGGCTCTTCGGGCGGCTCGCGCACCTCCTGGACGCCGTGGAGGACCGGGACGCCGACGCCGCGTCGGGCGCCTGGAACCCGCTCACGGCCACCGGGACGCCCCTCACCGAGGCCCGCAGGCTCGCCGACGACGCCCTGCACGGCATCCGACTCGTCCTGCGCGAGGCCGAGTTCACCGACGGCGCCCTCGCCCACCGGCTCCTCGTGCAGGAACTCGCCGCCTCCGTCGACCGCGCCTTCCGCACCGGCTGCGCGCACGACGCCGCGCCATCGGCGTCGTTTCCGCAGGCGCCGCCCGGTGGTCCCGGTGCCCCGCTGCCCCCGGGGTCTCCGCGCCGTGATCCGCGCGGGCTGCTCGCGGGGTGCGCGGTGTGGGTGGGGCTCGCCTGCACCTGCCAGATGTGCTGCGGCCAGTTCGAGGACCCGTGGAGCCGTAAGCGCCGGGACGGGCTGTGCGAGCAGTGCGACGGCTGCGGCGACTGCGGCGACTGCTGCCCGGACTGCGGGGGCTGCTGCGACGGGTGCGATTGCTGTGACTGTGATTGCGGGTGCGACTGCGGCTGTTGAGCCGCCGCCCCCCCGCTGTCCCGTCGGCCGGCCGCCCCGGCCGCCCCGGCTGTCCCGTCGGTCGGCCGCCCCGGTTGTCCCGTCGGCCGTGCCGTATCGGCCGTGCCGAATCGGTCGCGCCGTATACGGGATGTGGCGTGGCCGGGCGGCACGTCGAGATGGGGCGCGGTTTCCTGCTGGTCTCCGCGGTGCGTGACGGCAGCTGTCTCGGCGTCCTCGCCGACAGCAGTGGTGAACTCGGCCTCGTCGGCTACGAGATGGCCGTGCTCGCCGAACGCGCGGGCGATCTGTTGAACCCGGCGCTCATCGCCGATCTGCGGCAGGCGTTGCCCCGGTGAACGGTGGCGGGTCCGGGGACGTACCCCCCGTGGAGGACGCGACGTTCGTGCGGCCGTTCATCATCACCGGCGGTCGCGCCGAGCCGACGCGGGCGGACCTGCGCCTGGAGACGCTCGTCGTCGCCGTTCAAGGACCGGACGAGACGCTGGAGTTCGAGCGCCGGCACATCGTCGCGGTGTGCGCGCAGCCGACCACGGTCGCCGAGGTGGCGTTCAAGGTCGGGGTGCCGCTCGGGGTCGCCAAGGTGCTGATCTCCGATCTCGTCGTGGCCGGCCGGCTCATGTGCCGGCACCCCGCGGAGCTGCCGCTCCCGATGCTGGAAAGGATCAGGGACCATGTCCGGGCGCTCTGACAGGATCGTTCCGCTCGCCGTGAAGATCGTGGTGAGCGGCGGCCTCGGGGTCGGCAAGACCACGTTCATCGGGGCCATTTCGGAGATCGAACCCCTCGACACCGAGGCGGCGATGACCCAAGTGTCCATCGGCGTCGACTCGTTGGAGGGTGTCGAGTCGAAGACCACGACGACGGTCGCGCTCGACTTCGGGCGGATCACCCTCGACCCGACCATCGCGCTGTACCTGTTCGGGACGCCCGGACAGGACCGGTTCTCGTTCCTCTGGGACGACCTGGTGGAGGGGGCGCTCGGTACGGTCGTCCTCGTGGACACCCGGCGGATCGAGGAGTGTTTCCCGGCCGTCGACTACTTCGAGGCGCAGGGGCAGCCGTTCGTCCTCGCCGTGAACCGATTCGACGGCGCCGACCGCTTCGACCCCGAGGAGGTACGGGAGGCGCTGGGGCTCGGGGACGTGGTGCCGGTCCTGGAGTGCGACGCGCGGGACCGGGGGTCCGTACGCGATGTGCTCGGCGCGCTGATGGACCGGGTCGTCGGGGTGCGGACCGACTCCAGGAGGAAGGCGGCGCTGGTGCGTTGACGCCGGGAGCGCCGTGAGGGTGAGGGGCGTGGGTCCGTGCAGCCGGGTCCACGCCCCTGGTCCGCGTGCGGGGTTGAGGTGTCAGCCCTTCAACTCCGGTGGGGAGATCTGGGACGTGGGGATCGCCGACGCCGTCGTTCCCCACTTCTTGAGGATCTTCGCGTAACTGCCGTCCGCGATCAGCTTGTTGACCGCCGACCGGAACGCCGGGGCCAGGTCGCTGTGCTTCTTGAAGGCGAAGCCGACATCGAGACGGTGGAATTCGTTGAGGAACTTCACGCCGCTCTGCTGGGAGACCGCGTAGCGCAGGCCGTTGATCGTGGACATCACGATGTCGCTGCGGCCCTGCTGGAGCGAGGACCAGATCGCGCCCTGCTCGCTGTACGTCTGCACCTGGTACGCCTTCTTCCCGGCGTCCGTGCACAGGTGCTTGTTCTCCTCCAGCGTCGCTTCGAAGGTGGTGCCGGCGCCGGTCGCGACGTTCAGACCGCACAGCTGCTTGAGGTCGGTCACCTTGCCGAGCTTGCTGTCGTCGCGGGTGGCGAAGCCCTGGCCGTCGTTGATGTAAGTGACGAAGTCGATGGTCTTGCGCCGTTCGTCGGTCACGCCGAAGTTGCTGGCGCCGACGTCGTACTTGCCGCTGTCGAGGGCGGGCAGGATCGCTTCGAAGCTGGCCTGTTCGGTCTTCAGGCGGATGCCGAGCACCTTTGCCACCGCGTCCGCGAAATCGACGTCCTGGCCGGTCAGCGTGGTGCCGTCGGCGAGATAGGTGGTGCCGGGCGGGGTGCCGCCGACGCTGAGGGCGAGGGTCAGGGAGGTGGTGCGGGCGGGCAGGAGTTTCGCCGACGCCGGGTCCTCGGCGATGCCGGAGACGACGTCCGTGGTGGGGATCTGGTCGGCCCCGGCCGCCTTGCCGACGGTGTCACCGCCGGTGTCCGAGCCCGAGCCGCAGGCCGTGAGCAGCAGGGTCGCCGAGGTGATCAGGGCGAACGGGGTGAGGAACCGGGCGCGCGAAGGCGTGCGCATGGGTGCGGTCTCCTGGAAGAGAGGAGGAGAAAAAAGGGGGCGCGAGGGGAGGGGAGCGCGTGTGAAGGCGGAGCGACGAAGCGCTGAGAGCGTCCGGTCCGGTCAGCGGACCTGGCACGCGGCGGGTCGGCTCAACAGGAAGAGGACCACACGCGACCGAAGTCGATGTGGGAGCGCGTGACCAGCCACTGCTGTGGATGCATGGGCCCAGTGGAACAGGTCTCCGAATCTCCGTCAACGACTTGAGACGTACCGTTCACATCATGGACAGCCTTGACAGTTGGGGGAAACGGCGCCGTACAGTCGACGGACGGCCCTGCTGAGGGGCTCGGCCGTAGCGCGCCGTCGAGGCGCGTCCGTGTGAAGGCACCACCCGTGTTCGCCATCCCCCACGCCCGGCGTCGATCGAGCAGGGGTCCCACCACGGAGCCTCGCATGTCATCCGACACCCTCGCCCAAGAACCCGCCACCGCCGCACCGGCCGATGTCCTGCCGATCGTTGCGCAGCGCCGCTACGGGCAGTGGGCCGCCGCGGCCGTCGTGCTCGGGCTGCTCGCCGTCGTCGTCCAGTCGGTGCTGCGCAACCAGGCCTTCCAATGGGACGTCGTCGCCGCCTACTTCACCGCGGACTCGGTGCTGCGCGGACTGTGGCTCACGCTGTGGCTGACCGCCGTCGTGATGGTCCTCGGCTTCGCCCTGGGCACCCTGCTCGCCGCCTGCCGACTCTCCGCCAACCCCGTGCTGAGAGCGGTGAGTTGGGGATACGTGTGGCTGTTCAGGTCGATCCCGATCCTGGTGCAGCTGCTGTTGTGGTTCAACATCGGGGCGCTGTACCCGGTGCTGTTCGGGGTACGGACCGTGGATCTGCTCGGTCCGGTGACCGTGGCGATCGTCGGACTCACCCTGCACGAGGCCGCGTACGCCGCCGAAGTGGTGCGCGGCGGCATCCTCTCCGTCGACCGGGGTCAGATCGAGGCCGCCGAGGCGCTCGGCCTGAGCCGGTGGCGGCGCTGGCGGCGGATCGTGCTCCCGCAGGCGATGCGCGCCATCGTGCCGCCCGCCGGGAACATGCTGATCGGCACCCTCAAAGGCACCTCCATCGTCAGTGTCATCGCCGTCAACGACCTGTTGTTCTCCGCCCAGTTGATCTACCACCGCACCTACCAGGTGATCCCGCTGCTGATGGTGGCGACCCTCTGGTACACCGTCGTCACCTCGGTGCTGAGCGTGGGCCAGCACTACGTCGAGAAGCGCTACGCGCGCGGAGCGGGGCGCACCCGATGAAACCCAGCCTGGTGATCGTCGGGGCCGGTCCGCGGGGGACCGGTCTCATCGAGCGGATCGCCGCCAACGCCCCTGAGCTGTACGCCGGTTCGGGCCTCGACATCCACCTCGTCGACCCGCATCCGCCGGGCGCCGGGCGGATCTGGCGGCGGGCGCAGTCGCCGTTGCTGTGGATGAACTCCCATGCCGAGGACGTCACCATGTTCACCGACGAGACGGTGGTCATGGCGGGCCCGGTGCGGGAGGGGCCCACGCTGCACGAGTGGGCCGGGGTCGAGGGCCGGCTCTTCGCGGACCGCCGGTTGCAGGGCGACTACCTGAGCTGGGTGCACGAACAGGCCGTCGCCGCCCTGCCCGACGGGATCACCGTCCACCACCATGTCCGGCGCGCGGTGCGGGTGACCGGGGCGCCCGAGGGAGGTCAGCAGGTGTGGCTCCAGGACCGGCCGCGCCCGCTGGTGGCCGACCTGGTGGTGCTCACGATGGGGCACCTCGACGCCGAACTCGACGCGGAGCAGGCCGCGTTGGCCGCCTACGCCGGCACGCACGGGCTGGTCCATCTGCCGCCCGACTTCACCGCCGACAGCGACCTGTCCGCGCTCCGGGCGGGCGAACCGGTCCTGGTCCGCGGGTTCGGCCTGGCCTTCGTCGACCTGATGGCGCTGGTCACCGAGGGGCGGGGCGGGCGCTACGACGGTGACACCTATGTGCCGTCCGGGCGGGAGCCGGTGCTGTACGTCGGGTCGCGGCGCGGGGTGCCGTACCACTCGAAGATCGGCTACGACTGGACGGGCGAACGGCCGCCGCTGCCGAGGTTCTTCGGACCCGCGCAGGTCGACGAACTGCTGTCCCGGGAGGGCGGGTTCGAGTTCCGGGCCGACATCTGGCCGCTGGTGGAGAAGGAGTTGGGGTTCGCCCACTACCACCGGCTCTTCGCCGTCCACCCGGAGCGCACCAGCGTGGCCTGGGACGTCTTCGAGGCCAAGTACGCGGCCGCCGAAGGCACTTCGGAACGGGCCGCGCTCATCGCCTCCGCCGTGCCCGACCCCGCCGACCGCCTCGACCTGGACGCGCTGGACCGGCCCCTGGAGGGCGTGCGGTACGGGTCCCACGAGGAGTTCCAGGAGGGGCTGCGGGCCTACGTGGAACGGGACTTGACGCGACGTCATGATCCCGGGCACAGCGAGGATCTGGCCGTCTTCCTCGGACTCCTCTCCGTGTACGGGCAGTTGATCCGGCTCGGCGGCATCGGGCCCTGGTGGCACGGCTTCTTCAGCTACCTCGCCTCCGGCCCGCCCGGACCCCGGCTGCGGCAACTGCTGGCCCTGTCCCGCGCCGGGGTGGTGAGGTTCCTGGGCGCCGACACCGTCGTCACCGCCGAGGACGGGGTGTTCCGGGCGTCGAGTCCCACCGTGCCGGGTGCCGTCGTCGAGGCCCGTGCCCTGGCCGAGGCGCGGCTGCCCGAGCCGACCCTCGGCCGCGCCCGGGACAGCCTGCTGCGCGCCCTGCACGCCGACGGCGCCACCGAGACGCCGGACGGGCTGCTGCGGGTCGACCCCGCCGACGGCCGCATTCTGGACCGCGACGGACGCCCGCATCCGCGCCGTTTCGCCCTCGGCCCGCACACCGACGCCCGGGCGCCCGGCGCCTTCACCCGGCCCCGCACCGGCGGCCCCGCCTTTCGGCAGAACGACGCGACCGCACGGGCCGCGCTGGAGTTCCTGCGCGAACAGGCCGACGAGGAACGGGAGTTGGATGCGGGTGAGGCGCCATGAGCCGCCTGCCCCGGTCGGCCGGGGCCGCCCGCCCGTCCACTCGACTACCGCAAGGACTCCCGCGATGAGCGTCATGGTCGACATCAGGTCCGTCCACAAGAGCTTCGGCGCGCTCGACGTGCTCCGGGGCATCGACCTCCAGGTGCGCGCCGGGGAGGTCACCGTCGTCCTCGGCCCGTCCGGGTCGGGCAAGTCGACGCTGCTGCGCACGGTCAACCACCTGGAGAAGGTGGACCGGGGCACGATCAGCGTGGACGGCGCGCAGATCGGCTACCGGCGCTCCGGCGGGAAACTCCACGAACTCCCCGAGCGCGAGGTGCTGAAACAGCGCACCCGGATCGGCTTCGTCTTCCAGCACTTCCATCTGTTCCCGCATCTGACCGTCCTGGAGAACGTCGTCGAGGCGCCCGTCCACGCGCTGAAACGCCCCCGCAAGGAGGCCGAGGCCGCCGCCCGCCGCCTCCTCGACCGGGTGGGGCTCGCGGACAAGGCCGACGCCTACCCGAAGCTGCTCTCCGGCGGTCAGCAACAGCGCGTGGCCATCGCCCGCGCGCTCGCCCTGGAGCCGAAGCTGCTCCTCTTCGACGAACCGACCTCCGCGCTCGACCCCGAACTGGTCGGTGAAGTCCTCGACGTCATGCGGGACTTGGCGCGCACCGGCACCACGATGATCGTCGTCACGCACGAGATCGGATTCGCCCGCGAGGTCGCTGACACCGTGGTGTTCATGGCTGACGGCAGGATCGTCGAACAGGGGCCGCCAGGAAGGGTGTTGGACGCCCCGGCACAGGAACGGACGCGGGCTTTCCTGTCCAAGGTTCTCTGACCTCCCGTCCCGGAAGGTCTCTTCGGAAGGGTTTCCATGACCTCAACGCACGGCCGGGGGCTGCTGCATCTGGCCGCCGCCGTCGACCACGAGGCGTCCTACGACGGCAGCTGTCACCTGGAGTCGGTGCGGCTCGCCGAGCGCGGCGGACTGGACTTCGTGACGCTCAACGACTCCTTCGGCCGCCCCGGGCCCGACGCGCTCGCCGTCCTGTCCCGGGTGGCGCCCGCGACCACCCGGATCGGCCTGGTGCCCACCGTCACGACCACCCACACCGAGCCGTTCCACGTACAGGCCGCCGTCGCGACCCTCGACTGGGTCAGCCGGGGCCGGGCCGGCTGGCGGATCGACGTGTCCGGCACCGAGGGCGAGGCGCGTCTGTTCGGGCGCCGACACGCCGCGCCCGCCGAGGAGTTGTGGCAGGAGGCCGGTGAAGTCGCGGACGTGGCCGCCCGGTTGTGGGACAGCTGGGAGGACGGCGCGGAGATCCGGGATGTCCCCACCGGCCGTTTCATCGACCGGGACAAGCTGCACCACGTCGACTACACCGGCACCACGTTCGCCGTGAAGGGCCCCTCCATCGTGCCGCGCCCGCCGCAGGGCCACCCCGTGCGGGTGGTCGACGCGACCGAGGGCGCCGCCCGCACCGTCGCCGCCCGGTACGCCGACGTGGCCCTCGTGCAGGCCACCAGCCCGGCCCAGGCGGCCGCCGTACGCCAGCAACTCCGCTCCACGGCAGCGGAGTTCGGCCGGGACCCCGGCACGCTCCGGGTCCTCGCGAGCCTCCTCGTCGACCTCGGTGGCGGTGAGTGCGCGGCCGAGCGCGGACACGGCGGCGGCGGACCCCGGCCGACCGTGCAGGGCCCGTTGTACCGGGGCGGCCCGGTCGACCTCGCCGAACTGATCGCCCACTGGCACGCCGCCGGCGTCGTCGACGGCTTCCACCTCACCCCGTCCGAACCACGCCGGGACCTGGAACGCCTCGTCAACGGCACGGTCGCGCTGCTCCAACACCGGGGCCTGTTCCGCACGTTCTACCCCGGCAGCACCCTGCGCGAGCATCTCGCCCTGGCCAGGCCCGCCAACCGGTACGCCACGACCGGGGGCACCTCATGACCGTTCGGCCGCGTCGGCGCCTGCATCTGGCGGCGCACTTCCCCGGCGTCAACAGCACCACCGTGTGGGCCGATCCGCGGTCCCGGTCGCAGATCGAGTTCGCGTCGTTCGCGCATCTCGCGCGCACCGCGGAACGCGGGCTGTTCGACTTACTCTTCCTCGCGGAGGGGCTCCGGCTGCGCGAGCACAAGGGGCGCGTCCACGATCTCGACGTCGTCGGACGCCCCGAGTCGCTCACCGTGCTGTCCGCGCTGTCCGGCGTCACCGAGCGGCTGGGGCTCGCCGCCACCGTCAACGCGACGTTCAACGAACCGTACGAACTCGCCCGCAGATTCGCCACGTTGGACCATCTCAGCGGCGGCCGGGCGGCCTGGAACGTGGTCACCTCCTCCGACGCCTTCACCGGCGAGAACTTCCGGCGCGGCGGCTACCTCGACCACGCCGACCGGTACCAGCGGGCCGCCGAATTCCTCGCCACCGCACGGGAGTTGTGGGACTCCTGGACGCCGGAGGGCATCGCGCGGCCGTTCGCGCACCGGGGGCGGCACTTCGACATCGCGGGTGAGTTCACCGTGCCGCGCTCACCGCAGGGGTACCCGGTGGTGATCCAGGCCGGGGACTCCGCCGAGGGACGGGAGTTCGCCGCCGCCTCCGCCGACGTGATCTTCACCCGGCACGGCACCCTGGCGGAGGGGCGCGCCTTCTACGCCGATGTGAAGCGGCGGCTCGCGAGGTACGGGCGCGGCCCGGACGACCTCAAGATCATGCCCGGCGTCGGCGTCGTCCTCGGTGACACGGCGGCCGACGCACGCGAACGGGCCGCCGTCGTCCGGCGCCGACAGGTCTCCCCGCAGAACGCGCTCCTCGCCCTGGAGCAGATCTGGGGCGCCGACCTCTCCTCCTACGACCCCGACGGGCCCCTCCCCGACATCGACCCGGTACCGGGCCCCGCGCTCACGCGGGGCCGGACCCGGCGCGGGGACACCGTCGCGCTCGCCGAGAAGTGGCGGGCGCTGTCCCGTGAGAAGGGGCTGTCCATCCGGGAGACCGTGATCGAGGCGGGCGGCCGACCGTCCTTCGTCGGCACCCCCGCGTCCGTCGCCGAGGAACTCGACAGCTACGTCCGCCACGAGGCCGCCGACGGTTTCGTCCTCGTCCCGCACCTCACCCCGGACGGCCTCGACGACTTCGTCGACCGCGTGGTCCCCCTCCTCCAGGAACGCGGCGCCTTCCGCACGGCGTACCGGGGCACGACCCTGCGCTCCCACCTCGGCCTGCCCACACCGGGAGAGGAGCGGTGAGTGCGGGTGTGCCGGGAGGGGGACCGGTACGCAGGGGCGGGTGGATTTATTCAGACGGCGACTTTCGGCCATCCCCGGTGCCGGGGCGGCGTCGGGGACGGCGATCCGCGCCGGGCGGTGCCGGGGTGGGGCACGCCGTTTGGCGTGGTGCGGGGCGTGCGGGGGTGAGTGGGGCGGGGGTGCGGGCCGGGCGGGAGCGCGGGTTCGGCTTCGGCGGAAAGGTGGCGTCCATCGCCTGATGGGCGGGCGGAGGTGCGGGTGGGGCGCGGTCGTGGTGGGCGGGGCGTCGCGGGTGACCCTTGCCGATCTCACCAGCGGGAACGGTGGTTGTCGCCTCCGGTTCCGAGGGGCCGGGCGGGTCCGATGCCGAGGGGCGTGCGGCCGTTGATCCCGTTCGCGCCCTCCTGCTTCCGTGCGCCTTCGCGGAGTGCGTCGGCTGCGCCTTGTCCCGCGAACGGCGATGCCCTCGATGTGCCGGTCGCGGCGGGGGAGCGCAACCTGCGCTGACGTGCGGGGAGTTGACGTCTGCGGGGGTTCGGCGGCCCGTCGGGCGCCGCGTGCCGGGACGGCGCCGGGGCGGATACCTAAAGGTTCCCCCATGGTTGATTCAAGGGTTGGCGGCCGAAAGGCGCTCTTGCGCCCGTCATCGGTGCGGCCGAATACTCCCCCTCAGCGCTTGTCAGGGGCACGGCAACGTTCGGATTCCGGACGGTCGTCCTTCTGGCTGCGCCTCACGGGCCCGACCCCACGAGGGCCCCCGACTTCCCATGTGGAGGAACGACAAGTGAGGATCAAGCGCACCACCCCCCGCGGCGGCATCACGAGACGGACTCGGCTGGTCGCCGTCACCACCGGCCTCGTGGCCGCGGCAGCGATCGCGATCCCCAACGCGAACGCGGCTGACGTCACCACGTTCAGCGCCTCCCAGCTCAAGAGCGCCAGCAACTCGGTGCTCGACGCCGATGTCGCCGGCACCGCCTGGTCCGTCGACCCGAAGACCAACCGGGTCGTCGTCACCGCCGACAGCACGGTCTCCCAGGCCGAGATCGCGAAGATCAAGGAGCAGGCGGCGGGCAACGCCGGCGCGCTCACGATCAAGCGGACCGCGGGCAAGTTCAGCAAGCTGCTCGGTGGCGGCGACGCCATCTATGCGAGTAGCTGGCGCTGCTCGCTGGGCTTCAACGTCCAGGACAGCAGCGGCAATTACTACTTCCTGACCGCCGGTCACTGCACCGACGGCGCGGGCACCTGGTGGTCGAACTCGGGTCACACCACCACCCTCGGCACCACCGCGGGCTCCAGCTTCCCCACCAACGACTACGGCCTCGTCCGCTACACCAACACGTCCGGTGTCTCCGGCGCCGTGGGCAGCGTCGACATCACCAGCGCCGCCACGCCGTCCGTGGGCACGACCGTCTACCGGCGCGGTTCCACCACCGGCATCCACAGCGGCCGGGTGACCGCCCTCAACGCGACCGTCAACTACGGCAGCGGTGACATCGTCTACGGGATGATCCAGACGACGGTCTGCGCCGAGCCCGGTGACTCCGGCGGCTCGCTGTACTCCAACAGCGGCATCGCGTACGGCCTGACGTCCGGCGGCAGCGGCGACTGCACGTCCGGTGGAACGACGTTCTTCCAGCCGGTGACCGAGGCGCTGAGCGCCTACGGGGTCCACGTCTTCTGACTCTTCTGATCCGATCCGCTCCGGCGGTATCGGGCAGGGCCCGGCAGACCAGGGGCGAGCCCCCGCACGCAACCGGCGTGCGGGGGCTCGCCGTTGTGTGTGGGGGCGGGTGCGGGGCCGCCGTGTGGGGCGTTGGCCTCTGCCCGTGAGGTGCGGGGCGCCGTGGGCGGGTGTGCACCCGCGTTCTTGGAACAGGGGCGCCTGCGGGGGGGGCCTTCGGGTTCGTTGTCGTGGGGCGGAGTGGGCTTTCGGGGTGCCCAGGGTGCCTAGGGGGACCTTAAGGGGGTCTTAAGCGGGGGCTGGTATAGGTCTCAAACAGGGTGCCCCGCGCGGCTGATGGGTGATTTCAAGCCACCCTGATCCTCACCCTCTGCCGATGGTTACTCGCCCGTAGTGTTTGCAGTGCGAATTTTCCTGCGTCGACTGCGAACGCATGGCGGCGCGGGTGTGCGGCGAGTGTTCGCCCGCGCGTCTGGAAGTCGACCTTGTGTGCCCCCTGTGTGTCTCGGAATAGTTGGCGCCTGTCAACCAGCCTTCCGGCTCGTGAGGTCCCCACTACCTCTCGGGCCGACCCCCCACAGGAGGACGCGAGTTGAAGCACCGACGCATACCCAAGAGGCGGATGGCCATGGCAGGCGCGGGCGTTGCCGCACTGGTCGTCGCCGGAGTCACCTTCCAGACTGCGAACGCCAGTGAGCCCGTGAAGGACGCAGCGCCGCGCACCCTGTCCGCCCCGGCGGCCGGAAAGCTCGCCTCGTCCCTCGGCCGGGAGCTGGGCGCCGACGCGGCCGGCACGTACTACGACGCGAAGGCCAAGAGCCTCGTCGTGAACGTCCTCGACGCGAGCGCGGCGAAGACGGTCGAGGCGGCCGGCGCCCAGGCGAGAATCGTCGAGAACTCCCTCGCCGAACTGAAGGGCGCCCGCGCGACCCTCAAGAGCGACGCGACCATCCCGGGCACCTCCTGGGTGACCGACCCGACCACCAACAAGGTCGTCGTCACCGCCGACCGCACGGTCTCCAAGGCCGAGTGGGCGAAGCTCACCAAGGTCGTCGAGGGGCTCGGCCAGGTCGCCGAAGTCAAGCGCACCCAGGGGGAGTTCAAGCCCCTCATCGCGGGCGGCGACGCGATCACCGGCTCCGGCTCGCGCTGCTCCCTCGGCTTCAACGTCGTCAAGGACGGCGAGCCGTACTTCATCACCGCCGGACACTGCACCGAGTCGGTCTCGACGTGGTCCGACTCCAGCGGCGTGATCGGCACCAACGAGGAGTCCAGCTTCCCGGAGAACGACTTCGGCCTCGTCAAGTACACGTCCGACGTCGACCACCCGAGCGAGGTCGACCTCTACGACGGCTCCGCGCAGGCCATCACGCACGCCGCCGAGGCCACGGTCGGCGAGAAGGTGACCCGCAGCGGCTCGACCACCCAGGTCCACTCCGGGACGGTCACCGGTCTCGACGCCACCGTGAACTACGGCAGCGGCCAGGTCGTCAACGGCCTCATCCAGACCGACGTCTGCGCCGAGCCCGGCGACAGCGGCGGCTCGCTCTTCGACGGCGACGCGGCGATCGGCCTCACCTCCGGCGGCAGCGGTGACTGCACGTCCGGCGGGGAGACGTTCTTCCAGCCGGTCACCGAGGCGCTCTCGACGTTCGGTGCCGAGATCGGCTGACCCACGGGGCCGGGCCCCACACCGGCTCCCCCGAAGTCCCGTCCCTCACCCGAGGGGCGGGACTTTTCGTCGGGCGCGGGATCAAGGTGCTCTATCGGTGGGCGGGATCAAGGTGCTTTATCGGTAGGCGAGTTGGCGGCGGATCGTCTCCGCCGGGTACGGCGTCCGACGGTCCTCGTCCTGCACGGCGATGTAGAAGTCGGTGAAGGTCGCGGCGATCGGGGCGAGGCGGATGAGCGTCTCGACGGCTCCCGGGGGCGGGCCCGCCGGTGGCCGCGCACCGTCCGCGCAGGCCCGGATCAGCGCAAAACGCTCCGCGCGTCCGACGTCGTACAGGCCGCTGAACAGCCAGTTCACCAGGTAACTGCGCGTGTAGGCACGGTCGTACTGGCGGTGCGTGGCGAAGAAGTCGGCCTCGGCGGGGGAGAGGCGGAAGCCGTCGGCGAGGGCGAGGCCGAAGTCGGTGAAGTACAGGCGGCGGCCGTCGGTCAGGACGTTCTGGAAGTGGGCGTCGAAGTGCATCAGGCCACGGGCGTTCATGAACGACGTGCCCAACTCCAGCTCCCGTTCGACCAGTTGGCAGGCCCGCTCGATCGCCGCGTCCCCGGCCCGCACCTGCTCGCCGAGCCACTCGTGCAGGGTCAGCGGGAAGTACTCCAGGAACAGCACCAGGCTCGCCGGGGACTCCCGCAGCCCCTCGATCCTTCCGCGCACGGCCACGTGGCCGTCCCAGTACGCCACCGCCCGCTCCACGTCGGCGAGTTCGGCGGGCAGATCCGGTGCGGGGCCCGGCAGCATCCGCCAGTGGTACAGGAGCGGGAACCCCTGATGCCCGCCCGCGAGAACCCAGTTGGTCGTCATGACGTGCGCGGCCAGCTCCCGCCACGCCCCGAACCCCGGCCCGCCGACGCCGTACTGGCAGATGAGCGGCAGCCCGTGCAGGTTCGCCGTGGAACGAGCGTGCTCCGGCAGCAACTCCCTTGCCGTGAGCGGCACTCGCTTCACGAACACCGGTACGCCCGAGACCTCCAGCCGGGCCGACCTCCCGCCGATACCGCTGCCGAGGGGGGTGGCGGTGCTCAGGAGTTCCCTCAGCTCTTGATCGCTGTACAGGGAGAGGGCGGTGGATGCCTCGGCGTGGGCGGTGGGGCGGGTGTCCATGAGGGTCCTTCGCTCGGGCACGGCACGGTGGGGAGGTCCGGGGTGGGTGTCGTCTGTTGCTGTCTTCCCTTTGCTGTCTTCCCTTCTGGGGTGTGGGGGAGTGCGGTCGGGGTGGTGTTCGGTTTGCCGTTCGTGCGGTGTGGTGCGGTGGGGTGTTGGGGGTGGGGCCTGGCGGTGTGGTGCGTGGCGTGGCGCCGAGTGGTGCGGGGTGGCGCCACTCTGTGGTGATGTGGCGCCGCGATGGCGTACGTGGCTCTGACCTGTGCTGATTGGTTGGTTCGTCAACCTGGTGAGGGGGCTTGTACCTCGTGTTGCGTCATGGGGCTTGCCAATGGCGCCATTGTGGCGCCATTATGGGGTCATGGATCTCACGCCGTATGTCGAAACGCTGCACCGGGAGCTGGCGGTGGCCGCCGAAGCCGGGGGTGACGAAGCTCGTGAGCTGGCCGAGCGGCTGACCACGCCGCTGGAGTCGGCCACCCGGCTGACCCTGCTCAATGTGCTGTCCGCCGCCATGGACGAGGTCACTCGTGAACTCGCCCCCGGCTCGGTCGACGTACGGCTGAGAGGCCTCGACCCCGACTTCGTGGTGGTGCTGCCGCAGCACGAGGACCTGAGCGGACCGCACGACGTACCGGCATCGGCACCGGTGCCCGCTCCGGTGCCGGTCGACACGGACGAGGGTGGCACCGCTCGCGTCAATCTGCGACTGCCCGCCCACCTCAAGACCCGCGCCGAGGAGGCGGCGGCCGCCGAGGGCCTCTCGGTCAACGCGTGGCTCGTGCGCGTCGTGTCCGCCGCGGTCGACACGGGCGCCGCCGCCACCCCCCGTACCCCCGGCAAGGCGAAGAGCATCGGCCAGAGCTTCACGGGCTGGGTGCGCTAGCCGGCCGTTCGGAACGACTTCACTCACTTCACGTCCCACCTGCGGGGACGCCACGGACACCCAAGAGGACGGGACCGTCATGCCTTCTTTCGACACTCCCCAGCCGATCTCGGTCAACGCCCACGTGGACGCGGGGGCCATCCAGTTCACGGCGGCCGACCGCGCCGACACCGTCGTGGAGGTGGCTCCGCGCGACCCGAAGAAGGAACAGGACGTGCGGACCGCCGAGCAGACCGAGGTCACCTACTCGGGCGGCCGGTTGCAGATCAGGACGCCGAAGCAGCGCTACCTCTTCGGACGCACCGGCACCGTCGACATCACCGTCGAACTGCCCACCGGCTCCCGGGTGGAGGCGCTCGGCGGATGGGCCGAGGTGCGCGGCGAGGGGCGCCTCGGCGAGGTCCGCGTGAAGACCTCCTCGGGCGACGTCCGCCTCGACACCACCGGCCCACTGCACCTGACCGCCTCCCACGGCTCCATCACCGTGGACCGCGTCGAGGGCGCCGCCGAGATCACCACCAGCTCCGGCAGCATGCGCGTCGGCACGGTCACGGGCGTCGCCGTCCTGAAGAACTCCCACGGCACCACCAGCATCAACGACGTCACCGGCGACCTCCGGGTGAACGGCGCCAACGGCGACATCATCATCGAGCGCGCCCAGGGCTCCGTCCGGGCCACCACCGCGAACGGCACCTTGCGGGTCGCCGAGGTCGCGCGCGGGAACGTCCAGTTGGAGACCTCCTACGGCGCCATCGAGGTGGGGGTACGCGAAGGTACCGCCGCCTGGCTCGACGTCAGCTCGGGCTTCGGGAGCGTGCACAGCTCGCTGACCGCGTCGGAGGGGCCCGAGGAGTCCGAGGACGCCGTCGAGGTCCGCGCCCGTACGCGCTACGGAAACATCGACGTCCACCGCGCCCGCGCCTGAGAGCCCCCCGGCCGCCGTTCGCCCCACTCTCCACAACTCCGCTCCACACCTCCGCCTCAGAGAACTCCACCTCCGCCTCAGAACTCCGCGCCACCCCTTCACGCCGGTGCTCCTCGCCGGTGCTCCAGTTCCGCACTCCACACCACTCTTCGACCGGGAGGGCGCATGCCTTCGTCCGTCATGTCCACATCCAGGCGCGGTCACGGTCAGGAGCCGCCCGCCGCCATCTCCGCCGTCGGCCTGCGCAAGTCCTACGGCGACAAGCTCGTCCTCGACGGGATCGACCTGCACATCCCGACCGGCACGGTCTTCTCCCTGCTCGGCCCGAACGGCGCCGGCAAGACGACCGTCGTCAAGATCCTCTCCACCCTCATCACCGCCGACGCCGGTGACCTCCACGTCGGCGGTCACGACCTGGCCGTCGATCCACAGGCCGTGCGGGCGGCGATCGGCGTCACCGGGCAGTTCTCCGCCGTCGACAACCTGATCACCGGCGAGGAGAACATGCTCCTCATGGCGGACCTGCACCATCTCTCCCGCCGCGAGGGGCGCCGCACCGCCGCCGACCTCCTCGAACGCTTCGACCTGACGGACGCCGCGAAGAAGCCCGCCGCCACCTACTCCGGCGGCATGAAGCGCCGTCTCGACATCGCGATGACGCTGGTCGGCGACCCGCGGATCATCTTCCTCGACGAGCCCACCACCGGCCTCGACCCGCGCAGCCGCCACACCATGTGGGGGATCGTCCGCGACCTGGTCGCCGGCGGCGTCACCGTCTTCCTCACCACCCAGTACCTCGACGAGGCCGACGAACTCGCCGACCGCATCGCGGTGTTGAGCGACGGCAGGATCGCCGCCGAGGGCAGCGCCGAGGAGCTGAAGCGGATCGTCCCGGGCGGCCACGCACGGCTGCGGTTCACCGACCCGGCCGCCTACCGGTCCGCCGCCGTCGCCCTCGGCGAGGTCACCGCGGACGACGAGGCACTGTCGTTGCAGATCCCCAACGACGGCAGCCAGCGCGCACTGCGCTCCCTCCTCGACCGGCTGGACTCGGCCGGTGTCGAGGCGGCCGGGCTCACCGTGCACACCCCCGACCTCGACGACGTGTTCTTCGCCCTGACCGGCGGAGCGAAGGTCCCCCACCAGCCGAAGAAGGCAGTCCGATGAGCGCCCTCTCCCTCGCGGTACGCGACTCGAACACCATGCTGCGCCGCAACCTGCTGCACGCGCGCCGCTACCCGTCCCTCACCCTGAACCTCCTGCTCACGCCCGTCATGTTGCTGCTGCTCTTCGTCTACCTCTTCGGCGACGTGATGAGCGCGGGCATCGGCGGCGGCCCCGCCGACCGCTCGGCGTACATCGCCTACCTGGTCCCGGGCATCCTGCTGATGACCATCGGCGGCACCGTCGTCGGGACCGCGGTGTCCGTCTCCAACGACATGACCGAGGGCGTCATCGCCCGCTTCCGCACGATGGCGATCCACCGGGGCTCGGTGCTCGTCGGGCATGTCGTCGGCAGTGTGGTGCAGGCGATGGCGAGCGTGGTCCTGGTGGGCGCCGTCGCCGTGGCCATCGGGTTCCGGTCCACTGACGCCACGGTCCTGGAGTGGCTGGCGGCGTTCGGACTGCTGGTGCTCTTCGCCCTCGCGCTCACCTGGATCGCCGTCGGCATGGGCCTGATCAGCCCGAACGCCGAGGCCGCCAGCAACAACGCCCTGCCGATGATCCTGCTGCCGCTGCTGTCCAGCGCGTTCGTCCCGGTGGACGCGATGCCGGGCTGGTTCCAACCGGTCGCCCAGTACCAGCCGTTCACCCCGGCCATCGAGACGTTGCGCGGGCTGCTGCTCGGCAGCGGGATAGGTGACAACGGGTGGCTCGCGGTCGGCTGGTGCGTGGGGCTCGCGGTGCTCGGGTACTTCTGGTCGACGTCGAGGTTCCACCGCGACCCGAGGTAACCGCCCGGACGGGCGCGGGCGGCCTCCCGCACCGCCTCTCTCCGCGCCTCTCCCCGCGTGTCTCCGCACCGGGTTCCGCCGGAGGGCGGCGTACTCCGACATCACGTCGGGTGCACGCCGCCCGCACGACGGGCGGTGCCGGTGGGGAACGGGTGCTCGTTGCGGGCCCCGCTCGAAGGTTCAGCCGAAGCGTCAGTCGAAGGTGAGGACCGGCTTGATGGTGTCGCCCCGTTCCGCGTCCTCGACCGCCCGGTTGATGTCCGCGAAGGCATACGTCGTGATCAGCCGGTCGAAGGGGAAGCGGCCCTGCTGGTACAGGTCGACGAGCTGGGGGATGAAGACCTGCGGCACGCTGTCGCCCTCGATGATGCCCCGCACGGTACGGCCGGACAGCAGGGTGAACGTGTCGAGCGCGACCTCGCTGCCGGGTTCGGAGGCGCCGATCAGGCCGCAGGTGCCGCCCTGGTTGAGGGCGTCGACGGCCTGCCGCAGCACCGCTGGGACCGCCGTGGCCTCCAGGCTGTGGTCCACGCCCTCGCCGCCGGTGAGGTCACGCAGCCGCTGCACGGTGTCGCCCTCGGTGCCGTTGATGACATGCGTGGCGCCCAGCTCCTTCGCCAGTCGCAGCCGTCGTTCGTTGATATCTATGGCGACGATGGTGGTGCAGCCCGAGACGACCGAGGCCAGCACGGCGCTGAGACCGACCGCGCCCGCGCCGAACACGGCGATGCTGCTGCCCGCCGCGGGGCGCAGGGAGTTGAGGACACTTCCGGCGCCGGTCTGGATACCGCAGCCCAGCGGACCGAGCAGCTCCAGCGGGGCGGCCGGGTCGACCTTCACGACGTTGCGCTCGTTGGCCAGGGCGTAGGTGGCGAACGACGACTGGCCGAAATAGACGCCGTTCACATCTCCGGACGTCCGGTGCAGGGGGGTGCTGCCGTCGGGGCGGGCGCCGGCGAAGTTGTAGGGGAAGGCCTGGAGGCAGTAGGCGGGGCGGGCCTGGACGCACATCCGGCAGGTGCCGCACGAGTTGAACGTCAGCACGACATGGTCGCCGGGCACGACACCGGTGACGCCGTCGCCGATCGCCTCCACGATCCCCGCGCCCTCGTGCCCGAGCACGGCGGGAAGCGGCATCGGGAACCACTGGTCCCGCACGATCAGATCGGTGTGGCACACGCCCGAACTCACCAGCCGGACCACGATCTCGCCATGCCGAGGCTCGTCCAGTTCGAGCGGCGCGAGCACGAACGGGGCACCCTTGGCCTCGGTCAGCGCGGCGGTGATCTGCATGGAAACTCCTTGCGGTCGGTCCTTGTGAACGGCAGAGCAGAAACGCGCACATGGCGTGATCTGTCTGTTCGCCCCCTAACTACCCGCAACGACCATGAAGTTATGAGTCACACCCCGGTATGAAAGTGAACTGATGGGGTTCCTGGGGTCGGATCGGTCGAGAGGGGCCCGCTCCCTGGGGTGCTCTGCACCGGGGAGATCGAGGCTGGGTGGGTTCCGGTTCAGGGCACGGTTCGTGTCGGAAGTTTTTACTTGCGCGTAACTTCACAGTTGAACTACTCGACCGTAACTTGGCGATTGGAAATCATGCTCGTGATCCGGAACACAGGGCGTGAGCCGTCACGCATACCTTGAGCCGCAAGGAGATCACCCGGTGCTGCCCTGGAAACGAGTGCTCAGACCGCTGAGCGCGGTCCTTCTGGCCGCCGCTGTCGCCGTCGTCCCCGCCACCGCCGCCCATGCCGCATCCGCGCCGAGTAGCGGATGGAACGACTACTCCTGCAAACCGTCCGCCGCGCATCCCCGCCCTGTGGTACTGGTCCACGGGACGTTCGCCAACTCCGTCGACAACTGGCTCGGTCTCGCCCCCTACTTGAAGCATCGCGGCTACTGCGTCTTCTCCCTCGACTACGGCCAACTGCCCGGCGTTCCCCTCGTCTTCGGTCTCGGCCCCGTCGACAAGTCGGCCGCGCAGCTCTCCGCGTTCGTCGACAAGGTGCTCGCCGCCACCGGCGCCGCCAAGGCCGACCTCGTCGGTCACTCGCAGGGCGGCATGATGCCCCGCTACTACCTCAAGTTCCTCGGCGGAGCCGCCAAGGTGAACGCCCTCGTCGGCATCGCGCCCGACAACCACGGCACCGACCTGCTCGGACTCACCCGCCTGCTCCGGTACTTCCCCGACGTCTCCGACCTGATCTCCACCGCGACCCCGGGCCTGGCCGACCAGATCGTCGGCTCGGCCTTCCTCACCAAGTTGAACGCGGGCGGCGACACCGTGCCCGGCGTCCACTACACCGTCATCGCCTCGAAGTACGACGAGATCGTCACGCCGTACCGGAGTCAGTTCCTGAGCGGACCGGACGTGCACAACGTCCTGTTGCAGAAGCTGTGCGCCCTCGACTTCTCCGAGCACGCGGCGATCGGGCTCACCGACCGGATCACCTTCCACGAGGTGGCCAACGCCCTCGACCCGGCCCGCGCCACCCCCACCACCTGCGCGTCGGCGATGAGTTGACGCCCGTCGGGGTCTGTCCGACCTGAGCCGCCGGACAGACCCCGCCCCCGTCCATTCGTCAACGGCCCTGTCGGACACCGCCGTTCACCGCGCGACGCCGGACGGACCCGAACAGGGTCGCCGCGCCCAGCGCCAGCACGGCGGCCCCGCCCACGGCGACATGCCAGGTGCCCTCGTTCGAACCGGTCGCCGCGAGCCTCAACGTCCGGTGGCGCCCGGCGGCGTCGCCGACGCGGACGCCGTTCCAGTCGTGGAGCGCCTGCGTCCCGCCGGTCGACAGGGTCGGCGTGAGCGGCGCGACCACGGCGGCCGTGATGGTGGTCGTGGTGGCCGACGTGGTGGTTCCTCGGCGTGCGGGCGTGCCGTTCTTGGGGGTCATGGAAGCCATGGGTGCCATGGGGACTCCTCGGATACGGCCTCGGCTGGCGGGAGCGGCGCGATCAGAAGTTAGCCCCTGGGCGGTGGGAAATCGCCTGCTGAGGAGGGGGTGGGGAGATCCTTATGGCGGCGTTAAGGGAGTGCTGAGGTTGCGCTCAGGTAGGTACCGTTCGCGGCATGACGCCCGATGAGATCCGGCCCGCCGCCGCCGCGAAGGTGTTCGTGACCGGGTGGCCGGTGGTCGGGCTGGTCTTCGTCGAGGTGCGTGAGGGGCATCTGTTCGTCGACAGCATCGCCGTCCATCCCGACGCGCATGGCAGGGGGGTGGGGCGGCGGTTGTTGCGTTTCGTGGACGCACACGCGCGTGAGTTCGGGCTGGTCGAGATCAGGCTCTATACGAACGCGCTGATGTCGGAGAACCAGGTGATCTATCCGCGCTACGGCTATGAGGTCGTGGAACGTCGTGTCGACGGTGCGTATGACCGCGTCCACTACCGCAAGCGGGTGACCTCGGGGGGCACGTTGCCCCCGGCGGGCATGTCCGCCTGAAGGCGGGGCGGTCGCGGGTCGCGTGCGGGTGCGGGTGCGGGTGCGGGTGCGTGCGGGTGCGTGGGGGTTGCTCGCGCAGTTCCCCGCGCCCCTAAAAGACGCGCAGTTCCCCGCGCCCCTGAAAGACAGGCGGTTCGTCGGGGTGCGGGTTCGTTGTGGCTGGTCGCGCAGTTCCCCGCGCCCCTAAAAGACGCGCAGTTCCCCGCGCCCCTGGAAGGCGGGCGGTTCGTTGGCTGGGGCCGGTCAGCCGTCCGGCCACCAGGTGCGGGCGATGTCCTTGCGGATCTCCGGGCGCGCGGTGGGCCGTTGCTCGGACTCCTCCCGCACCCGGCGGGAGTCCGGCTTCCTGATCAGGGGCTTCTGCACGGTCGTCCGGCGCATGACTGCCTCCTCACCGTGTCTGCCGAGTTCCCTGTCCTCCAGGACGGCAGACGCTTTCCCGGGAGGGTGACTCATCTGCCGGGGTCTGTCAGTGGCGGCCGTCACGTCGGGACTGTCAGTGGCGGGTGTCACTCTGGGGTCATGACCAACGACCGCACGCTCGACGGCACCGACTGGGACGCGCTGGCCGCCACCTTCGACGACGAACCCGACCACGGGCTGCGCGACCCCGGAGTGCGCCGCGCCTGGGCCGAACGGCTGGCGGGATGGTTGCCGGGGCGGCCCGGTGAGGTGCTCGACCTCGGCTGCGGCACCGGCAGCCTGTCGCTCCTCGCGTCCGAGCAGGGGCACCGGGTCACCGGCGTCGACCTCGCGCCCGCCATGCTCGCGCTGGCCAGGGCGAAGCTCGCCGGGCGCGACGCGGAGTTCCTCGTCGGCGACGCGGCGGCGCCCCCGGTCGGGGAGCGGCGTTTCGACGCCGTGCTGGTCCGGCACGTGCTGTGGACGCTGCCCGACCCCGCGCACGTCCTGCGCACCTGGCGCGGGCTGCTGCGCCCCGGCGGCCGGCTCATCCTCGTCGAGGGCATGTGGGGCACCGTCGACCCGGCTGGCATACCCGCCGACCAGCTCACCGCCCTGCTCGCCCCGATCGCCCCGCACGTGCGCGTGGACCGACTGTCGGACGACCCGGCGATGTGGGGAGGGCCGGTCGAGGACGAGCGGTACGCGGTGATCGCGGCGCTGTGAGCGAGGGGCTCGCGGGGGCGTCCGGCCTGGTCGGTGGTGCCGTTCGCCGGGCTGGGCATGGTCGGCGTGCCCGCCGCGCCGCTCCCCTCGTCACGTCAGCCGCGTGGCCAAGTCGGCAGCCTGGTCATCCGGTCGCCCCGTTCGCCGCGTCCGCGAGGCCCGCTCACCGCACCGCACCGCACCGCGTCCGCTCACCGCACCGCGTCCGCTCACCGCACCGCACCCGCTCACCGCACCGCATCCGCTCACCGCACCCGCACCGCGTCCGCCCCGCTCGCCGCACTGTGCCCGTCAGGCCCGCCACCGCACCGCGTGCGTCCGCCTCACCGCCCCACCCCCACTCCCACCCCCGCCCCCGCCCCTCCTCAGCCCAGAAGTGTCGTGAAGTCCGCTGTGCGGGCCAGTCTCTCCAGTTCGGTCAAGGCTGATGTTGCTGATGTTGCCGCCTCGGGGTCGCGGTCCCGTAGGCCGCTTGCTGTGAACTCGTCCTCGTCCAGGCGGCGGACGTCGGTGCCGTCGGCCGAGCGCCACAGGTCCAGGTCGAGATCCTCGACGACCAGTTCGGTGCCGGTCAGCACGGCCGGGCGGGCGATGTCGCAGTACCAGCCCTTCAGCACGCCCGAGGAGTCGCGGACCTCCTTCACCGCGTACCAGCGGTCCCGCCAGAAGTGCTCCGTGAACACATCACCCGGCTCGAACCGCACGAACCCGAAGTCCCGCACGCCCGCACCCGCCCAGGGTGCGCGCACGGTGAGGTGCGTGCCGTCGTCGTGGAGCAGCTCGGCCTCGTAACAGATCTTCGTGCGGCCGGACTTGACCAGCCGCACCGTCAACCGGGCGGTCGGGTCAGCCGAGTTCGCGGACATACCGCACCTCCGTCGCGCGGATCTCGTAGCCGAACCACTGGTTGACGGCGAGCATCGGTCCGTTGCCGCTGTCGTTGCCGGTCAGGGCCTCGGTGAGACCGGCGGCGCGGGCGCGGTGCAGGGAGGCGTTCTTCGCCAGCTTGGCGAGACCTCGGCCCCGGAACGCGCGGGCGGTGCCGGTCATCCCGGAGGCGTAGCGGGTGGAGCCGTCGGTGTGGGCCACGGTGAAGGCGGCGGGGCGGCCGTCGACGACCGCGACCGTGGACAACTCCCGTTCCAGCGACGGGTGTTCCCAGGTCGACCTGAGCCACGCCTCGTAGTCGGCCAACTCGGTCTCGACGTCGCTGGGTTCGTCGGACGTCGTCTCCGCGTCCAGGGCGAACAGCGGGCGGGGATCGTTCGCGAAGTCGGCGAGAGTACGCAACTCCACGCCCGGCGGCGGGGGTTGGAGCGGCGGGAGCGCGGCGGCGGTCAGGTCCAGGCGCAGGAAGTGGGCGGTGCGGCCGGAGCGGTAGCCGTGCCGTTCGGCGAACGCGCGGTCCGCGGGCGTGTCCAGCACCCAGGAGAACAGCTTCGTCGCCCCGTGCGCGATCAGGTGTTCCTCGGAGGCCCGGACCAGCCCCGTGCCCGCGCCCCGGCCCAGACGCTCCGGGTGGACGTAGACGTTGAGGTACCCCTGGCCCGGCTCGGGGCTGTCGTGCAGCAGCGCCACCTGCGACGTGCCGATCACCTCACCGTCCTCCTCCGCCACCAGGGCCCGGCGGCGGGCGGCCGGGGCAGTGCCGGTGAGGCTGTGGCGGATGGCCTCCGCCGTCCACAGTACATACGGAAGGGCCAGGTGGCGGACGTGGGCGAAGCGCTCCACATCGCCCCGGTCCTCGATGCGGAGGTCACGCACGATCAGGGTCATGAGGGCGCACGCTACGGGGCGGCCGCATCCGGATGCCTCTCATTTTCCGGCGGGTACGGGACAATCGCCGAGTGACCTTGAAGATCCACATCGATGACAGTGCGGCGCCCTACGAGCAGGTGCGGGCGCAGATCTCCGCACAGGCGCGGACCGGAACGCTGCCCGTGGGGTACCGGCTGCCGACCGTGCGGGGGCTCGCCGAGTCGCTCGGCCTGGCCGCGAACACGGTGGCCAAGGCGTACCGGGCGCTGGAGGGCGACGGGGTGATCGAGACGCGGGGGCGCAACGGCACGTTCGTCGCCGCCGCGGGGCAGGCGGCCGAGCGGGAGGCGGCGTCGGCCGCGCAGGCCTACGCGGAACGGGTACGGCGGCTCGGCCTCGACGAGGACACGGCCCTCGCGACCGTACGGGACGCCCTGCGCGCGGGGTACGGGACAGCGGGGTAGCCCGGAGGAGCAGCCCGGGGGGAGGGGAGGGGGACGGGGGACCTGGGGGCTACGGGGCCTGCGGGCCGCCCGGGTCGCCCCCCCCCGCGTCGCCTCCGAGTACTACGGGTTCCCCCTACAGGTACAGGCCCGCGTCCGTGCCCTCTCTCGGTTCGGGCAGGGAGGTCGGGGACGTGCCTCGGCGCAGGGCGAAGAGTTCGGCGAGGGTCGCGCCCTCGCGGCCCACGCCCTCCTCCGTGCCGAGCCAGGTGACCGCCTCCGGGCGGGTCAGGGGGCCGATCTCGATGCGGGCGAGGCAGCGGCCGGGACGGACGACGGCCGGGTGGAGCCGTTCCAGATCCTCGTTGGTGGTCACGCCGACCAGGACGTTGCGGCCCTGGCCGAGCAGCCCGTCCGTCAGGTTGAGCAGCCGCGACAGCGCCTGCCCCGCCGTGTGCTTGGCCTCACCCCGGATCAACTCGTCGCAGTCCTCAAGCAGGAGCAGCCGCCAACGGCCCTTGCCGGTGCTGTCGTCCTCGCCGATCGCGATGTCCATCAGATAACCGACGTCGGAGAAGAGCCGCTCGGGGTCGAGGACGCAGTCCACCTGGCACCAGTCCCGCCAGGAACGGGCCAGCGTGCGCAGCGCCGACGTCTTGCCGGTGCCCGGCGGGCCGTGCAGCAGCAGGAGCCGGCCCGCGATGTCCTCCGGGGTCGTCTTCATCAGCCGGTCCATCGCATCCGCGACCGGCGCCGTGTAGTTGGGCCGCACCTCGTCCCAGGTACCGGCGGAGATCTGCCGGGTGGTGCGGTAGGGGCCGCGCCTCGGGGAGACGTACCAGAACCCCATCGTCACGTCGTCCGGCTGGGGTTCGGGCTCGTCGGAGGCGCCCTCGGTGGCCTGGTCGAGGACGGTGCGGGCCAGCTCGGCGCTGGTCGCCGTGGCGGTGATGTCCGCGCCACGGCTCCAACGGGAGATCAGCAGCGTCCAGCCGTCGCCCTCGGCGAGCGTCGCGCTGCGGTCGTCGTCCCTGGCCACCCGGAGGACCCGGGCGCCGGGCGGCAGTAGGGTCGCCGCCGATCGCACCCGATCGATGTTCACCGCGTGGGAGTACGGCTGCTCGCCTGTCGCGAAACGGCCGAGGAACAGCGCGTCGACGATGTCGGACGGCGAGTCGCTGTCGTCGACGTTGAGCCGGATCGGCAGCACGTCGTATGGGTTCGCAGACATGCCGCCCATGATCCGGCACGAGGACGCCCCGTGCACCCCGTTTCGGTGGTGCGCCGGGCGTGTCCACCGGGCATCACGCGCCCCTTGTGCCCCATGTGCCCTCCTATGGAACGGTGCTTCCGCGACCTCTGCCCCACCCCGTCCCGGCCCGGCTACTGTTGCCCACGATGCGACGGCACGGGTGTACCGCGGAGGTCGGACAGGTGCGGCGGTGGCGGCTGGCCGCACTGCTCGGGGTGGCCGTGGCGGTCCTGGCCCTGCTGGTGACCCTGATCCACACGTTGCCCGGCGACGGCCCCGACACCGCCGGGACCTCCCGCGACGGCACCCGCGCGTACGGCACCCCGGGGTCCCCGCCCGGAGGCGACCGCCCCGAGGTCGGCTGGGGCTTCACCCACACCCAGTACAGCGCCGACGACGGTGACGACGCCGCCACCGCACGGGTCGAGCAGCGCGTCAAGGGCGTCGGGGGACTGCCGCAGGACCAGGCCATGATGGGCTGGGGCGCCGACAACCCCGAGCCGGTGAAGGGGCGTTACGACTTCGGCGCGATGGACCAGCGCATCGACTTCATCCGGAGGTCCGGCGGCATCCCCGTCGTCACCCTGTGCTGCTCCCCGGACTGGATGAAGGGCGGCACCTCCGGCGTCGGCCACACCGACTGGAGCCAGGCCGCCCTGGAGCGAGCCCCGCTGCCCGAGCACTACGCCGACTTCGCCGCGCTCGCCGCGACGGTCGCCAAGAGGTACCCGGACGTACGGCACTTCATCGTCTGGAACGAGTTCAAGGGATTCTGGAACGACGCCAGGTCCCGCTGGGACTACGAGGGTTACACCCGGCTGTACAACCTCGTGTACAAGGCGCTGAAGAAGGTCGACAAGAACATCATGGTCGGCGGCCCCTACCTCGTCATGGACAGCCTCGACCCGCGATCGAGCGACGCCTCCCCCACGTTCAAGGGGAGTTGGGGCGCGATGGACCAGCGGGTCCTGGACGCCTTCTCCTACTGGAACCGGCACAAGGCGGGCGCCGACTTCGTCGTCGTCGACGGCTCCAGCTACACCAACGACGACGAGCTGCTGCCGGACGAGTTCGCGGCGACCGACAAGTTCACCGCCGTCGGGGACTGGGTGCGGGCGCGGACCGGGGATCTGCCGCTGTGGTGGTCCGAGTACTACGTCGAGCCCGCCGACGGCGACGACCAGCGCCGGGACTGGTCCGAGACCCGCCGGGTCGCCGTCCAGGCCGCCGGTCTGATCGCCATGGTCAAGGGCGGCGCCACCTCCGGTTTCTACTGGAACCCGGAGAAGAAGAAGGGCACCGACTGCCCCGGCTGCCTGTGGACGCCGACCTACGACGCCGACGGGGGACGGGAGTTGCCCCTGTTCGGGCTGGTCTCCCGCTTCCACCAGGAGTTCCCGCCCGGCACCCGGTACGAGACGGTGACCGCCGACGACGAGGTACGCGTCCTCGCCGACGACCGCACCGCCCTCGTGGTCAACACCCGGAACCGGACGATCAGCGCGAAGGTCGACGGACAGCGCTTCGCGATGCAGGCCTACGAGGTCACGTGGCTGAAGCGGTAGGCCACTTCAGCCACTCACCCGGACAGCTCCTGCTCCGCCGTCGCGCTACTTCATCGTCAGGAACCGCAGCACCAGTGACGCCAGGAACACCGCGAGCAGGGGCAACGAGAACCAGAAACTGCCCTGCATCCAGTGGAGTCGGCGCACGCCGGGCCCGCCCGCGACCCGCACCAGCTCCCGTGCCGTCAGCAGCACGATCAGCACCAGCGCGGCGATCCCGCCCACGATCGACCACGGCGTCCAGGTGATCCGCGGCCCGATCGGACCCGGGTCCGCCTCGACCACCGCGCCCGCCGGTCGCTGCCGCAGGGTGTAGAGCGTGGCGTCGCCGTTGCCGAGGACTTTCTCCAACTCCGGCCGCCGGTCCAGGCTTTGGAGCAGCCGGGGTGCCCAGTCGGCCGGGTAGCCGATGTCCATCTCCAGGTAGGCGGCCTGGCTCGCGCCCACGATCAGATACGAGTTCGGGCCCGCGTCCCTGAGCGCCTTGACGAGCCCGGACACCAGCGCCGGGTCGCTCGGCGCCAGGGTGGGGACATAGGCGACCTTCTCCATGTCCCGCGATCCCCACGGCATCGCCGGGGTCACGTCGTTCACCGGGTCCTCGCTCAGCCACAGCAGCCGGACCGTCGGATCGTCGTGCGCGTACACGTAGTTCATCGCGGCGACCTCGCCCGGCCGGGTCCGCTCGAACGCCTCGTTTCCCAGGCGGGCCACCAGGAAACCGCCCATGAGCAGCAGCCCCACCAGCAGCGCGGCCAACGGCGCGAGGCTCACCCGGTCCTTGGCCCGCTCCTCGGGGTTGACGCCGGTGCGTGGGAACAGGGCGAGCCCGGTCAGCAGGGCGGCGCCGGGCAGCGCGAACAGGAAGACGCGCAGGGCCATTTCACCGCCGTAGGACTGCATGCCGAAGCCCAGGAACGGGACGAACGTCAGCACCAGCAGCGAGCGTTCCCGGTACCGGTGGGAGCGCCGTCGCCACCAGCCCCAGCAGGCGAACGCCATGACCGCACCGGCCAGCAGGACGCGCGCGTACAGCACCAGCTTGTGGGCCGGACTCCCGCCCTGGATACGGCCGGAGACCGACGAGGAGACGTTGCCGCCGATGCCGCCGATCCCGCCGAACAGGTCGTCGAAGTGCCCCGACCAGTACGGCTCGGCCATGAACCCCAGCCAGCCGACCACCAGGACGCCGAACAGGACGGGCAGACCGAGGAGTTCGCACCGCTTGACCAGGACCAGCACCGTCAGGACGCCCAGCATCATGAACGGGGTGAGCTGATGGGCCGGGACGCTCGCCGCGAACAGGCCGATGACCACCAGGAGCAGAACGGCCTTCTGGCGCCGGTCGGTCGGCTCGACCTCCAGCTCGCCCGGCCGCATCGCCCTCCACACCGGCCGGGGCGCCCGGAACCACACCAGCAGCATCGCCACGAACACCAGGTACAGCAGATACGTGAAGCCCTGCGGGGAGAAGTAGTCCTGGCCGACCCAACTGCTCAGCGCGAACACCCAGATGCCGGTCCAGCGGGCCCGCCAGCTCGCCCGCAGGGCACGCGCCAGCAGGAACAGCGGGGCCAGACAGGCCAGTTCGAGGAGCGTCGGCCACCAGCGGATGACCTCGGTGAGGTCCGTGACCCCGCACGCCTTCGCGACGAACGCGGCCACCGCGAAGAAGCCCGGCCAGCTCCAGCGCGCGTCCAGGTCGGGCACGGCCGACCCGGTGCGGTCGATGTAGTCGAGGAACCCGAGGTGCTGCCAGGCCGTCGGGAACCGGGGTTCCGACTCGACGACGGCGGGCAGCGCGTGCAGGGACACCACCGTCGCGACCAGCGTGACCAGCAGCAACGCCTTGTGCTCACGGCTGCGCCCGAGCAGCGCGCCGAACACCACCACGAGCAGCGCGGCCCCGGCCATCGTCGCCGGTGGCAGCACCGAGATCAGGCCGAGGCCGCCCATCCGGTCGAGGTCGGCCGCGCCGAGCCCCAGGGCCGGAACCCAGTACAGCAGCAGCGCGACGGCCAGCAGACCGGCCAGCACCGCCACGGCCCGGGACGGCCGCCGCCGTTCCCACCAGGAGCCCGGCACCCTCGGCGGCGCGAGGAACTCCTCGTTCTCCGGCGCGAGTTGGGCCTCTCCACTGGGCGCCACCGGCATTACCGTCTCGGGCGCGGGGGCCCGGTGCGGCTCGGCCCGTGGCCACAGCACGAGGGTGCCCGTCGGCGGGGTACCAGGACCCGGCCGTACGTCCGGGCGCCGTTCCGGGTGGTCGACGTCGAGGTGGACGCCGAGCGCGAGGGTGTCGCTGTCCAGCGCCCACGCCGTCCCGTGCCGACGCGGCTGCCCCGGGCCCTTCCATACGCGCAGGTCGGAGAGGTCCCCGTCGGGCGCCATGTCGTCCGGCACCGCACGCGCGGGCGCCGCCTTGAGCGTCCGCAGCAGCTTCGGGGCGGCGAGGGCGACGATGACCGCGAGGCTGGTGATCTCGGCGATCCCGGCGCCGGTCAGACCCATCCGGGGGAGCAGCAGCAGCGTCAGACCGAGCACCAGCACGCACAACAGGCCCTGCAACCAGGCGAGTCCGGCCGTGCGGCTCTGTGCCCGCAGCACCGCGAAGTACGTCTCCATCACGACCCGCAGCAGCGCGCCCACCGCGAACCAGCGCAGCAGCGGCGTCGCCGCGTCCGCGTACCCCGGGCCGAACGCGCCCAGAATCCACGGCGCCGCGACGAACAGACCGCCGCACACCGGCAGCATGATCCGTGCCATCCGCCGCAGCGCGGCACGGGTGTCGGCGGCCAGCCGCGCCGGATCGTGCGAGCCCTCCACGGTGAGCGAGGCGCCCATGTTGATGGCGAGCAGGTTGACCGTGCCGCCGATCGTGGTGGCGATGTAGAAGTACGCGTTGTCCTGGGAGCTGACCTGCGAGGCGATGATCACCGGGATCAGATAGACCACGGCGAGCGAGAACAGCGAGCCCGTGTAGTCACCGGCCAGGAACCGCCCGACCTCCTTGAGATCCGGGGGAGTTGCGTGCCCCTCGGTGGCCCGCGCGTGCCGGGGCACCAGCCGCCGGAACACCAGCCAGCCCAGCGGCACCACCGAGGTGGCGATCGCCGCGACCCACGACACGAAGACACCGGCCGCCGGGATCGCCACCGCGAAGGCGACCAGCAGCCCCAACTTCACCACGGAGAAAAGGGTGTTGCCCACCGGCACCCAGGGCGCGCTGCGCAGCCCGGTCAGCACCCCGTCCTGGAGCGTGAGCAGATTCCAGGCGACGACGGCGAGCAGGAACCCGGCCCCGCCGAGCGGCCCGTGCAGGAACCGGTACGACGGCCCCCACCGCTCCAGCGTCAGCAGGAAGATCCCCGCCGCCACCGCCACGACCAGTGAACTGCCCGCGTACGTACGGAGGATGAGCCGCCCGGTGTGCCGTCCGGCCACCGGGATAAAGCGGGCCAGCGCGCCGGTCAGCGTCACCGCCGTCAGACCCGCGAGGAACTTCATCGCGGCGATCGCGGCCGAGCCCTGACCGACCGCGCTCTCCGTGTAGGAGTGGGCGGCGGCCAGCCAGAAGCCGAGACCGAGCACGGCGGAGATGCCCGTGTTCAGCATCAGGGCATAGGCGTTGCGGAACAGCTGTCCGCTCCCGTCGGAGTGGCCGAGCCCGGGCAGCCTCAGCCGTCGCCCCGGCGGCTCGGGCGGCTGGTCCGGGGGCGGCGCGGGTGCGGTCGTGGTGGTGGTGTCAGACACGGGAACGGATGGCCTTCCGGCGGACCTGGCGTGCTCTGCGGACCAGTGCGTACCCCTGCGTGAGGGTCCGGTCCCGGACGAAGGTGCGGGCGATGGCGCGGCCCTGGAGCAGCCGCTCGAACTCCTCGATGCCGGTGCGGCGCCGCACCGTGACGCGCCGCAGCGCGTACGGGCCCTGGGCGCGGCGGGCCAGGTCGTTGCCGACGGCGAGCGCCTGCGCGTAGCCCGCCTGCCGCACGGCGAGCCGCACCCGGCGACTGGAGTAGCCGTACGGATAGGCGAACGAGGCCGGTGCGGCGCCCAGTTCACCGGCGACGACCTCCTTGCAGTGGACCAGTTCCCGCCGCAGCCGTCCCTCGTCGAGCTGGTCGAGTTGCGGGTGGGAGTGGCTGTGGCCGCCGATCTCCACCCCGGCGGCGGCCAGTTCGCGTACCTGGTCCCAGTCGAGCATGGTGTCCGGGGCGGCGCCGGTCTCGTGGGCGCCGCGCAGCCAGCCGGTGCAGACGAACAGGGTGGCGGCGAAACCGTGCCGGGCGAGCACCGGCAGCGCATGGCGGTGCACGCCCTCGTAGCCGTCGTCGAACGTGATCAGCAACGGCCGTCTGGGCAGCGCCCGTTCACCGCGCCAGCTCGCCGCGAGGTCGGCCGTGCGGATCGGCGTGAACCCCGACGCGCCGATCAGGGAGAGCTGTTCGGCGAACGACGCCGGGGTGACCGACAGACCCCGGGCGGCGTGGCTCGGGGTGGCCGCGACGGAGTGGTACATGAGGATCGGCACGGGCACGTCAGCCACCGGACACCTCCCGACGCCCACCAGGTCTCCCCGGGCTGCCGTCGGGCGACGTCGCCGCCGCCGTCGGCCGGTTCCCGATCTCCGTGACGGAGTAGGAGGCGGCGCCCCGGCGGGCCCGTGCGGTGCCGATCAGGTAGCCCGTGGCCGCCATGAGCACCCCGGCGACGATGGCGCCCGCCCGGCCCGCGCCGCCCGGTCTGGCCAGCACGGCATCGCGCAGCCCGCGGGCGACGCCGGCCGGCAGGACCCGGGTGGTGTACCGGCGTTCGGACTCAAGTCCCTTGGCAGCGCCCACACGTCGGGCCACCAGCGCCTTGGAGAGGCCCTCGGCGTAGGCGCGGGTGCGGAAGTACCGGAAACGCTCACGGGCTGCGGGCACCCGGTGGTGGATCACCGCCCGGTCGTCGATCAACAGCACGGCGTCGGGGCGTAGGTGGGTGAGGCGGATGCACAGTTCCGTCTCCTCGCCGCCCAACGGCCGCCGGTCGCCGTCGCGTCCGATGCCGGTGGCGAAACCGCCCGCCGCCTCGAACGCCGCGCGCCGGAAGGAGGCGTTGCCGCCGAGGACGTTGCGGACCCGGACCCGGCCGGGCGGCAGGCCCTTGTAGGTGCAGCCCACCACCCAGTCGAACTCCTCCGGGAACCACGCCGGTCGGCGGCCCGACGCCCAGATCGGCAGGGTCCGGCCGCCGACCGCCAGCACCCTCGGGTCGGTGTACGCGGCGGCGAGCCGGCCGAGCCAGTCGCGTTCGGCGACCGCGTCGTCGTCGAGGAAGGCGATCACCTCGCCGTGTGCGGCGGCGATACCGGTGTTGCGGCCCGAAGACAGGCCGCGCGGGCCCGCGTTGGCGAGCACGCGCACCCCATGGCCGTCGGCGCACTCCGGGTACTGGTGCGAAAGCCGTTCCAGGAGTGGGGTGTTGTGGTCGACGACGAGGAGAATCTCCAGGGCCGGACGGGACTGGGCGCGCACCGAGTCGACCGCCGCGAGGATGTCCTCCCAGCGGTCCTCGGTGTACACGCAGATCACCACGGAGAGATCAGGACCGCTCAAGACGCCTCTCCCGGTGCGGAGTCGAGCAGGGGGGAGCGGCGCACACGGCGGCGCAGGGCACGCCGGTTGGAGCGTTCCGCGAGGATGACCTTGAGGACCCGCAGCCCGTCCCGCACCGCGCGCAGATTGCTGGTGCCGTGGATGCGGAGGTACTCGTGGCTCGGGATCTCCTGGACCTTCAGGCCCGCCTTGACGACCCGGATGTTCATGAGGGTCTCGACCTCGAAGCCGGTGCAGTCGAGGTCGATCGTGTCCAGGCAGTGCCGCCAGAACGCGTTGTAGCCGTAGCACAGGTCGGTGTAACGGGCGCCGAACTTGCGGTTGACCAGGGTGCACAGCGCCCAGTTGCCGAGCTTGCGGACGAGGGTCATGTCGTCGGTGCCGCCGCCGTTGGCGAAGCGGGAGCCCTTGGCGAAGTCGGCGCCGGAGACCAGCGCGGAGACATAGGAGACGATCTCGTTGCCGTCGGCCGAGCCGTCCGCGTCGATCATCACGATGATGTCGCCGCTGCACGCCTCGAACCCGGCGATCAGCGCGTCCCCCTTGCCCCGGCCGGACTGCTCGACGACCTTGACGCGCGGCCACAGCGAGCGCGCCACCTCGACGGTGTCGTCGGTGGATTTGCCGTCCACCAGCACGACTTCATGTATCCACTCCGGCAGCGTCTTGAAGACGTACGGCAGATTCTCGGCCTCGTTCATGGCCGGGATCACCACGCTCACCGGCGGCGCGATGGCCAGGTAGGAGGAGACGGGCCGGTATTTTCCGGCGGTCGACGGTTCGTGGCCGGTGGCCGCGGGCCGCAGAACAGAACTCATAGGTCTGGTCCCTCTCGTCGGGCTGGGCCGCCCGCCCCTGGGCGGCGGCCCGGCGACATACCCGGTTCGAAAGGGGGGTTCTCACCCGTGCGGCAGGCCGGAGCGGCGCTCCGTGCGTGTCGGATGAGCTGGCAGAACTGGCCTGCTGCCCGGTGGCAGTCGGCCGCGCGGCACGGCCCGGCGACCCGTTCGGTCCCCGGGCACGGCACCCCCCTACCGCGCCTCACCCTCGGAGCCGTCGCGGTGCCCGGGCCCTCCCCTTGAGCCGCTTGACGATGGTCCGATGTGGGTGAGATGGACGACGGTATTGATGATTGAACCCGTATCGCAAGGCCTGTGTGGCAGCCTCACGTTTTAATTGGTTTGACCGTTGCACAACGTAGAAGAAGAACAAGGCTGATCGCGGTGATCGTGACGATTCCACCCTGGATCGACCAGCTGTGCAGGGTCAACATCCCTTGTGCTACCAGCATGTTGACGACGATCGCACCGGCGATCGAGGCGAGCGTGCGGCCCAGGGGCTCCAGCCCGCGCAGCAGGACCGCGAGCGCGGCGCCGGGTGCGGCGAGCAGGAAGAACAGGGTGAACGGGCCGCGCAGCGGGGAGTGCGAGCCGGTGAGCGCCAGCAGCACACCCGTCCCCCCGACGGCCGTGGCGGCGCCCGCGAGCAGCGGCGGCAGGTCATTCGGCCCCGGCCTGGCGTACCAACTGCGGTGTGCTGACGGTCTGTTGAAGCCTGTGGACTGCATGGGCGACGTGCCCCCCGAAGCGCCGGATGACGGGCTTCAATGTCGCGCAGGGCGAGAGGGCCGTCAAGACGGGGCCATCGGTTCTGCCCCGATCGCGTGGACCTGTGAACACGCGTTCCCCGGAGGCGCCGGCTGCCTCCGGGGAACGGTCGTGCGCGTGGGGTGGTGCGGGGGTTACGGGACGAGCTTGAGGAGCTTGTTCGGCGAGCCGGTGCCCACGCTGGTCAGGGCGTTCGACGTGGCGCCGTTGACCAGTGCGGTGGAGACCTGCGCCGGGGTGGCCGAGGTGTGCCCGGCGAGGTAGACGGCGGCGGCACCCGCGACGTGCGGCGCCGCCATCGACGTACCGGAGAGGGTCGCCGTCGCGGTGTCACTGGTGTGGTAGCCCGCGACGATGGACGAGCCGGGCGCGAAGATGTCCAGAACCGAACCGTAGTTTGAGTAACTGGCCTTGGCGTCCGTGTTGGTGGTCGCGCCGACGGTGATCGCGGCGGCGACCCGGGCCGGGGAGTAGGAGGAGGCGCTGGCGCCGTTGTTGCCCGCCGCGACCGCGTACGTGACGCCGCTGGCTATGGAGCTGGAGACGGCCGCGTCCAGGGTGGAGGACGCGGCGCCGCCCAGCGACATGTTGGCGACGGCCGGCGAGGTGTGGTTCTCGGTGACCCACTCGATGCCGTCGATGACCCCGGCGGTGGTGCCACCGCCGGAGTTGTCGAGCACCCGCACGCCCACGACCTTGGCCTTCTTGGCGACGCCGTAGGTGGACCCGGCGATCGTGGTGGCGACGTGGGTGCCGTGGCCGTTGCCGTCGGCGGCGTTGGTGTCGCCGTCGACCGCGTCGTAGCCGTAGGAGGCGCGGCCGCTGATCTGGGTGTGGGTGATGCGCACGCCGGTGTCGATGACGTACACCGTCACGCCGCTGCCCGCGGTGTCCGGGTAGGTGTAGGAGCCGGACAGCGGCAGCGCCGCCTGGTCGATGCGGTCGAGGCCCCAGGGGGCGCTGGACTGCGTGGTGTCGGCGAGCTGGACGCGCTGGTCCTGCTCGACCGAGGCCACCGCCGGGTCGGCCGCGAGTCTGCGGGCCTCGGTGGCGGAGAGCGTGGCGGTGTAGCCGTTCAGCACGGTGTCGAACGTCTTGCGGACCGTGCCGCCGTACTCCTGGACCAGTCCGCGTCCGGCGCTGGAGGCGGCCTTGAGGCCGGCCGACTTCTTCAGCGTGACGATGTAGCTGTCCTTGACGGCCGTGGGGGAGCCGGCGGCGAGGACCGTGCCCTCGGCCGGGGCGGCCTGGGCGGGCAGGACGGTGAGCCCGCCGACCAGGGTGGCGGTGGCCAGGCCGACCGTGGCGGCGAACCGGAGCTTGTTGCTACGCAGTGGTGCCATGAGAGGGGTCCTCCTCTAGGCGGGGCGCGCCTGGGGCGGGCGCGCACCTGTGGGGAGTGCACGCGTCGTCGCGCACACCACCTGGAACGTCGCGTTCCCGTTCAAGGTTGAGTAAAGGGTCGGCCAACTACGGGGGTAGATCAAGGGGTTGAGCCGCCGTCAACAAACCTGTCATGCCCACGTAACGGAACGCGGGGTGAACGCGCGGGGCGAACGCGCGGCGGCGGAGGATACGCGCGGGACAGCCTTGGCATGCACACTTCCGGAGTACTTCCGCATGACGCGCGTAGTTGCTACGACAGTAAGGGCAGAGATCCTGCTAAAGGGAGGTTCCATGAGACGTTCCCGAATTGCCGTCCTCGTGAGCTCACTCCTCCTCGCCGCCGGCACGGCCCTGACCGGTGCCACCGCGGCGCAGGCGTCCGAAACCGCAGCAACCGGAGGCTATGTGGCCCTCGGTGACTCCTACTCATCCGGCGTCGGAGCGGGCAGCTACATCAGCTCCAGCGGCGACTGCAAGCGCAGCACGAAGGCCTACCCCTACCTCTGGGCCGCCGCGCATTCACCCTCGACGTTCGACTTCACCGCCTGCTCGGGCGCTCGTACGAGTGATGTTCTCTCGGGCCAGCTGGGCCCGTTGAGCACCGCCACCACGCTCGTCTCGGTCAGTGTCGGCGGCAACGACGCCGGGTTCGCCGACGTCATGACGACCTGTGTCCTCCAGTCCGACAGCTCGTGCCTCTCCCGGATCGCCACCGCGCGGACCTACGTGACCAGCACCCTCCCCGGCCGACTCGACTCCGTCTACTCGGCGATCAGCGCCAAAGCCCCGTCCGCCCACGTCGTCGTGCTCGGCTACCCCCGCTTCTACAAGCTCGGCACCACCTGTGTCGGGCTCTCCGCCGCCAAGCGCACGGCGATCAACGCCGCAGCCGACCTCCTCAACACCACCACCGCGAAGGCCGCCGCCAACCACGGCTTCAGCTTCGGTGACGTCCGCGCCCCCTACACCGGCCACGAACTGTGCTCCGGCAGTGCCTGGTTGCACAGCCTCAACCTGCTGAACGTCGGCGAGTCCTACCACCCGACCGCGGCCGGCCAGTCGGGCGGCTACCTGCCCGTCCTCACCAACGCGGCCTGACCGTCAGGGCGTTGCGGACGAGGTGTCCGTGGGGGAGGCCCCGTCCGACGGGGTCTCCTGCCCGCACCTCACCGGCCGCGATGTCGTCCACCACCTCCGAACTCCCCCTGTCACGAGGCGGGTTGCCCGGATGAGGGCGCAGCAGCACGTACGTCAGTCCACCGAGGGCGAGCGCCAGGAGCAGCACACCCACGATCAGCGCACCTGAGCCTCGGTGCTCGCGGCCCGGCGCTCTCCCCTGCGGTCTCTCCGGCGCTCTCCTCGGAGGGCGAGGCGGGGCGTCGGGGGCGCGGGCGGGCCGCCGCACCGGTGGGTCAGGTGCCGGGTGCCTGGTGGCCGTCGGGGCGATGCCGTGCGGGTGCGCGCGAGGTGTGGCGCCCGCCGCGACATGGCGCAGCTCCTGCTCGGCCCGTTCCGCGGACGGCCGTTGACCCGGTTCCTTGCGCAGCAGCGCCGCGACGACGGGTGCCAGCGGACCGGCTCGGCGGGGTGGCGGCAACTCCTCGTCGACGATCGCGCGCAGGGTGTGGAGAGGAGTGTCGTGCCGGAACGGCGAGACGCCCTCGACGGCCGCGTACAGCAGCACGCCGAGCGCCCACAGGTCCGACTCGGGGCCCGGGGTGCGGCCCAACGCCCGTTCCGGCGACAGGAATTCGGGCGAGCCGATGACCTCGCCGACCCTCGTCAGCGCCGAACTCCCCTCGACCTGGGCGATCCCGAAGTCGGTGAGGACCACGCGGCCGTCGTTCGACAGCAGCACGTTGGCCGGTTTCACGTCCCGGTGCAGCACCCCGGCCGCGTGCGCCGACCGCAGCGCGGCCAGCACCTCGGCGCCGATGTACGCGGCCCGCTCCGGCGCCAACGGGCCCTCGGCGTCGAGGAGTTCGGCCAGCGAGATGCCCCGCACCCACTCCATGACGATCCACGGGCGGCCGCCCTCGGTGACGACGTCGTACACCGTCACCACATTGCGGTCGGTGATCCGCGCCGCCGCCCACGCCTCCCGCTCCAGACGTAGGTACAGACGCTCCATCTCCTGGGCGGCGAGCCCGGCGGGCGGGCGCACCTCCTTGACGGCGACCTCACGGTGCAGCACCTCGTCACGGGCCCGCCACACGGCTCCCATCCCGCCCTCGCCGAGCGGGGCCAGGAGCCGGTAGCGGCCCGCGACCAGACGTTCACTGCCCGGCTCTTCGGACACGGGGTCCCTCCGTCACGGCCGTCCCTTCCACTCCACTCCATACGGTCTCTCGGCAGATACGGCTCAACTGAACGCCGTCGCAACGCCCTTGAGCACCAGGCCGACCCCGACCGCCACGACCAGCGACGCCGACAGCAGCGGCACCGACCTGCGGACCAGCAGCGCGGTGGGGCGAGCCGTCCAGCCGGGGCGCCGGTCCAGCACCCGGTTCATCCCGGTGCCGACCTTCACGACGGCGATCCCGGCGGCGGTGAGGGTCAGGGCCAGGCCGACGCCGTACCCCACGACCAACAGCAGCCCGAACCACGCCTTCCCGAGCGCCGCCGCGCCCACCAGCACGACGACGGCCGACGGACTGGGCACCAGCCCCCCGGCGAACCCGAGCAGGATCGTGCCCCGCAGCGTGGGGGCGATGGGGTGCGAGTGGGTGACACCACCGTGGGTGTGGACGTGGGCCGAGGTGTGGTCGTGGGGGTGGTGGTGCTCGTGGGAGTGGGTGATGTGGCCGCCGTGAGGTGAGGATGCTGTCGCCTGGGCGGTGGGTGCCGTGGCGGTGGGCGCCGGGGCGTGCGCGGAGGCCAGGACCAGGGCGCGTTCCGGGGCCCTTTCGGCGTGGGGATCGGTCTCGTGCGGATGTATAGGCGCAGGGGCATGCGGGTGCGGGTGGCCGTGCCCATGGTGCCCATGGTGCCCATGGTGCGCGTGGCCGTTGCGCCAGGCTCTGCGGGCGAGGGTGAGGCCTGCCGCGATGACCAGGGCGCCGCTCGCCGTGCCGAGCCAGGTGATGACCGAGGGGGCCGCCGCTGAACCCGCTGTGACCAGGAGGCCGAGGGCGACCACGCCCAGGGTGTGGGTGACGGTCACCGACGCGGCCAGCGGCAGGACGTCCTTGAGGCGGGCCCTGCCACCCCGGGCCGCCGCCGTCGCGGCCATCAGGGTCTTGCCGTGGCCCGGGGCGAGCGCGTGCGCCGCGCCCAGGGCGACGGCGATGAGCAGCGCGAGGGCGGCGAATCCCAGGGTGAGGTCGTGGCGCGCGACCAGCGACTCCAGGGCGCGGGTCCAGCGGTCGGCGCCACGCGGCAGAACGGCGGCTGCCGGGGCGTTCTGCCGAGGCTCGGCCAGCGCCGGGCCGCCCGGCCGTATCCGCAGCGACGCGGACGCCGCATCGGCGGGGGAGGCGAGCAACTCCGTCGGGTAGCTGGTCAGTTCACGGGAGACGGAGGTCTTCGGCACGTCCGACGCGGTGAGCGTCATCCGGTCGCCGCGTGCCGTGATCTCCCGCCAGCCGGGGCCGGTCGAGGCGCCCGCGCCGTGGAAGCGGACGTCGACGGTGGCGTCGCTCGGCAGCGGGGCGGTCAGCGCGCACCGGACGCGCAGGGTGTCCAGACCGGCCTGCCCCGGCCGGACCCGGGCCGTGCTGCTGCGGACGGTGAGGGCGGACTCCCGTCCGTCAACGGTGACATGGGCGTCGTCGGCTGCCGCAGCGCACCGTGCGCGGGCCCACGCGGTCAGGCCGAGCCGCTTGACGGCGGGGGCGGCCTGCGTCGCCGGGATCTCGGCGAGGTCCTCGACGTGGTCGACGCGGAGGGTGCCGGGGGCGGCGATGAGACCGTCGTAGCGGTTGACGGTGAAGTTGCCGAGGGGGTGGGCGCTCGCGTCGGCGGCAGGGGCGAGCAGGAGCGCGCAGACGGCGGCGGAGACGGCCGCGCCGAAGGTCAACAGGCGGTGCGGGGAGGTCACTTGGCGGCCTCCAGCACCTTGCGGGCCTGGCGGGCGCCGAGCGGGGAGAAGCCGGGGTTCAGCTTCAGGGCCGCCCGCAGGGAGGCGAGGCCGTCGCGCTCATGGCCGGTGGCCCGCTCGATCATGCCCCGGTGATAGAGGAACGCGGCGTTGCGGTACCCGGTCGCGGTGGCCTCGCGCGCGTGCGAAAGGGCCTGTGCGTCACGGCCGTTGACGTGCAGGGCCCACGCGAGGGCGTCGGCGGTGTGCACGGTGTGACGGCGGGCGTACTCGGCGCGGGCCGCCCGCAGCGCCGACGCCCGGTCCCCGTGGTCGGCCGCGGCGAGGGCGGTGTCGAGATCGACGTCGACGCCGCCCGCACGGGCCAGCGCGGTCCACGCGTCGACCAGGGCGTACTGGTCGGCGGCCTTCGCCGCGTCGCCGTCGGCGCCCCTGGCCTCGTACAACTCGCCGAGTGCGACGAGCGGGCCCGGGAGCGGATAGCGGGCGACGACCTGTTCCATGCCCTTGATGGCCTCGGCGCGGTCGCCGTGCGCGGCCTGGGCGCGGGCGCGGCCCTCCAGCGCGGGGAGGTAGTCCTCGTCGGCGGCGAGGGCGCGGGCGTAGTCGTCGAGGGCGGTGGTGTAGTCGCCCTGGTTCCAGGCGAGTTGGCCGAGCTGGGCGGCCACGTAGGCGCGGTCGCCTGCGGCGGTGGCGCTCGCGAGGGCCTGCTCCAGGACCCGGCGGGCGGTCCGCACATCGCCGCGCAGTTCGTGGACGTAGGCGTAGCGGGTGAAGACGGGGATGCCGGGGCGCCGGGTGTCGGCGGTGTCGGCGGCCTTCGACGCGTCGGCGTAGCGCCCGAGTTCGACGAGCGCGTCGACCCGCGAGGACAGGGCACGCTCGCTGTACGGGTTCTCCTTCAGCACCCGGTCCGCGTAGTCCAGCGCCCGGTCGAACTGGTGCCGGGCGGCGGCCAGGGCGGCCCGGCCGGTGAGGGCCTGCTCATTGCCGGGCCGGACGTCGAGCGAACGCTTCAACGCCCGCTCGGCCTGCGGGTAGCGGGACGGGTCGCCCTGGGTGCGCGCCTGCTCGACGTAGGCAAGCCCGAGCGTGGCCCAGCCGCCGAAGTCCCGTGGCTGTGACCGCAGATGGGCTTGCAGGGCGGTGATGCTCGCGTCGAGGTCGGCACTGTTCACCAGCGCCGGGGACACCGCGTCCGGCGCTGCGGCGACAGCACGCCCGCCGCCGTCCCGCAACACCCCCACGGCAAGGGAACCGGCGGTGAGCGCGAGCGCCAACAGCAGCGCCGAGCCGCCGAGTTGAAGGGCCCGCGCCCGACGGCCGACGGTGACCCGCTGCTCGGGTCCGACGGCCAGGGAACCGGAGTCCCGCTCATCGGGCGTGCCCGGCAGCGGAGTTGACGCCGTCGCCGTCGCCGTCGCCTCGGTGGACGCCGGCCCGGCGGTGTGGTCGCCCCGCTCCGGATCGTCGACCTTCCTCGGGTGGTCGACCGACTCCGGGTCGGCGTCCCTCGTCGGATCGGCGTCCCTCTCAAGGTCGGCGTCCCTCGTCGGGTCGGTGGCGTTCTCGCGCGGGCCCATGCCCTCTCCTCGGCTCCTGGTCGATACGGGTGCGTCGATACGGGTGCGTCGATGCGTGTGCGGGGTGCTGGGGGCGCGGCCCGCGCCGTGGGGGAACGGAATCGAGCGGGCCGCGCCGGTCGTGGGGCCGCCGGATCAGTACCGGCGGCGCATCCGCAGCCACCACAGCAGGCCGCCGCCGATCAGGGCGATACCGGCCGCACCGGCGCCCGCGGACGCCGTGATCAGCCCCATGTTCCCGGTGCCGGACGTACCGGCCGGCTGGAGCGCGTCGCCGAGCTGGCTGCGGACGTCGTTGTCGCCGCTGACCCCCTTGGCCCGCGCACCGCGCGAACCCGCCGTCGGATTGGCCAGATACGGGAAGGACTTGCCGAACGTCTTGTCGTTCTTGTCGACCGCGTCGCCCAAGTCGTTCTTGGCGCCGACCAGTTCACCTTCGACCACCTGGAGCGCGGCGTCGATCACGTCGTCCGTGAGCCGACGGCCGTTCGGGAAGCCCGCGTTGTCGCCGTCGAGGACACCGAGCCGCTTGGGGCTGTGCGCCGGTGCGATCGAGGTGTTGAGGCGGAGCTGCTCCGAAGGGGTCACCTTCGGGGGCTGGTTGAGGCCCTCGACGCCCTTCAGGAACACATCGACCAGGTCGTCACGCGGCTCGGCGGGCGCCTCGATCTTGTAGATCTGCTCGATGAGCTTCGGCAGCTCCGGATGCGTCACGTTCTCCAGGAACTGCGCGTCGTCCTTCGGCTCGGACGCGTTGAACGTGTCCTTGTCCTTCAGCGGGTTGACGACCTCGTTCACCAACGGGTTGCCCAGGCGCGACACCTGCGCGTAATAACCCTGCGCGTTGCGGCGCTGCGTCGTCGACCAGATGCCGACGATCGGCTGGTCCTTCGACTCCGTGATCATGTCGGTCGGCAGTTGCAGGGCGATGGAGTTGACGTTGTAGCCCTTGAGGGTGTCCCGGCCGACCTCCGAGAGGTCCCCGCCGTACAGCAGGTCGAAGACGCGCAGGTCCAGGAAGAACGGGTCGTCGGCCTGGCCCGCGAAGGTCTGGGCGCCGTTGGGCAGCTTGTAGATCGCCTCCTTGCGCAGCGCGTCGTAGTCGGGCATCGACGCCTTGCCGACGTTCGACGGCGCCACCGGCACGTTGTCGGCGACCTTCGTCCTCGACATCTCCTTCCCGCCGTGCAGCTTGATCAGCTCCAGGTCGTAGGTCTGCGTGATGTTGAGATCGGGGTCGTCGAGGCTGGTGACGGGACCCGTGTTGTAGAGGAACGTCTTCTCGTTCTTGGTATGCGTCGTGAACGTGTACCGCAGGAGCAACTCCCCTTCCGCGTCACCGTTGTTGTCGATGTGCAGGTCGTACTGGGCGTCGTCCGCGAACGTGAAGAAGTTCGGACCGCCGGCCGGGTCCTCGAACGGAATCCAGTTCGCGATGATCGTCGTGGTGTCCGGCTTGTCCGGGCTGACGAACGCGTACACGTCCGTGTTGTCGTACTGCGGCTGCCCCGAGATCAGCGGGGCCTCCCGGTGACTGGAGGCGACAGCCGCCCCCGGCTCCAGCGCGGCCACGCCGGCGGCGGCGAGCCCGCCCGCCGCCAGTGCGCCGCATACGAGGGTCGCGAGGCTCCTGCGCCCCGCACCGCTGATCGAGTGAGGTGTCATCCCGTCCGTCCTCCGTGCCGACTTGCTTGACGAACGGGGATTCGGAGAGCCGCACGGCCCGGATTGGTCGAACCCGAAAACTTTTTTCTTCCCTCCCCGACCCGCGTTTTCGGCCCGTAGATCCGTAACTCCCCAGGGAGGTGGGTGTGTTGCGGATGCCTGGGGTGGCGGGACGGTCCGGATGCGGCGGCCGGCGGGAGGGGGACCGAGAGGAGGCGGACGTCCTGCTGATGCGCGTCGCGGGCGGCGACCAGACGGCGTTCGAGTCGCTCTACGGGCTCGTCTCGGGGCCGGTCTTCGGACTCGTACGGCGCGTGCTGCGCGACCCCGCCCAGTCGGAGGAGGTGGCCCAGGAGGTGCTGCTCGAACTCTGGCGCTCCGCAGGCAAGTTCGACCCCGGCCGGGGCAGCGCCCTGTCCTGGGTGCTCACCCTCGCCCACCGGCGCGCCGTCGACCGCGTGCGCAGCGCCCGCGCCGCCGGGGAACGCGAACAGCGCGAGGCACACCGCTCCCACAGCCCCGCCTTCGACCAGGTCTCCGAGGAGGTCGAAGCGGGCCTCGAACGCGAATGGGTGCGCCGCTGCCTGACCCGGCTCACCACCCTCCAGCGCCAGTCCGTCACCCTCGCGTACTACGACGGCTACACCTACCGCGAGGTCGCCGAACGCCTCTCGCTGCCGCTGGGCACCGTCAAGACCCGGATGCGCGACGGGCTCACCCGGCTGCGGGACTGCCTGGGAGGCGCCGCGTGAGCCTCTTCGACCGCCTCCTCGGCCGCGCCGACCTGCACTCCCTCGCCGCCCCCTACGCCCTCGACGCCCTGGAACCCGCCGAACGGGTCCGCTTCGAGAAGCACCTCGCCCGCTGCACCGCGTGCGCCGCCGAGGTCCGGGTGCTGGCCGAGGACGCGGTCCGGCTCGCCTGGTCCGCCGCCGCACCGGCGCCCGCCGCGCTGCGCGACCGCGTTCTGGCCGCCGTGCGCGCCACTCCGCAGGAGCCCGCCCCGGCGCGCGGGCGCAAGGCCCAGCTCCCGCCGCACGTCTGGGGCGCGCAGCCCCCGCCAGGACGCGCCCGCGCACCCCGGACGACCCGGACGACCCGGACACCCCGGACGACCCGGACACCCCGGATGATCCGGACACCCCGTACGACCCGTACATCCCGTTCGTCCCGCGAACGACGGCCGCTCTTCGTGCCGTTCGCCACCGCCACGGCCGCCGCAGCCCTCGTCGTCGCCTCCCTCTTCGCCGTCCAGGCCGACCGCACCCAGCGGGAACTGGACTCCGCGCGCGCCCAGTCGCGTGACATCGCCCACGTTCTCGCCGCCCCCGACGCCCGCGCCGACGCCGGCCAGGACGCCCAGGGGCGCGGCATCACCGTCATTGCCTCCGCCTCCGAGGGCGACGCGATCGTCACCCTCAGCGGGTACGACGACCTCGACGGCGGACGCGTCCACCAACTCTGGCTCATGCGCCCCGACACCCGGCCCCGGTCGCTCGGCCTCTTCCGGGGCGGCGACACGCCCTTGGTCGTGGCCGACCTCGAAAAGTCAGCTACCTCACTCGCTGTGACCGTCGAGCCGGACGGCGGCTCGCCCCAGCCCACAAGTCAGCCGATTGTCCAACTCGCCCTGAAATCGCTTGGATTCGGAGAGTAATCAAGGAGGAGTCGTCAACACCCCTGCGGGGAAGGTGAATCCTGTGACCGAGATACACGGGTGCCTCGCAGGGGCGATAGGGTTACCCTGCCCGGGCCGGGTGGACTCGTACGGGTGGGGAGTGACATGGAACAGATAACACGCAGCAGGGCCAGGGTCCCTGCGATCAGCTGCGGAAGCGGTGCGACCAAAGCGCGCCTCGACCGCCATCTCGCGGTGCTGGCTGGTCCTGCCGTCCCTCAGCGGGAGGCGGAGGAAGCCACGTTGCTCATGCGGGAGCTGACCGCGCGCAGAACCGTGCAGAACCGTAGTGATCGGGGTGTTCGGGTGCGGCGGGTGTCGCTCTTCGCGCCGTTGCGGCGGCTGAGTCGTTCGCTCTTCGGCGGGCGCTGAGCCGGTAGCCCCTCTTTCCGTCTCCGTACGTAGCACTCCGCCCGCGTTCGTGCACTGAGACGTGACGTGGCCTCCGTTCGACGTGGTCTGTCGTGCGGGGGTTTGCGTTTGCCGTGAGTCGGCCCCCTACTTTTCGCGCCGTGCGCCGCAGGATCTTCCTGCCGGGTGCGGCGCCGTCGTGGTTTTGTGCCCACGCGGCGGAGCCGCACATCGATACAGCCGCCGTTGCCCCCGTACATTGATGCGGTTTCGTGCTGCTTGGGTAACAGATCTTTGCCCACTCTTCGCCCCTTATGTCAGGGTTAGTTGGCCTTCTGGGCCTTCCTCTTTGTGGTCGAGGATGGAGGAGGGCGAGTGGGTCCAGCGTGGGGGTGGGAGGACGGCGGCCCGGTGGAGGTCCCTGGTGGTGAGGGGGGACGTCACGGACAGCGACGTGGGCTGCTGGGCCCGCGCTTCCGCGGTCAGGGTCAGGACCGTGATCAGTTCCAGGAGTTCTGATGTCCAGGGCTGGGGCCAGCTCTGGGGGCGGATCGCCGTCAGGCCCCCCTCGGGCTCCGGGGAGGTCGTGCGGGCGGTCAGCCACTCCTCCAGGACGCGGGTCCGGGACACCTGGAAGTCCCAAGCCGCCCTGGGCACCGGGGAGATGCGCCCCTCGTCGAGGTGCAGGGTCTCCTCCTCGCGGTCGTAGTGGACGGACCGTGGGCGAGCGGGGAGCGGGGCGCGGACATAGGGGCGGCGGCCCCCCGGGAGCTTGGGGCGTTCGCCGTCGCGGAGCATCAGCCACAGGGTCCGGCGGCCCGACTCGACGCCCTGGGACCAGAGTTCGGGGTCCGCGGTGAGCGGCACCGTCAGGTCGGGGCGGACCGCGATGACGATCCAGGCCAGAACGTCCAACGGCGTGAGGGCCAGGCCGAGTCGGGCGGCGAGGTGCTCCAACAGGCCCGGGGCCAGGTTGGGTTCGGCGGCGCCGGGGCGGCGGAACAACGGGCGCACGCGGCCGGGCCGGAGCAACGGGAGGTGCGGCGTGGCCAGCAGATGCGGAGGCTCGGGCGCCGACGCCGTTTCCACCACGAACACCTGCCCCGCGTCCGCCACCCGCCACAACTCCGGGCGGGCCACGTCGATCAGGCGATGGTCGGGGATCAGCCACTGCTCGTCGAACGGCGCCGCCAGCACCCGTACCGGCTCCGCGCACGGCCCCGACGCGCGGCCCAGTCGCTCCGTACCGGCGGACCGGCCGGGCAACTGCCCCACCGCCGACTGCGGGGTGCGGGCACGGGTCGGTTCGAAGAGGGCCTCGCGGTCTGGGCCCTCCGCCTTCAGCAGGGCGTCCCAACGGGCCTTCAGGGAAGCCGGATCGGGGCCCGTCGGCCACCCCCGGCCCAGCCGTGGCGGTGCGACGGACCACGGCATGAGGTCCGCCAGCGGCGGAGCATCGTCGTGCGTCACGCTGGGCATCGTAAGGCCTGTCACCGAGCGTCGTCTCAGGTGGCGTCCAGCGTCACCGTGAAGGAGAACCGGTCGCCCCGGTAATGGATGACAGCCACGTCGAGGACCCGCCCCGCCGGGTCGTAGGTGACGCCCGTGTAGTGCAGGATCGGGCTGAGCAACGGCACGTCGAGCAGCCGCGCCGTCTCCGGATCGGCCAGCCGCGCCTGCACGGTGTCGGTGATCCTGGCGATCTCCACACCCGCGAGATCCTGAAGCACCTTGGTCATCGGGCGGGACACCAGGTCCGCCGGGTCGAAACGGTCGGCGAGTTCGGGACGGACGTAGTTGCGGGCGTGGTTGGTCGGCTCGCCGCTCTCCTCCTCGCCGCGCAACCGGTGGAACGTCGCCACCTCGCCCACGTCCCGGAAGTACTCGGCGAGTTCGCTCGGTACCGGCGCCCGGCCGTGGTCGAGAAGCTCGGTCACCATGCCGGACTGCTGGGCCACGATCGCGTCCACCGAGCCCAACAGGCGTACCGGAGACCCCCGTTGCACACTCGGCTCGATGAACGTGCCCCGGCGCCGATGCCGGGTGATCAGCCCCTCGTCCTCCAACTCCTTCAGCGCCTGCCGCATGGTCAGCACACTCACCCCGTAATGGCCCGCCAACCGCTCCTCCGTGGGCAGCCGCAACGGCTGCTCGGGCGAGCGGCCGAGTATCGACGCCCGCAGGGACTGCGACACCTGGTACCAGAGCGGCAACTTGCGGTTCAGGACGATCGAGTCGGGGGCGAAGGAGGTCACGGGGCCGTCCGTACCGTCGGCGGGGCTGCGGTCGCCACCATTAAACCGAGCCGAAGTGCCGCTCCAGACCCCGCCATACGTCGTCGTAGCCCTCCTGGAGGTGCTCGGCGCCCGCCGCCTGCGAGGTCAGCGTGAGCGGCCAGCGCGTCTCGAACATGAACGCCAGCCCGTCGTCGATGCGTTGGGGCCGCAGCTCGGCCGCGCTCGCCCGGTCGAACGTCTCCCGGTCCGGGCCGTGCGCCGACATCATGTTGTGCAACGAGCCACCGCCCGGCACGAATCCGCCCTCCCCGGCCGCCTTCGCGTCATAGGCGCCCTCGATCAGCCCCATGTACTCGCTCATCACGTTCCGGTGGAAGTACGGCGGCCGGAACGTGTCCTCGCCCACCAGCCAGCGCGGCGCGAACACCACGAAGTCGACACCGGCCAGGCCCGGGGTGTCCGACGGCGACGTCAGCACCGTGAAGATCGACGGGTCCGGGTGGTCGTACGAGATCGTCCCGATGGCGTTGAAACGGCGCAGGTCGTAGACGTACGGCAGATGGTTGCCGTGCCACGCGACGACGTCCAGCGGGGAGTGGTCGTAACGGGCCGTCCAGAGGTTGCCGCAGAACTTGTTGACCACCTCGACCGGACCCTCCACCTCCTCGTACGCGGCGACCGGGGCCCTGAAGTCCCGTGCGTTGGCAAGGCCGTTGGCGCCGATCGGGCCCAACTCGGGAAGCCGGAACGGAGCACCGTAGTTCTCGCACACATAGCCGCGCACCGTCCCGTCGAGCAGCTCCACCCGCAGCCGCACCCCACGAGGGACCAACGCCACCTCGCCCGGCGCCACCCGCAGCAGCCCGAACTCCGTGCGCAGCAGCAGCCGTCCGCGCTCCGGCACGATCAGCAACTCCCCGTCGGCGTCGCTGAAGACACGCTCCATCGACGCGTCGGCGTGATACAGGTGCACGGCCATCCCGGTGCGCTGAGCCGCGTCGCCGTTGCCGCCGACGGTCCACAGCCCGGCCAGGAAGTCGGTGCCGGGCGCCGGTGCGGGCAACGGGTTCCAGCGCAGCCGGTTCGGGTCCGGCGGCACCTCCGTGAACGGGCCCGTGCGGATCGCGCCGCCCGCGGTACGGGTGAACGCCGGGTGGGCCGCGGAGGGGCGGATGCGGTAGAGCCAGGAACGGCGGTTGTGGGCGCGCGGCTCGGTGAACGCCGTACCGCTCAGCTGCTCCGCGTACAGGCCGAGGGGCGCGCGCTGCGGGGAGTTGCGCCCCTGGGGAAGCGCCCCGGGCACCGCCTCCGAGCTGTGCTCATTGCCGAACCCGGAGAGATACGACAGCCCCTCCGTACCGTCCACGGCAGCCGCGCGGTCCGGACCGCCCTGCCCCGGGTCCTCCCGCCCCGCCGCCCCTTCCCGTCCAGTCGGCCCCGCCGCCCCGCTCGCGTCCCCGGTCATGGTCTCTCCCTCGCGCTCCGAATCCTCTGCATCACCGTAGGATTGCGGTTTCCCCGCCGCAAGGGGAACGGCGAACCCGGCCCGGCCGCCGGGCATGGACGCGGGGCCCGGACGCCCGGACCGGCCCGTAGGGGTTCCGCCCTACCTCCGAGGTAGTCACCATCAGGGGCCACCGGAACCAGACCTCAGAGGGATTCGCCCGCGAAGGCCGGTGTTCTACGCTCCGACCATGTCGTGGATGCGGGGGCCCCTCGCCGTAGTCGCGGCCTGCGTCCTGCTGTTGGCCGGGATCGCGGGCTGCTCCTCCGGCGACGGCGGGGGCAGCGGTGGCGGTGGGAGCAACGGGGGCAACGGCGGCCGGGGTGGCGGCGGGAGCGCGGTCTCGCCCTCGCCGGCGGGCAAGGTGCTCGACGGGACCGACAAGGAGGGACGGCACTACCGGGAGGTCCCCGAGGAGGGGGCGCCCGAGGTCGGCATCGAGGTCCAGCCGGACGCCGACGACTCCTGGAACGTCCGGCTCACACTCCGGCACTTCCGGCTCTCGCCCGCCGGTCCCAAAGCGACAGCGGTGTCCGGCCGGGGCTTCGTCCTCCTCTACGTCGACGACCGCCTCGTCACCCGGCTGCGCGAGACCGCCTACCGGATACCGGCCCGCCTCGTCCCCCGCGGCACCCACCACGTCACCGCCCGCCTCTACGCGGACGACAGCACGGTGTGGGCGGCGGCGGGCGAACCGATCGAGAGCACCGCCGACATCACGGCATCCGGCACGGAGGCCACGGGGTCCGACGGGGAGGACGCTGCCCTCGACACCGACATCACGGCATCCGGCGCCGAGGCCACCGCCCCGGGTGCCGCCGCCCCCGACACCGAAGCCACCGCCCCCGACACCGACGTCACGCCGCAAGGTGCCGTCGGCCCGGCCGTGTTCGGCCGACCGGGCAGCGCGGGCGAACCGCCGGGTGCCGAGGTCCGTACCGGGGGACGAGGTTCACCCGCTCCTGCCGGAAAGGCATCATGATGCCCGTGCCCCACGCGACCCCCCTGCGTCGCGCGCCCGTGCAGCGGCGCAGCGCCGAACGCCTCACCCGCATCCTCGACGCCTGCGCCGACCTCCTCGACGAGGTCGGCTACGACGACCTGAGCACCCGGGCCGTCGCCCAGCGGGCCGGCGTCCCCATCGGCTCGGTGTACCGCTTCTTCGGCAACAAGCGGCAGATGGCGGACGCGCTCGCCCAGCGCAACCTGGAACGCTTCACCGAGCGGGTCGCCGACCGGCTGCGGCACACCGGCACCGGCGGCGCTGGGAGCACCGGGGGCGTTGAGGTCCCCGGAGCCGTCGGGGATTCCGCCCGTCCCGGCGAGGGTGGCTGGCGTGCCGCCATGGACGCCGTGCTCGACGAGTACCTGACCATGAAGCGCACCGCGCCCGGCTTCTCCCTCGTCGACTTCGGCAACCAGATACCCGTCGGCTCCCGTCACGCCGAACCCAACCACCGCGTCGCCGACCGCCTCGCCGAGCTGCTCTCCGGCCACCTCGACCGGGCGCCGGACGACGATCTGCGCCGCACCTTCCTGATCGCCGTCGAGACCGCCGACACCCTGGTCCACCTCGCCTTCCGGCTGGACCCCGACGGGGACGAACGGGTCATAGCGGAGACCCGGGAGATGCTGCGGGCGTATCTGGGCCGCGTACTGGACTGACCTGGAGTTCTGCGCTTATTGCTCGCATGTCAACGTCTTGTTAACGCCATTTGAACGGACCTAACGTCATCCCACCGCCGGTCCCAGGTGGGATGTTCAAAGGCGAACGTTAGGTATCCACTCATGCTGACCATCCTCGGCTTCACCATGATCGCGACCTTCCTGGTCCTGATCATGCTGAAGAAGATGTCGCCCATCGCGGCGCTCGTGCTGATCCCGGCGCTGTTCTGCGTCTTCGTCGGCAAGGGTGCCCACCTGGGCGACTACGTCATCGACGGCGTCACCAGCCTCGCGCCCACCGCGGCCATGCTGATGTTCGCGATCGTCTATTTCGGAGTCATGATCGACGTCGGGCTCTTCGACCCGATCGTGCGCGGCATCCTCAAGTTCTGCAAGGCGGACCCGCTCCGGATCGTCGTGGGCACCGCGGTCCTCGCCGCGATCGTCTCCCTCGACGGTGACGGCTCGACCACCTTCATGATCACGGTCTCGGCGATGTACCCGCTGTACAAGCGCCTGAAGATGTCCCTGGTCGTGATGACCGGCGTCGCCGCGATGGCCAACGGCGTGATGAACACCCTGCCGTGGGGCGGCCCGACCGCCCGCGCCGCCACCGCCCTCAAGCTGGACGCGAGCGAGATCTTCGTCCCGATGATCCCGGCGCTCGCCATGGGCATGGTCTTCGTGATCGCCCTCTCCTACGTCCTCGGCCGCCGTGAGCGCACACGGCTCGGCGTGCTGACGCTGGACGAGGTGCTGATCGACGAGAAGGCGACCGCGACCGAGACGGTGCTGGTCGGCGCCGGTGCGGAGACCGAGGCGGGCAACGGCTCCGGTACCGGCACCACCCCGGCGTCCCTGGGCGGTTCGGGTTCCGGCACCGACGCGGACCTCCCCGAGGAGCCCGCCAAGAAGTCCGCCGACGCCGACGAGGATGACGACGACGACTTCCAGGGCCTCGACCCGCACCGCGCCACCCTGCGCCCCAAGCTGTACTGGTTCAACGCGCTGCTCACGGTCGTCCTGCTGACCGCCATGATCATGGAGCTGCTGCCGATACCGGTGCTGTTCCTGCTCGGCGCCGCGACCGCCCTCACCGTCAACTTCCCCCACATGCCCGACCAGAAGGCCCGCCTCGGCGCCCACGCCGAGAACGTCCTGAACGTCTCCGGCATGGTCTTCGCCGCCGCCGTCTTCACCGGCGTCCTCCAGGGCACCGGCATGGTCGACCACATGGCCAAGTGGCTGGTCGGCAACATCCCCGACGGCATGGGCCCGCACATGGCCTTCGTCACCGGCGTCCTGAGCATCCCGCTGACCTACTTCATGTCGAACGACGGTTTCTACTTCGGCATCGTCCCGGTGCTCGCCGAGGCCGGTGCCGCCCACGGGGTCTCGCCGCTGGAGATCGCCCGCGCCTCCCTCGTCGGCCAGCCCCTGCACATGTCGAGCCCGCTGGTCCCCGCCGTCTATGTCCTGGTCGGCATGGCGAAGGTGGAGTTCGGTGACCACACCCGGTTCGTGGTCAAGTGGGCGATCCTGACATCGCTCGTGGTGCTCGGGGCAGGGATTCTGTTCGGAATCATCTGACCACCCGTAGGAGGACTTCGTCATGGTGTCCGGTGGGAACCGCGGCTGGCTGCTCCGCCTCGTCATCGCCTTCGGGTTCGCGCAGGGGGCGGTGTCGATGGCCCGGCCCGCCGTCTCCTACCGGGCCCTCGGGCTGGGCGCGGACGAACGCGCGATCGGTGTCATCACCGCCGTCTACGCCCTGCTTCCGCTCTTCCTGGCCGTCCCGCTCGGCCGCCGCACCGACCACGGCCGCTGCGCGCCGCTGCTGCCGGTCGGCGTGGTCCTGATATCCGGCGGCTGCGCGCTCAGCGGCCTCGCCGACTCCCTGGTCACGATGGCCGTGTGGAGCGGGGTCATGGGCCTCGGCCACCTCTGCTTCGTCATCGGCTCCCAGTCGTTGGTGGCCCGCCAGTCCGCGCCGCACGAACAGGACCGCAACTTCGGCCACTTCACCATCGGCGCCTCCCTCGGCCAACTCGTCGGCCCGATCGCCGCGGGCGCGCTGATCGGCGGCCACGACATGGCCGCGACCAGTGCGACGGCCCTGCTGGTGGCGGGTGCGGGCGCGGCCGCCGCGTTCACCTCGCTGTGGCGCATCGAGGACCGAACGGCCCTGACGTCCCGTCCCGCGCCGGGCGACCGGGTGCCGGTCGGCCGCATCCTGGGCGCCCGGGGTGTCCCGGCGGGCATGCTCATCAGCCTCTCGGTGCTGTCCGCCACGGACATCCTGACCGCCTACCTGCCGGTGGTCGGCGAGCACCGGGGCATCGCACCGGCGGTGGTCGGCATCCTGCTCAGCCTCCGCGCGGGCGCCACGATCGCCTGCCGCCTGGTGCTCACGCCGTTGCTGCGGCTGCTCGGCCGGCCGACCCTGCTGACGGTGACCTGCTTCCTGGCGGCGGTGCTGTGCGCGGGGGTCGCCGTCCCGGCCCCGGTGTGGGCGCTGGGCCTGATGCTGGCGGCCCTCGGTTTCTGCCTGGGCGTCGGCCAGCCGCTCTCCATGACGACGGTGGTGCAGGCGGCCCCCGACGGCGCCCGTTCCACGGCCCTGGCCCTCCGCCTGACCGGCAACCGCCTCGGCCAGGTGGCCGCCCCGGCGACGGCGGGCCTGGTGGCCGGAGTAGCGGGCGTGGCGGCCCCCTTCGTCATGCTGTCAGCCCTCCTACTCCTCTCAGCCACCACAGCCCTACGCACCCCCCATTCCCCCACCCCACCCACCCCAGCCCCAGCCCCCCAAAGGCAAGCAGGAAACAGCACAAAAACCCCCTAGCCAGGGGCGCGGGGAACGGCGCAAACACCCCACGGCCCATCACGCGCCCACGCACCTCAGCCCCCCCAGGGGCGCGGGGAACGGCGCGAGAACCCCCACGGACCCGCACGCGCCCACGCACCTCAGCCCCCCCCCAGGGGCGCGGGGAACGGCGCGAGAACCCCCACGGCCCGGCGCGGGTCCACGCACCTCAGCCCCCCCAGGGGCGCGGGGAACGGCGCGAGAACCCCCACGGCCCGGCACGCGTCCACGTACCTCAGCCCCCCAGGGGCGCGGGGAACTGCGCGAGAACCCCCACGGACCCGCACCCGCCCCACGACCTGTCAGGCCAGGGGCGCGGGGAACTGCGCAAAAACCGCCGCCCCCCACCCCCACACCTGGCGTGCCAAAACTATCGCCGCTAGTTTGACCCGGAGGACGATTCACGGAGGCCGCACGATGAAGCCACACCCCGACCTGTACCTCAACGGCGCCTGGCGCCCAGCAGAGGGCGATGCCCTGATCGAGGTCATCAACCCGACCGACGAGCAACGCATCGGCCACGTCCCCGCAGCCACCCCCGCCGACATCGACGCAGCGGTCAGGGCCGCCCGCACAGCCCTCCCCGCCTGGTCCACCACCCCACCCACCGCCCGCGCAGCACACCTCACCGCACTCCACGACATCCTCACCGCCCGCAAGGACGAGATCGCCGAGACGGTCACCGCGGAACTCGGCTCCCCCCTCCCGTTCTCCCAGGCCGTGCACGCCTCCCTGCCCATCGCCGTGGCCGCCTCCTACGCCGAACTCGCCGCCACCCACCCCTTCGAGGAGAAGGCCGGCACCTCGACCGTCCACCTGGAGCCGATCGGCGTGGTCGGCGCGATCACGCCCTGGAACTACCCCCTGCACCAGATCGTCGCCAAGGTCGCCCCCGCCCTCGCCGCGGGCTGCGCCGTCGTGCTCAAGCCGGCCGAGGACACCCCGCTCACCGCCCAACTCTTCGCGGAGGCGGTCCACGAGGCGGGCGTCCCGGCGGGCGTCTTCAACCTCGTCACCGGCCTCGGCCCGGTCGCCGGGCAGGCCCTCGCCGAGCACCCCGGCGTCGACCTCGTGTCGTTCACCGGCTCCACGGCCGTCGGCCGTCAGATCGGCGCGACCGCGGGCGCCGCCCTGAAGAAGGTCGCCCTGGAACTCGGCGGCAAGTCCGCCAACGTCATCCTGCCCAGCGCCGACCTGGCCCGCGCCGTCAACGTCGGCGTCGCCAACGTGATGTCCAACTCCGGTCAGACGTGCAGCGCGTGGACCCGGATGCTGGTGCACAGCGACCGGTACGAGGAGGCCGTCGCCCTCGCCGCGACCGCCGCGGCGAAGTACGGCGACCGGATCGGCCCGCTGGTCAACGCCAAACAGCGGGCACGGGTGCTGAGTTACATCGACAAGGGCATCGCCGAGGGCGCCCGCCTGGTCGCGGGCGGCACCCAACCCCCGCGCCCGCAGGGCTACTTCGTCAGCCCGACGGTCTTCGCGGACGTCACACCCGACATGGTGATCGCGCGGGAGGAGATCTTCGGCCCGGTCCTGTCGATCCTGCGCTACGAGGACGAGGAGGACGCCCTGCGCATCGCCAACGGCACCGTCTACGGCCTCGCCGGCGCGGTCTGGGGCGAGGAGGCCGAGGCCGTCGCCTTCGCCCGCCGCATGGAGACCGGGCAGGTCGACATCAACGGCGGCCGCTTCAACCCCGTTGCCCCGTTCGGCGGTTACAAGCACTCCGGGGTGGGCCGGGAACTCGGCACGCACGGCCTCGGGGAGTTCCTCCAGACCAAGTCCCTCCAGTTCTAGGAGCGTTCCCATGGTTCGTGCGGCCGTCCTGCCCGCCGTCGGCGCCCCGCTGGAGATCACCGAGATCGACCTGCCGCAGCCCGGCCCCGGCCAGGTCCGCGTCCGCCTCGCCGCCGCCGGGGTCTGCCACTCCGACCTCTCCCTCTCCAACGGCACCCTGCGCGTCCCGGTCCCCGCGGTCCTCGGTCACGAGGGCGCCGGCACCGTCGTCGCCGTCGGCCCGGACGTCACCGGAATCGCCCCCGGTGATCAGGTCGTCCTCAACTGGGCGCCGTCCTGCGGCCGTTGTCACGCCTGCTCGCTCGGCGAGGTCTGGCTCTGCGCCCACGCCCTGGACGGCGCCGCCGACGTCTACGCCCACCGCACCTCCGACGGCACCGACCTGCACCCCGGTCTGAACGTCGCCGCGTTCGCCGAGGAGACCATCGTCGCCGCCCGCTGCGTACTGCCGTTGCCCGCCGGCATCCCCCTCACCGACGCGGCCCTCCTCGGCTGCGCCGTCCTCACCGGCTACGGCGCCGTCGTCCACGCGGCCCGGGTCCGCGCGGGCGAGTCGGTGGCCGTCCTCGGCGTCGGGGGAGTGGGGCTCGCGGCGCTCCAGGCGGCGCGCATCGCGGGCGCCGGACAGCTCGTCGCCGTCGATGTCTCCCCGGAGAAGGAGGAGTTGGCGCGCGCGGCCGGGGCCACCGACTATCTGCTCGCCTCCGACACCACCGCCCGCGACCTGCGCGCCCGCACCGGCAAGCAGGGCGTCGACGTGGCGATCGAGTGCGTCGGCCGGGCCGCCACCATCCGCGCCGCCTGGGACTCCACCCGGCGCGGCGGCCGCACCACGGTCGTCGGCATCGGCGGCAAGGACCAGCAGATCACCTTCAACGCCCTGGAACTCTTCCACTGGGCCCGCACCTTGGCGGGTTGCGTCTACGGCAACGCCGACCCCGCCCGCGACCTGCCCGTCCTCGCCGACCACGTCCGCGCCGGACGCCTCGACCTGGGCACGCTGGTGACGGAACGGATCGCCCTGGACGGCATCCCGGCGGCTTTCGAGGCCATGCTCGCGGGCAAGGGCGCCCGGGCTCTGGTCACCTTCTGACCACACCGGGACCGAGTCAACTCCGGCCGCGCAGCAGGACGTTCGACCGGCCGCGCGGAAGGACGTTCAAGCCCCCCACGCCTCCTAAGACGTGCGGGCCACCCGGGTGTACTGCTCGGTCAGGCCGTCGAGCAGGGCGGTCAGGCCGGTCGTGAAGGCCCGTTCGTCGATCTTCTCCTGCTGGTCGGCGAGGAGATGGGCCTGACCGAGGTGGGGGTAGTCGGCGGGGTCGTAGGCGTCGGCGTCGTCGACGAAGCCCCCGGCGAACGAGCCCAGCGCCGAGCCCATGATGAAGTACCGCATCAGCGCGCCGATCGAGGTGGCCTGCGCAGGGGGCCAGCCCGCGTCGACCATCGCCCCGTACACCGCGTCGGCGAGCCGCAGTCCGGCCGGGCGGCGGCCGGGGCCCCGGGCAAGGACCGGCACGATGTTCGGGTGGTCGCGCAGCGCCGCCCGGTAGGAGACCGCCCAGTCGTGCAGCGCGGTCCGCCACGCCCGGCCGTCCTCGAACATCGACAGATCGACCTGCGCGCTCACCGAGTCGGCGACCGCCTCCAGGATCTCGTCCTTGGTGCGGAAGTGGTTGTAGAGGGACGGCCCGCTGACGCCCAGCTCGGCGGCGAGGCGGCGGGTGGAGAGGGCCGCGAGGCCTTCCGCGTCCACCAGCATCCGGGCCGCCCCGACGATGCGGTCGGTGCTGAGCAGGGGCTTGCGCGGTCGGGCCATGGCGTACATAGTAGGGCTGCGACCAGAAACTAGCACTGCTAATTAAAAGTGACGTCTCGGTGGGGTGACCGGCATGAACCTGGAACTCGACGCGGAGCAGACCGCCGTCCGGCAGCTCGCCCGCGACTTCGTGGACCGCGAGATCGCCCCGCACGTCGTCGCCTGGGACCGCGCCGAGGCCGTAGACCGTTCGCTCGTCAAGAAGCTCGGCGAGGTCGGCTTCCTGGGCCTCACCGTCGCCGAGGAGTACGGCGGCTCGGGCGGCGACCACCTCGCGTACTGCCTGGTCACCGAGGAGTTGGGGCGCGGCGACTCGTCGGTGCGCGGCATCGTCTCCGTCTCCCTCGGCCTGGTCGCCAAGACGATCGCCGGGTGGGGCGACGCGGAGCAGAAACGGCGCTGGCTGCCGGGGCTCACCTCCGGTGACCTGGTCGGCTGCTTCGGCCTCACCGAGCCAGGCACCGGCTCCGACGCGGGCAACCTCACCACCCGGGCGGTACGCGACGGCGACACCTACGTGATCAACGGCACCAAGACGTTCATCACCAACGGCACCTGGGCCGATGTCGTCCTGCTCTTCGCGCGCTCCACCGACGCCCCCGGCCACCAGGGCGTCTCCGCCTTCCTGGTCCCCGCCGACGCCCCCGGCCTCGCCCGCCGCCCGATCCACGGCAAGCTCGGCCTGCGCGGCCAGGCCACCGCCGAACTGGCCTTCGAGGACGTACGCGTCCCGGCCGACGCGCTGCTCGGCACGGAGGGGAAAGGGTTCTCGGTCGCCATGTCGGCGCTGGCCAAGGGGCGGATGTCGGTCGCCGCGGGCTGCGTCGGGATCGCCCGGGCCGCCCTGGACGCGGCCGTGCGCTACGCGGGCGAGCGCGAGCAGTTCGGCAAGCCCATCGCCCGCCACCAACTGGTGCAGGAGCTGCTCAGCGACATCGCCGTCGACGTGGACGCGGCCCGGCTGCTGACCTGGCGGGTCGCGGATCTGATCGACCGGGGCGAGCCGTTCGCCGTCGAGTCGTCCAAGGCCAAGCTGTTCGCGTCGGAGGCGGCGGTGCGGGCCGCCAGCAACGCCCTCCAGGTCTTCGGCGGCTACGGCTACATCGACGAGTATCCGGTCGGCAAGCTGCTGCGCGACGCCCGCGTGATGACCCTCTACGAGGGCACCAGCCAGATCCAGAAACTGCTCATCGGCCGTGCCCTGACCGGCGTTTCGGCGTTCTGAGTAGCGACCTGAGTAGGTCGGCGGATACGGCCGGTGCCGGGTGCGCCGATGCTGTCCCGTATGAGTGACACGCCGGGCAAGCAGCAGAACACGGCCGCCTTCCACGGCCAGGCCGTCGCGTCCTTCGCCGTCGCCATGGCCGCGACCGCCGTCGGCATCTTCAAGCTGGAGGCCGACGCGTGGGTGCGGGCCTTCCTCTCCATCGCCGTCCTGTACCTGGTCACCTCCGCCTTCACCCTCGCCAAGGTGGTCCGCGACCGCCAGGACGCCACCGACCACCCCTACGGCCGCTTCGACAAGCCCTGAACCCCTGGTGGGTGGACTAAGCGGGCGCTCACCTTCGGCGGTAGGGTGGGGCCGATGTCGGCGAGAGGGGCAGGCGAGCGATGAGTACCGCGCAGGAGACGACCGGCGGCGAGGTCGAGCCGTGGGAGCAGGTCACCCCCGACGCGGCCCGGCGTCTGCTCGTCGCGGCCGTGGAGGCGTTCGCCGAGCGGGGCTACCACGCCACCACGACCCGTGACATCGCGGGCCGCGCGGGCATGAGCCCGGCCGCGCTCTACATCCACTACAAGACCAAGGAAGAGTTGCTCCACCGCATCAGCCGGCTCGGCCACGACAAGGCGCTGGACATCCTGCGCACCGCCGCCCGCGCCGAGGGCACCCCGACGGAGCGGCTCGCGGAGGCCGTCGGTTCCTTCGTCCGCTGGCACGCGGGCCGACGCACCACGGCCCGGGTCGTGCAGTACGAACTCGACGCGCTCGGCCCCGACGCCCGCGCCGAGATCCTCGGCCTGCGCCGACAGGTCGACGCCGAGGTCCGCGGCATCGTCGAGGACGGCGTCGCCGCCGGGGAGTTCGACGTCCCGGACGTGCACGGCACCACCCTCGCGATCCTCTCCCTCTGCATCGACGTGGCCCGTTGGTTCAACGTCGAGGGCCCCCGCACCCCGGACGAGGTCGGCGCGCTCTACGCGGACCTCGTCCTGCGGATGGTCGGCGCCGCCGAGTAGGCCGCCCCCAGGGGCCGTTGGACGACCCCGGAGGCGAAACGGCGCCCTGCGCAACGGAGTTGAGCGGCGGGCCTAGAGGTAGTAGCGGGACACCGACTCCGCCACGCACACCGGCTTGTCGCCGCCCTCACGCTCCACGCTGAAGCCGACGGTGACCTGGACGCCGCCGGTCACGTCCGCGACGTCGTTGATCCGCGCCGTCGCGCGCAGCCGCGAGCCGACCGGCACCGGGGCGGGGAAACGGACCTTGTTGGTGCCGTAGTTGACGCCCATCTTCACGCCCTCGACGTCCAGCAGCTGGGGCCCGAACAGGGGCAGCAGGGACAGCGTCAGATAGCCGTGCGCGATGGTCGTCCCGAACGGCCCGGCGGCCGCCTTCTCCGGGTCCACGTGAATCCACTGGTGGTCGCCGGTCGCCTCGGCGAACAGGTCGATCCGCTTCTGGTCGATCTCCACCCAGTCGGTGTACCCCAGCTGCTCGCCCACCGCCGCCTTGAGTTCCTCGGCGGACGCGAACGTCCTCGGCTCTGCCATCTCCCGGCCTCCCGGCTCACGCGCCCGGGCGTCCGCCCGCGCGGCTATCTCTAAGCAACTGCTTAGCATGGTCGGACGGGATTCCGATGTCAACGGACCATCGGCGCGGCCGGCTCGGTAGGGTCGAGAAGTGCCCCAGATTCCCGAGAAGATCCACGAACTCACGGTCGGCCAGCTCGCCGCGCGCAGCGGCGTCGCCGTCTCCGCCCTGCACTTCTACGAGGCCAAGGGCCTGATCAGCAGCCGCCGTACCTCGGGCAACCAGCGCCGCTACCACCGTGACGCGCTGCGCCGGGTGGCGTTCGTGCGGGCCGCTCAACGCGTCGGCATACCGCTGGCCACGATCCGCGAGGCCCTCGCCGAACTCCCCGAGGAGCGCACCCCGACCCGTGAGGACTGGGCGCGGCTGTCGCAGGCGTGGCGTTCCGAGCTGGACGAGCGCATCAGCCAGCTCAACCGGCTGCGGGACCATCTCACCGACTGCATCGGCTGCGGCTGCCTCTCCCTGGACACCTGCGTCCTCTCCAACCCCGACGACGCCTTCGGCCAAAAAAGCTCCGGCTCCCGCCTCCTGGTCCCCCACAAACCCACCCCCAACCCCAGACTCAACCCCGGGAACGGCAAGTAACTCAAGGGAGGCGAGGGGTTCTTGTAGAGGTAGGGCCACAGCAACGCCGGCGTTTTTTAAGGGGCGCGGGGAACTGCGCGACCAGCCACGACGGCGCGGCACCCGCCCGACAACCTGTCCCGCCACTCTCGTGGGCGCCCGGCCAACCCCGCAGGGGTGGCAAGTGGCGTCGGCCAAAAAAGGGGGCGCGGCATCCCCAGCGCACCCCCACCCACTCAGGCCACTCAGGCCACTGAGACCAACAGCCTGTCGCGCCGAGCCTCGGCCAACGCCTCAGCCGTCAGCACAGGCCGCGGCACAAGAATCCCGCACCGAGCACAGACCGGCCCCGCCGAAGGCTCATGGTCCAGGTCGTACTTCCAGATCAACCGCGCCCCACCGCACACCGGACACCCCGCCCCCGGCGCCCGCTCAAGCGCGGAGATGAGCCGCCGCAACACCTCACCCAGCGGTTCACGGGGATGAACCCGCGGGTCATCGCACCACGCGACCCCGAACCCGCCCCAGGTCAGCCGGTGCCAGTCATCCACCGTGCCCGGCCTGCGCAGCCCATCGTGCTTCTCCTTCTTGCGCCGCTCGGCGAACTCGGCCTCATAGGCCAGCCAGACCGAACGCGCCTCTTCCAGTTCCGCCAGTGCGGCCACGAGCCGCACCGGGTCGGGGGAACGGTCCTCGGGACCGAACCCGGCCCGGGAGCACAAGTGGTCCCAGGTCGCCCTGTGTCCGTAGGGAGCGAATCGCTCCAGGCATTTGCGCAGCGAGTAGCGCCGCAGTGCCAGATCGCTCCGTGGATCTCGGACCTGTCTCGCCAGACTCCGGAAACCGGCCATCGCCCTGCACCTCCGTCACACCTGCACCTGTACTTCGGTCACTTCGGCGTCTCCGTACGGACGTCGCCGAATAGACGTATCGACACGCGATTCGGCTCCCTCCGATTGCACTGCCCTCCTTCAGCCCGTGCCCCGACTCTGGGAAGTGACGCATGTTCACCTTCCAACCCGGGGATACCGGCGGTAACATCCCGGCTCATCCTCGTCCCGGCAGGAGTCGCCATGCCACGGCGTGTCCCACGCACTGTTCTCGACAGTCTGAGAACTCCCCGCGGATTCCACGGGTTCCTGAAAACCACAGCCGTATGCACCTTGATTGCCGGACTTTTGTCTCCGCTTTCCCAAGCGGTGGCGGCCGAGCAGGCCACCGGACAGACGACCGCGCAGGTCACGGCGGCCAACGACTACTGCGGCGGCCAGTGTTCCGACATCCTGCCGCCCGGTGAGAACGGCAACGCCACCCTCGCGCAGATCCTCCTCAACCAGGCCTTCGGCACCCAGCCCGACCACGCCGAGGACCAACTCGGCCCGTACGCCAACCTCGCCACCGGCTCCTCCGGCCTCACCGACGCCAAGATCAACACGTTCTTCAACGACGCCTCGTTCGGGGTCGCCTCCGACCAGATCGCCTCCACCGAGAAGCCGGCCGGCCGCACCGACGTGACGATCGTGCGGGACAAGAAGGCGGGCATACCGCATATAACCGGCACCACCCGGTACGGCACCGAGTTCGGCGCCGGGTACGCGGCGGCCGAGGACCGGCTCTGGCTGATGGACGTCTTCCGGCACGTCGGACGCGGCCAGCTGACCACCTTCGCCGGCGGCGCCGCCTCCAACCAGGGCCTGGAACAGGAGTTCTGGCGCAACGCCCCCTACCGCGAGGCCGACCTCCAGGCGCAGATCGACTCCGCCGTCGCGAGCGCCGGTGCCCGGGGTCAGCAGGCCCTCGACGACGCCAACGCCTACCTCGCCGGCGTCAACTCCTACATCGACGCCTCCGACAGCGGCCGTTACTTCCCCGGCGAGTACGTCCTCACCGGGCACAAGGACTCCATCACCAACGCCGGCACCATCGACCACTTCAAGATCACCGACCTGGTCGCGCTGGCCTCCGTGATCGGCGCCCTCTTCGGCTCGGGAGGCGGCGGCGAGGTCAACAACGCGCTCTCGCTGCTGGCCGCCCAGTCCCAGTACGGCGTCGAACAGGGCACCAAGGTCTGGGAGTCGTTCCGCGAACGCAACGACCCCGAGGCCGCCCTCACCGTCCACGACGGCACCAGCTTTCCGTACGCCGCCAAGCCCGCCACCGCCCAGGGCCAGGCGCTCCCGGACGCGGGCTCGGTCACCCAGGAACCCCTGGTCTACGACCGCACCGGCTCCGCCGCCACCACCGGTGCCGCCACCGCCTCCACCCAGGCCGCCGCCACCGCGCTGACCTCGGCCAAGCGCGGGATGTCCAACGCCCTGGTGGTGAGCGGAAAGTACACGGCCAGCGGCCACCCGGTCGCCGTCTTCGGCCCGCAGACCGGGTACTTCGCCCCGCAGTTGCTGATGCTCCAGGAGATCCAGGGCCCCGGCATCAGCGCCCGGGGCGCCTCCTTCGCGGGCCTGAGCATGTACGTCGAACTCGGCCGGGGCCAGGACTACTCGTGGTCCGCGACCACCTCGGGCCAGGACATCATCGACACCTACGCCGTCGAACTGTGCGAGGACGACTACCACTACCTCTACCACGGCACCTGCACGGCCATGGACGAGGTCGAACAGAAGAACGCCTGGACCCCCACCACCGCCGACGGCACCGCCGCGGGCTCCTACACGATGCGGGTCTGGCGCACCGCATACGGGCCGGTCGAGTACCGGGCGACGGTCGGCGGCAAGAAGGTCGCCTACACCACCCTGCGCTCGTCCTATCTGCACGAGGTCGACTCGATCATCGGCTTCCAGATGCTCAACGACCCCGACTACGTGAAGGGCCCGCAGGACTTCGAGAGCGCGGTCCAGCACATCAACTACACCTTCAACTGGTTCTACGCCGACTCCCAGCACACCGCCTACTACAACAGCGGCGACAACCCGGTGCGCGCGACCGGCGTCGACCCCGACTTCCCGGTGTGGGCCCGCGCCGCCTACGAATGGCAAAACTGGAACGGCGCCACCAACACCGCCGACTACACACCGGCGTCGGCCCACCCCAACTCCATCGACCAGGACTACTACATCTCCTGGAACAACAAACAGGCCCTCGACTACGCCTCCGCGCCCTGGGGCGACGGCTCCGTGCACCGCGCCGACCTCCTGGAGGACCGCGTCAAGAAACTCGTCGCGGCCGGAGGCGTGACCCGTACCTCGCTGGTGAAGGCGATGGCCGACGCCGCCCTGACCGACCTGCGCGCCGAGGACGTGCTGCCCGAACTCCTGAAGGTCGTGGGCAGTTCACCGGTGACGGACGCCACGGCCGCCGCCGCGGTGACCAAGCTCCAGACCTGGGTCACCGCGGGCGCCCGACGCACCGAGACGACGGCGGGCTCGAAGACGTACGCGAACGCCGACGCGATCCGTCTCCTCGACGCCTGGTGGCCGCTGCTGGTCAAGGCCGAGTTCCAACCCGGCCTCGGCACCGACCTGTACGACGCGATCAGCACCAACCTGCCGATCGACGAGTCACCGTCGGCCGCGCACGGCCCGACCGGCGCCCACGCCGGAAGCTCCTTCCAGTACGGCTGGTGGAGCTATGTCGACAAGGACATCCGGTCAGTGCTCGGTCAGTCCGTGCAGGGCCCCCTCGCCCAGACGTACTGCGGCGGCGGCAGCCTCAGCTCCTGCCGCGACCTCCTCATCAGCACCCTGAAGACGGCGGCCGGTCTCACCCCCGCCCAGGTCTACCCGGGCGACGACCAGTGCTCGGCCGGCGACCAGTGGTGCGCCGACTCGATCGTCCAGCGCACCCTCGGCGGCATCAAGCACGGCAAGATCAGCTGGCAGAACCGGCCCACCTACCAGCAGGTGGTCGAGTACACCTCGCACCGGTGAGCCACGGCTGAACTCCCCGCTGGCGGCGGGTCAGACGATCCGGCCCGCCGCCAGCACCACCCGGGCCAGCTCCGGGTGCACGATGTCGCTGTGCGCCCCGCACGGCGGCCCACCGCGCCGGACGACGGCCGAGGCGTCGACGTTCACACAGCCCGACGTCGGCAGCGGCCCGCGCAGCGCCCCGGCGAGGTCGAGCACCTTCGTGCCGGGTACCGCCTGGACCCCGTCGTGGCCCATCGCCCCCCACTTCAGGCCCAGTTGGGCGGTGATGTCGATGCCGAGCAGCGAGTCGTCCTGGTCCGCCATCCGGGACGCGAGCGGATACAGCGCCCCCAGCGCCGTGTCGTACCGCGAATGGCAGCTGACCAACGGCCCGTCGATCCGCTTCTGTTGCCCCTGGAGCACCCCGCCCGTCCGCACGTCGAACGGCAGCCGGGCCGCGAACGTGTAGTGCGAGAACGCCCCTTGGAGCAACGTCACCGACTTCACCGTGCGCACCCCGTCGGGCAGCCCGCCCAGCGCGAACGACACCAGCCGCCCGCCGAAGCTGTGTCCGACCAGATGCACCCGCACCCCGGGCGCCGACACCGCCAACTGCCCCACCACACGCCCCAGTCCACGTTCGCCGACGGTGCCCGCACGCCGTTTCATCGCGTAGTACGTGGTCTGCCGCAGGAGTTCGAGGGCGCCGTCCCAGGGATTCGGCAGCGTGAAACTCTCAAGTGGGACAGGGGAGTTGGGGCCCCCGGTGAGGGAGTCGAGGCCGGTGAGGGCCTGGGCGAACTCGCCGCAGAGCGTCGCGGTGTCCCCGGTGAGCAGCAGCGGCGCGCTCTGCGGCACGCCCTCGGCGAGGGTGTCGGCGGCGAACAGCGGCTGCGGCCCGCCGGGCACCACCTCCACCAACTCCCGCACCAGCCGCCCGAACTCCGCGAACTCCCCGTCTCCTGACACACGTTGGTCCAGCATCCGGGAGATGCGCTCGATCAGCGGCGCCTTGCCGGGGAAGGTCTCCAGGAGCGCGTGCCGGGTCTCCTCGTCGAGCGCGGGGGCGTCGGCCGGCGGGGGAGCGGCCAAGGAGGGCGCGTAGTCCGGGACACGTTCGTCGCAGAACAGCATCGACGGCCAGATCACCCCCACGTACCCGACCCTGGCCCGGGGGGCGAGTTCCGGGATCGGCGCGAAGAAGCTGCTGTACAACTGGGTCGCGCCCGAACGGTCGTTGTTCCAGCCGTGCGCGAAGACGATCAGATCCTCCACCTGACGTCTCGTCACCTCGGCCAGCAGCCTGTCCCGTTCGGGTCCGTCGACGTCGCCGTCCGCGTCGAACGTCAGCTCCCAGTACGGTCCGACGCTCATCGCAGGATCTGCCATGACGGGCTCCCTCGTCCCCCGAACTGTTCTGATGTGGGCGCATCGTCCCGCCACCGGGCGACAATGACCAGACGAGGCGGCTCACCCATAGAGGAGATATTGCTCTCGCACCCGGGAGAAGGCGGCCAGTTCGTCCCGCCAGGCCGCCACCACCTCGTCGGTGCCCGCCCCGGCGTCGATCATCGTGCGCACCCGGGCCGACCCGGTGAGCCGGTCGATCCAGTGATCGGCGCGCCAGGCGAACCCGCTCCACACCCGCCGGGCGGTCACCAGCAGCCCGATCCCGGTGCGCACGGGGTCGTAGGCGGCCCGGTCGTCCACATGGAGCTGCACGCCCCCCACGGTCCGCCCCTGGAACTTGGAGAACGTCGGCGCGAAGTACGCCTCCCTGAAGTGCACGCCCGGCAGCCGGAGTCGGCCGACAGCCGCCGCCCACCGCCCGTCGACGCCCTCCGCGCCGAGCAGCTCGAACGGCCGGGTCGTGCCACGCCCCTCGGAGAGGTTGGTGCCCTCGAAGAGACACGTACCGGCATAGACGAGGGCCGTGTCCGGCGTCGGCATGTTCGGGCTCGGCGGCACCCAGGGCAGGGCGCCGGTGTCGAAGAAGTCGGAGCGCCGCCAGCCGCTCATCCGCACGGTCGTCAGCGCGAGCGGCGCGGCCAGGAACTCCCCGTTGAACAGCCGCGCCAGCTCGGCGACCGTCATCCCGTGCGCCTGCGCGATCGGCTCCCGCCCGACGAACGACGCGAACTCCCGGTGCAGCACAGGCCCTTGGGCCGCCCGCCCGCTGACCGGGTTCGGCCGGTCGAGCACCACGAACCGCAGCCCGAGCGGCTGGGCCGCCGCCATGCAGTCGTAGAGCGTCCACACGTAGGTGTAGAAGCGGGCGCCGACGTCCTGGATGTCGAAGACGACCGTGTCGACGCCGGACGCGGCGAACACCTCGGTCAGCGCCCGGCCGCTCGTGAGGTACGTGTCGTAGACGGGCAGCCCGGTCGCCGGATCGTCGTACCGCCCCTCGGAGCCACCGGCCTGCGCGGTGCCACGGAACCCGTGCTCGGGCCCGAAGACGGCCGTCAACTCCACCCGCCGGTCGGCGTGCAGGACATCGACGATGTGCCGCAGGTCCCGGGTGACCCCGGTCGGGTTGGTGACGATCCCGACGCGTCGGCCGCGCAGGGCCGCGTAACCGGTCGCGGCGAGGTTCTCGAAGCCGGTCCGCACGGGTGCACGGCGGCGGACGGACGCGTCGGCGGGGGTGGACGCGGTCAGCGGGAGGACGGTCGTCGCGCTGAGGACGGCTCGTCTGGAGAGGCGCATGAGGGCACCGTAGGAGGCGCGGCGGACCCTGCACAGTCACCGCCCGGACACGGCCTGTCGCCCCTGCTCGGGCGCCCGCCGAGGGCGGTACGAACACCCTTCCGTCGCACATACCGACCGGTTAGTCTGGGCGGGCAGTGAGCCGCGATCGACGGAGATTGAGGGTGAAAGCCGTGCAAGGTGCTGGTGTGGTGGTCACGGGAGCCGGCGGTGGCATAGGGGCCGCCCTCGCCCGGCGGTTCGCCGCCGAAGGCGCCCGGGTCGTCGTCAACGACCTCGACGCCCCGCGCGCCGAAGCCGTCGCCGGCGAGATCGGCGCGATCGTGGTCCCCGGCGACGCCTCCACCGTCGTCGCGGCCGCCCGGGACGCGCTCGGCGGCACCATCGACGTCTACTGCGCCAACGCCGGCGTCGCCTTCGAGGACGCCGGACCCGGTGAACCCTTCGACGAGCACAGCTGGGCCACCTCCTGGGACGTCAACGTGATGGCCCACGTCCGCGCCGCCCACGAACTGCTCCCGGCGTGGCTGGAACGCGGCTCGGGACGGTTCGTGTCCACGGTGTCCGCCGCCGGACTGCTCACCATGATCGGCGCCCCCTCCTACAGCGTCACCAAGCACGGCGCCCTCGCCTTCGCCGAGTGGCTCTCCCTGACCTACCGGCACCGGGGCCTCAAGGTGCACGCCATCTGTCCGCAGGGCGTGCGCACCGACATGCTGGAGGCCACCGGCAGCGCGGGCGACCTGATGCTCAGGCCGACCGCGATCGACCCGGCGGACGTCGCCGACGCCCTGTTCAAGGGCATCGCCGAGGACCGCTTCCTGATCCTGCCGCACCCCGAGGTCGCCGGGTACTACCGGAATCGGGCCGCCGATCCCGACCGTTGGCTGTCCACCATGAACCGCCTCCAGAGCACGTGGGAGCAGGCACGATGACCGGTCCCACCTACGCCGACCAGCCCTGGACGGCCCTCCTGACCGACGTCCAGCGGGCCCCCGTGCACCCCGACGAGTCCCTCGTCCACGCCCTGCGCCGCGTCGTCGCCGAGGCCCCGGACCAGGTCTTCCTCACCTACTTCGACGGCCGCCTCAGCTACCGCCAGGTCGACGAACTCAGCGACTCGGTCGCCGGGTACCTCGCCGCCCACGGGCTCCGGCGCGGCGACCGGGTGGCGGTGCTGCTCCAGAACTCCCCGCTCTTCGTGCTCGCCCTGCTCGGCGTGTGGAAGGCGGGCGCGATCGTCGTCCCCGTCAACCCCATGTACAAGTCGGCCGAGGCCGGCCACGTCCTGCGGGACTCCGAGGCGGCCGCGCTGATCTGCTCCGACCGCGCCTGGGAGACGTACCTGCGTGCCGTCGCCGCCGACTCCCCGGTGCGGATCGCCCTCACCGCCTGCGAACGCGACTTCCAGACCCGCGACGACCCCCGCGTCCTGCCCTTCGAACGGCTCGCGGTCGCCGCCGACGCCGAAGATCTCGCCATGGTCGCCCGCGACGGCTACCCGGCCCCCGGCGACCGGACCGTCGGCGGCGACGACATCGCCCTGATCAGCTACACCTCCGGCACCAGCGGCACCCCCAAGGGCGCCACCAACACCCACCGCAACATCATGTACAACGCCGAACGCCAGCACACCGGCCTCGGCCTGCCCACCGCGCCGGTCTACTACGCGCTCGCCCCGCTGTTCCACATCACCGGCATGGTCTGCCAACTCGGCGCCAGCCTGGTCAGCGCGGGCACCCTGGTGCTGACCTACCGCTTCGAAACCGGCGTCGTCCTCGACGCGTTCCTGGAGCACCGCCCGCACTACACGGTCGGCCCGTCCACCGCGTTCATGGCGCTGGCCGCCCAGCCCCAGGCGACCCGCGACCACTTCTCGTCGTTCGTGGTCATCTCCTCCGGCGGCGCGCCCGTGCCGCCCGCGCTGGTGGAGAAGTTCCGCGCCGGATTCGGCCCCTACATCCGCAACGGCTACGGGCTCACCGAGTGCACCGCCCCCTGCGCCTCCGTCCCGCCCGGCCTTGAGGCCCCCGTGGACCCGGCCTCCGGCACCCTCGCGGTCGGCGTGCCGGGCCCCGACACCGTCGTCAGGATCATCGACGACCACGGCGCCGACGTCCCCTTCGGCGTCCAGGGCGAGATCGTGGTGCGCGGCCCGCAGGTCGTCCCCGGCTACTGGCGGCGCCCCGAGGCCACGGCGGAGACCTTCCCGGACGGCGAACTGCGCACCGGCGACATCGGCTTCATGGACCCGCAGGGCTGGCTGTACGTCGTCGACCGCAAGAAGGACATGATCAACGCGTCCGGCTTCAAGGTGTGGCCGCGCGAGGTCGAGGACGTCCTCTACACCCACCCGGCGGTGCGCGAGGCGGCCGTCGTCGGGGTGCCCGACGGCTACCGCGGGGAGACCGTCAAGGCGTACATCAGCCTGCGGCCAGGCGCCGAGGTGGCCCCGGAGGAGTTCGCGGCGTACTGCAAGGAGAGACTGGCCGCCTACAAGTACCCGAGGCAGGTCGAGATCCTGCCCGAGCTGCCGAAGACGGCGAGTGGGAAGATCCTCCGGCGGGAACTGCGTTCCACCGAGAAGGACGCGTAACAGCAGGCAGCAGGTTCGAGAGGCAGGTGGCGGCCCAGTGCCGAGAACGACGGACCCGGACGGCGTCCCCGTCCCGCAGCGGCTGCTGGCCGCCGCCACCCGGCTCTTCGCCGAGCGGGGCTACGACCGCACCTCCGTACAGGAGATCGTCGAGGCGGCCGGCGTCACCAAGGGCGCGCTCTACCACTACTTCGGCTCCAAGGACGACCTCCTGCAAGAGGTGTACACGCGCGTGCTGCGCCTTCAGCAGGAGCGCCTGGACGCCTTCGCGGACGCCGACGAGCCGGTCGAGAAGCGGTTGCGGGCCGCCGCCGCCGACGTCGTCGTCACCACGATCGCCAACCTCGACGACGCGATGATCTTCTTCCGCTCGATGCACCACCTCAGCCCCGAGCAGAACAAGCAGGTCCGCGCGGAACGCCGCCGCTATCACGAACGGTTCCGCGCCCTGGTCGAGGAGGGGCAGCGCACCGGCGTCTTCTCCACCGCCACCCCGGCCGACCTGGTCGTGGACTACCACTTCGGGTCCGTCCACCATCTGTCGACCTGGTACCGCCCGGGCGGCCCGCTCGGCGCCCAGGAGGTCGCCGACCACCTCGCCGACCTGCTGCTGAGGGCGCTGCGGCCGTAACCGGCGACCCGGGCCGGGCACGAGGCACGAGGGAAGCAGGGCACAAGTAATGCGCGCGCGTAAGGGGCGCCCGCAATGGCGGACGCCCCTTACGCATGCGCGTCGCAGGAGCCTCTTGGGCTCACCCGGTGGCTCAGAGGTACTTCTTCAGCTCCCGGCGGGCCAGGGACCGCTGGTGGACCTCGTCCGGGCCGTCGGCCAGCATCAGCGTGCGGGCGCTCGCGTACAGCTCGGCCAGCGGGAAGTCCTGACTGACCCCGCCCGCGCCGTGCAGCTGGATCGCCCGGTCCAGGATGCCGACGACCGTGCGCGGGGTGGCGATCTTGATGGCCTGGATCTCGGTGTGGGCGCCCTTGTTGCCGACGGTGTCCATCATCCAGGCGGTCTTCAGCACCAGCAGCCGCAGCTGTTCGACGGCCACGCGCGCGTCCGCGATCCAGTTCTGCACCACGCCCTGCTGGGCCAGCGTCTTGCCGAACGCCGTGCGGGAGACCGCCCGTCGGCACATCAGCTCGATGGCCCGCTCGGCCATGCCGATCAGCCGCATGCAGTGATGGATACGGCCGGGGCCGAGCCGGGCCTGCGCGATGGCGAACCCGCCGCCCTCCTCGCCGATCAGGTTCGACACCGGCACCCGCGCCTGGTCGAAGAGGACCTCGGCGTGCCCGCCGTGGGAGTGGTCCTCGTAGCCGAACACCTGCATGGCCCGCTTCACCGTGACGCCCGGGGTGTCACGCGGGACCAGCACCATGGACTGCTGGCGGCGGATGTCGGCGCCGTCCGGGTCGGTCTTGCCCATCAGGATGAAGATCTTGCAGTCCGGGTTCATCGCCCCGGAGATGTACCACTTGCGGCCGGTGATGACGTACTCGTCGCCCTCCCGCCGGATGTGGGTGGTGATGTTGGTGGCGTCCGAGGAGGCCACCTCCGGCTCGGTCATCGCGAACGCCGAGCGGATCTCGCCCGCGAGCAGCGGCTCCAGCCACTGCTTCTTCTGCCGCTCGTCGGCGAACTGCGTGAGCACCTCCATGTTCCCGGTGTCCGGTGCCCCGCAGTTGGTCGCGGTCGGCGCCAGCTGCGGGGAGCGGCCCATGATCTCGGCGAGCGGCGCGTACTGGAGGTTGGTGAGCCCCGCGCCGTACTCGGCGTCGGGCAGGAACAGGTTCCACAGGCCCTGGCGACGGGCCTCGGCCTTCAGCTCCCCGACCACCGCCGGGGTGTCCCAGGGGGAGGACAGGGCGGCGCGCTGCCGCTCGGCGACCTCCTCGGCCGGGTAGACGTACTCGTCCATGAAGGCGAGCAGCCTGCCGCGCAGTTCCTCGGTGCGGGCGTCGTACGCGAAATACATGGCTGGTCAGCCTTCCTGAAGAGTGGTCAGGCCGTGCTCGATGAAGACGGGTACCAGTTCGCCGATGCGGTCGAAGCCGCCGCCGACGGTCTGGCCCAGGGTGTGGCGGTAGTGGATGCCCTCCAGGATCACGGCGAGCTTGAACCACGCGAACGCCGTGTACCAGGCGACCTGCGACACGTCCCGCCCGGAACGCGCCGCGTACCGCTCGACCAGCTCGGCCGGTGCCGGGTGCCCGGCGGCCGACGCGGTGGTGGAGATGGGGGAGTCGGGCAGCTCCAGCGGAATGCTGTACATGACCAGCAGCCCGAGGTCGGTGAGCGGGTCACCGAGCGTGGACATCTCCCAGTCGAGGATCGCGGTGATCCGGTCGTCGGCGCCGATCAGGACGTTGTCCAGCCGATAGTCACCGTGCACCACCGCCGGGGCCGGAGAGGTCGGCAGCCGGCGCCCGAGCATCCCGTGCAACTCGTCGACGCCGGCCAGCTCACGGGTGCGGGAGGCGTCCAACTGCTTGCCCCAGCGCCGCAGTTGCCGGTCGAGGAAGCCCTCGGGGCGCCCGAAGTCGGCGAGCCCCACCGACGCCGGGTCCACCGCGTGCAGCTCGACCAGCGTGTCCACCAGGGACAGCACCGCACCCCGGGTGCGCTCGACGCCGAGCGGCGCCAGCTCCTCGGCCGTGCGGTAGGGGATGCCCTCGACGAACTCCATCACATAGAACGGCGCCCCGAGCACCTCCTCGTCCTCGCACAGCAGCACCGGACGCGGCACCGGCACCTCGGTCGGATGCAGGGCGCTGATCACCCGGTGCTCACGCTTCATGTCGTGCGCGGTCGCCAGCACATGCCCCAAAGGCGGCCTGCGCACGACCCATGTGGAGTCGCCGTCGGTGACCGTGTACGTGAGGTTCGAGCGTCCGCCCTCGATCAGCCGTCCGGTCAGCGGGCCGTGCACCAGCCCGGGACGCTCACGGTCGAGCAGTCCGCGCAGCCGGTCGGGGTCGAGACCTGGCGGATGGTCGGGGCGCATCGATGCTCCTCTGCGGGCGCGGGAACGGAACCCGACCCATGATGCCGACCGGTCGGTATGTAGTCCAGTGCCGGGCGACGACGTGATCGGGACCACGGCACACCGACGGCCCCTCGCGCCCCCGGCGAGAGGCCGTTGTCGACACGTTTCAACCGATCAGACCGATCAGACCGATCGGGGCGACCGATCAGGCGGATCAGTGATCGTCCCAGTGCCCCTCGTGCGCCGCGTGCCGGTGGCCGTCGTGCAGATAGTCGACGTGGTCGCGGTGGGCGACGGCCGGGTGTCCGCACCCCGGACCGTGCTGGTGCTCGTGGGTGGCGTGCGGGGCGTGACCCGCGCGCTCGCACTCGTCCCAGTGGCCGCCGTGCTCGCGGTGCAGATGACCGTCGTGCGCGTAGTCGACGTGGTCCCCGTGCGGCACCTCGGTGTGCCCGCAGCCGGGGCCGTGGGTGTGCGTGTGGGAGGCGTGTTCCAGGTGGGGGGTGGTGGTCATGGTGCTCACCTTCGGTGTGCGGGGCGATCGGGGCATATGGGGTCATCCCGGTTGCGTGGCGTCCGGCCACCCCGGAGGGTCGGTGACATGAGAGGCATCAGCTACCGCCGCTACGGCGGCCCCGAGGTGCTGGAGTACGGCGAACTGCGCGACCCCAAGGTCGGGCCCGACTCGGTCCTGGTCAAAGTATGCGCGGCGGCCGTCAACCCCGTCGACTGGAAGAGCCGTGCGGGGTACCTCGACCCGATTCTGGACGCGGTCTTCCCGGTGATCCCCGGCTGGGACGTCTCGGGGGTCGTGGTCCAGCCCGGTGCGGCGGTCTCCGAGTTCGCGGTCGGCGACGAGGTGATCGGGTATGTGCGGGAGGACTTCCTGTCCCGGGGCACCTTCGCCGAGTACGTCGCGGCGCCGGTGCGCACCCTCGCCCGCAAGCCCCGCAACCTCTCCTTCACCGAGGCCGCAGGTCTCCCGCTGGCCGGGCTCACCGCCTACCAGGTGCTGTACAAGGTGCTGGAGGTAGGGCGCGGCGACACGGTCCTGGTGCACGCGGCGGCCGGCGGCGTCGGCTCCATCGCCGTCCAGCTCGCCCGGCACCTGGGCGCCCGGGTGATCGGCACGGCCAGCCCCGCCAACCACGACTACGTGCGTGAACTGGGCGGCGAGCCCGTGGCGTACGGCGAGGGCCTGGCGGAACGGGTGCGAGGTCTTGCCCCCGAGGGCGTGGACGCCGCGTTCGACACGGTCGGCGGCGAGGCCCTGAGCGTCTCGGCCCAACTCCTCGCTCCGGAGGGCAGGTTGGCCTCGATCGCCGACCCCGACGTGGTGGCCTACGGCGGCCGCAACTACTGGGTCCGCCCCGACGCGGCCGACCTCCTCCGCCTGACGGAACTGGCAGAACAGAACGTCATCACCGTCCACGTCTCAAAAACGTTCCCCCTCCCCGAAACACCCCAGGCCCACCTCCTGAGCGAACAGTCCAAAACAAGAGGAAAAATCGTAGTAACAATCAACTGGCAAACAGAGGAAACCTGATTCAGCCAACGGCCAGGCAGCGCCCCAAAGGGGCGCGGGGCTGTTTTCGATGTGCGGCTCCGCCGCGCGGGCGCGACCAGCCCCAACGGCGCCGCACCCGCCAAACAACCGTTCCACCCGCCCCCGCAGGCGCTAAAACACTATGACCGCCGCACAAACCGCCAACGCGACCGTGCACAGCACAGCCATGGCGGCATGCCGAGGAGCCAGAGCCACCGGCGCCCCACCAGAAGCCAGCACCCGAATCCGCCGATGCGCGAGCATCAGAAACCCCACCCACAGCAGACAGCACACCCCACAAGCCACCACCCCCGCCCCGGACGCCGAGTCCCGAAGAACCGTCCGCACAGCCAACACCGCAGCCACCGTCCCCGCGAGCGTCGTCCGCCGCCACGCCAACAACGTCCGCTCAGGCTGAAGCCCAGGATCACGCTCGCCGCCGTTCACGGACCCCACCTCACCAACAGGCCCCCGCCCACGGCGCCGCCGTTGACCGACCGCCCCCACCCCACCGGCACGCCCCCGCCCACGGCGCCGCCGTTCACCGACCCCACCCCACCGGCACGCCCGCGCTCACCGGGACGGCCCCTCACCCCTCCCACCCCACCAGCACCACCACGACCATCGCGACGGCGACCACCGCGACCATCACACCGAGCAGCGCCGGGAACCGGGAGACCGGCAGATCCTCCCCCCGCCGCATCGCCCGCTCGCACCGCACCCAGTGATTGACCGCGCGCAGGGAACACAGCACGCCCGCCGCCAGCAGCGCCAGCGCGAGCCCGACCCGCCAGCTCCAGGGCAGGTCGGGCAGGAACTGGTCGACCGCGAAACCGCCGCCGATCAGCGCGAGCGCGGTGCGCAGCCAGGCCAGGAAGGTGCGTTCGTTGGCCAGGGAGAAGCGGTAGTCGGGTGTGCCGCCCTCCTCCCGGATCTCCTGCGGGGCGAACCACAGCCGGACGTTCCGCGAGAATTCGATCACCCTGCCGATTTTATCCGGGGGTGTGCGAACGGAACTCCTTGAGCCGTTGGTAAGCGGCCAGCCCGTCCGCGACCCACTCCCACTGCGGAAGCCGCCGCTCCAGTTCCGCGTCGGTGAGGAAGTCGTGCCAGGCGACCTCCTCGACCTGCGGGCTGACCGGCAGTACGCAGCGCACCTCGTGCACGGCGGACCACCAGGAGTGCCCGGTGCCGGGGTCCTCGTACAGGAACGTGAAGAGGTGCCGGGGCTGCGGCAGACCGGTGACGCCGAGTTCCTCCTCGGCCTCGCGCAGGGCCGCCGACGCGTAGGACTCGCCCGCGCCGACGACCCCGCCCACGAACATGTCGTACAGGGAGGGATACACCAGCTTGGTGGAGGTGCGGCGGTGGACGAAGACGCGGCCCTCGGCGTCCCGGACCTGGATGAACACGCACCGGTGGCGCAGGCCCCGCGCGTAGGCCTCGCCGCGGGGCGCCCGGCCCACGACGCGGTCGTTCTCGTCGACGATGTCGAGGATCTCGTCAGCAGCGCTCATGCCGCCCATCCAAGCAGGCGCGGCGGTCAGTGGTGCCCGTGTTGCAGGAGGTCCCGGACGCGGTGGTGCCTGCCCGAACCGGCCGGCATCGCCGGGTGCATGCCCAGCAGCACGATGCCGAGGACGATCGCCGCGAGGCCGGCCGCCTCCCAGGCCAGCGCCCCGGTGTCGGTGCGCAGCCGGTCGCCGAGGAAGCCGACCCCGCAGACGATCCCGGCCAGCGGCTGGGCGGCGGTCAGCGCGGGCAACGACATCCGCAGCGGCGCCGTCTCGAACGCGCTCTGCACCAGGATCAGCCCGGTGACGCCGATGGCCAGCACGGCGTACGGCTGCCAGCCGGTGAGCACCTCGGTGAGGCCGCCCGCGGCGAACCGCTGCCCGGTGACCCGGGTCAGGGCGTCCTGGACGCCGTAGAGGAGGCCCGCGGCCAGGGCCAGCAGGACCGGGGCGCGGTTCATCCGGGAGCGCTTGGCGTACCCGGTCAGCAGCAGGGCGGTGCCGACCATCACGCCGATGATCAGCCAGTGCCGCAGCGGGTCGCTGATGGCGGTCCCGCCGCGTGGCTCACCCGCCAGGATGAACGCCGTCACCCCGCCCGCGAGCAGCACGAGCCCCGCCCAGCCCTGGCGGCCCAGCGACTGCCGGGTCTGGTGGCGGGAGAGGGCGAGGGCGAACAGGAGGTTGGTGGCGAGCAGCGGTTCGACCAGGGAGATCTCACCCCGGCCGAGCGCGATCGCGCCGAGCACCATGCCGGCCACCATCAGGGCGATGCCGCCGAGCCAGCGCGGCATCTTCATCAGGTCCAGGAGCAGCCGGGGGGAGAGGAAGTCGCCGAGCGGGGCGTGCTGGGCCGCGTTCTGCTGGAGCACGAACCCGAAGCCGAGGCAGCAGGCAGCACTCACGGCGAGAACCAGAACCAGAACCGACACGCTGCGTACCTCGATCGAATTCGCCGGGTCACGGGTGCGTCGTGGCCGACTGTAGCGTTCCCGCGCGGGGAGTGCCCCTGGGAGTACCCGGCCCGTGGGGAGCGCCCCCGGGAGCACCCGGCTCGCGGGAGGTGGCCCGGCCACACCGCCCTGCCTCGACAACGGCGGTGACATGACCGTTTCGCCATGGTGCGGGCCCGGCGAGGAAGGCGCCATGGCCTACGCCACACGGGTGAGCGGCGACGCGTGCGCGGACCTGCGGATGTGCGGGTCGGGTGAACCACAAGTGCCCCTGGATCAACGGTAGTTGAACCATGGAGGAGACCTGGTGAACTTGACGGGGAGCGTTGGCTGAGGGTTTGCTGTGCGTGATCAGTTGACGGCAGTCCGACATCCTGCCGCCGAGCCGCGTCGCGTGAGGAAGTCCCGCGGTGTCCCCACCCCCGCCACCCCTGCGCCGCACCCGCACCCGCGCGGACCGCACCCCCGACCCGGCCCTCGACGACGCCGAACTCGTCGCCGCCCGCGCCGCGTTGACCCGGGGACGCTGGCAGGCCGCCCGCTCCCTGCTGGCGCACACCGGGGACGACTGGGACCGCCGTGGCCACCGCGTCACCGTCCTCGCCCGGGAGCCCTCCACCACCGCCTGGGCCCGCGACTGGCTGCTCGCCGACCCCGACTCCGCCGACGCCGCCGTCCTGCTCGGCCTCGCCCTCACCCACCAGGTGCTGCGCGGCAGGGAGAAACCGTTACGGGCCCGCGAGGCCTGCCAGGCCGCCATCGTGCGCCTGCCCACCGACCCCACCCCCTGGCTCGGCCTGCTCCTGCTGGAACACGCCCAGGGCACCGGGCAGACCACCGAACAGCTCTTCGACGAGATACGCAGCCGCTACGCCGACCACCACCACGCCCACCATCTGATGGTCGCCCACCTCGCCGCTCGCGGCGCGGCCGCCGGACCCGACCCGCTCCACGAGGTCTACGACTTCGCCGGCTGGGCCGCCGAACAGGCCCCCGCCGACTCCCCGCTGGCCGTCCTGCCGGTCGTCGCGCACGCCGAGCGCTACCGCGCCCTGGCCGCCGCCGGACACGAACCCGCCGACCCGGCCGCCTCCGGGCACTGGAACGGCCGCCGGGCCCGCCAGGTCATGAAGGGCGCCTTCGACTGGTGGCTGGAGTGGGAGCACGAGGGCCACCCGCGCCGCCTCGTCGACCTGAACTTCCTCGCCCACGCCAAGGTCTGCGAAGGCCGGGGCGCCGAGGCCGCCGCCCTCTTCCACCGGATCGGCGACCACCTCACCCCGGCCCCCTGGTCCTACCCGGACCGCGACCCGCACGCCGCCTTCCGCGCCGCACGCGCCGCCGCGCTCGGCACCACGTGACATCCTCACCCCGACACCGGCACGCCCCCAGGCGCCCCACCGAAGGACGGTCCCCGCGATGACCCCGGGCATCAGTACGTTCAAAGGGCGGGAACGGGCCCTGCGCGCCGACCGCCTCGGCACCTCGGGCCTGCTGCTGTCCGTGCTCGCCGCGACCGGCCCGCTCCTGGTCGTCGCCGGTGTCATGCCCACCACATTCGCGGTGATGGGGATCGTCGGCCAGCCGCTCCTGTTCGTCCTGCTCGGCGCCGTCCTGCTCCTCTTCAGCGTCGGCTACGCCGAGATGAGCCGGCACGTGCACAACGCGGGCGCCTTCTACGCCTACATCTCCCGGGGCCTCGGCGGCACCGCGGGAGCGAGCGCCGCGCTCGTCGCCCTGGTCGCCTACAACGCCCTCCAGATCGGCATCTACGGCCTCTTCGGCTTCGAGGTCTCCGGGCTCCTCGCCACCTACGCGCACCTGGACCTCGCCTGGTGGGTCCCGGCGCTGGTCGGCGTGGCCATGGTCGGGGCACTGGGCTGGCTGAAGATCGACGTCAACGCGCGTGTGCTGGGCCTCCTGCTGATCATCGAGGTCGCCCTCGTCGTCGTCTTCGACGTGGCCGCCCTCACCGGCCCCGCCCCCCAGGGCCTGTCGCTGCGCGCCTTCGACCCGGACACCCTGACCGGCGCGGGCGTCGGCACCGCCCTCTGCTTCTGCATCGCCGCCTTCACCGGCTTCGAACAGGCGCCCGTGTACGCCGAGGAGACCAGCCGCCCGCATGTCCTCGTTCCGCGCGTGATGCTCCTCGCGGTCACCTTCGTGACCGTCTTCTTCGCGCTCAGCTCCTGGGCGTACACCGTCGCCACCGGTCCCGACGCGATCGTGTCCACCGCGCGCGGGCAGAGCGCCGGGCTGCTGTTCTTCCTCACCGAGTCCCGGCTCGGCACGGCGTTCACGGACGTCCTGCACGTCCTCTTCGTGACCGGCATGTTCGCGGCCCTGCTCAGCTTCCACAACGTGGTCGCCCGCTACGCCTTCGCGATGGGCCGCGAGGGCCTGCTGCCGCGCACCTTCGGCCGCACCACCGGCACGAGCGGCGCCCCCGGCACCGGCTCCCTGCTCCAGACGTCGATCGCGGCGCTCATGGTGGCCGTCTTCGCACTCGCCGACGACCGCCCGGTCGGCGACCCCACCGAACCGGTGCTGCACCTGTTCACCTGGTTCGGCAACGTCGGTGCGCTCGGCGTCATCGTGCTGATGGCGGCGGCGTCCTTCTCGGTCGTCGTGTTCTTCGTCCGGCGCGGCGCCGCCCGCGCCCAGGGCTGGCGGCTGGCCACCTCGGTCGTGGCCGGCCTCGCCCTGCTGGTGATCGCCGGCTACACGGTGAAGGACTTCGACATCCTGGTCGGCGCGGGCCCCGACTCCGCCCTCAGCCTCCTCCTGCCCGGCATCATCGCCGTCGCCCTGCTCGGGGGCCTGGCCCAGGGCGCCCTGCTGCGCTCCCGGTCCCCCGCCTCCCACGCCCGCATCGGCCTGGGCAACGAGGCGTTCCAACTGGACAAGGCGGCCGGGGAGAAGCCGTAGTCCCGCGCACGGGAGGCCTCCCGACGTAAGAAGTGCACGCGAATACCCGACGACCACCGGAGTCTGGTGCGGGGACCGGTGCCGAGGGTGTTCGATGGATACGTGAACGATGAACCACCCGAGGAGCGGGGCACCCCGGTCGGCCGCCGGGTGCTGCTGGGCACCCTCGGCCTGGGCGCCCTCGGCGTGGTGACGGCCCCCGCCCTCCAACGCGGCCTGGAGGGCTTCCTCGGCGCGGCGGCCGACAAGGACCCGACGGGCCTGACGGGCCTGCTCCCGAACGGCGGCGGCTTCCGCTACTACTCGGTGACGTCGTCGGTCCCACAGAAAACGGCGGAAACGTACCGACTCAAGGTCGACGGCCTGGTGGCGAACCCCACCACCTACACGCTGGCGGATCTGCGGGCGCTGCCGCAGACGAGACTGGTGAAGGACGTCCAGTGCGTCACGGGCTGGCGGGTGCCGGGGACGCCGTTCGAAGGCGTCCGCCTGTCGAGGCTGCTGGACGCGGCCGGGGTGCGGTCGTCGGCCGGCGCGGTCCGCTTCACGTGCTTCGACGGCGCGTACACCGAGAGCCTGACCCTGGACCAGGCCCGCCGGTCCGACATCCTGGTGGCACTGCGGATGCAGGACAAGGAACTGGCCCACGAGCACGGCGGCCCGGTGCGCCTGTATGTCGCGCCGATGTACTTCTACAAGTCCGCCAAGTGGCTCTCCGGCATCACCGTCACCGAGCACGTCGAGCCCGGGTACTGGGAGGAACGCGGGTACGACGTGAACGCGTGGGTAGGCCGTTCGAACGGACGGGACGATGACCCCACGAACTGAGGCGGCCACCGTGCCGTCCGTCGAGGTACGCCGGTTCGGCGCCGCCCAGCGCTGGGTGCACCGCGCGACGGCCGCGCTGATGGGGGTGTGCGTGGTGACGGCGGCGTGTCTCTACGTGCCCCAGCTCGCGGAACTCGTCGGCCGCCGTGACCTGGTCGTCCGCGTCCACGAGTGGGCGGGCCTCGCCCTGCCGCTGCCGGTCCTGGCGGGCCTGGTCTCCCGCCCGTTCCGCGCCGACCTCGGCCACCTCAACCGCTTCGGCCCGCACGACCGGGTCTGGCTGCGGGCGGCGCTCCGCAGGGACCCACGCCGCGCTTCCCGCCCGGCGGCGAAGTTCAACGCCGGGCAGAAGATCTACGCGGCGTGGATCGCCGGGGCGAGCCTGGTGATGCTCGGCACGGGCCTGTTGATGTGGTTCACCCACCTCACCCCGATCCTCTGGCGCACCAGCGCGACCTTCGTCCACGACTGGCTGGCACTCACCATCGGCGTGGTCCTCGCCGGCCACATCGGCATGGCCCTGGCCGACCCGGAGGCGAGAAAGGGCCTGAGAACAGGAAGGGTCACCCAAGACTGGGCCACCCAAGAACACCCCCTCTGGCGCCCCTGACCCCGAGGGCCTTGTGCGCCGGAGAGAAACGCAGGCCGGCATCAACCAGCCCGTGGGGGTTCCCCCTCTGGGGGAGTTCGAGGACGAGGCCGTCCAGGCCGAAGGGGGGGTCTGGGGGCGCAGCCCCCAGGTCTCTTCGGCGCCGGGGAAACGCCGGTCGGCATCAACCAGCCCGTGGGGGTTCCCCCTCTGGGGGAGTTCGAGGACGAGGCCGTCCAGGCCGAAGCGGGGGTCTGGGGGCGCAGCCCCCAAGGCGGGTCGGGAAAGGGAAGGGGCGGCGGGGGCGCATCCCCCGTCGCCCCACCCCACCGGACAGCGAACCGTCAGGCTCCGAAGTCCAGCAACACCTTGCACGACCGAGCCCGATCCGCCGCCAACTCGAACGCCGCCTCCGCATCCCGCACCGGAACCACCGCACTCACCAACGCGTCGAACCCCGCCTCGGAGGCAAGCAACCGCAACGCCTCATCGAACTCGGAGTCGAACCGGAACGCCCCCCGCAGCTCGATCTCCCGGCTCACCACGAGGTTCCCGGCGAACGGGCTCTGCCCCGGCGGCAGCATCCCCAGCTGCACGACGACCGCCCCGCGCCGCACCCGCCGCAGACACGCGTCCAGCCCCGCCGCCACCCCGGACGCCTCGATGGCGACATCGGCCTCCACGGGCCACCCGGGATCGTCGGGGTCGTCGGCCCGGACGAGCACGTCGGCCCCGGCCAACCGCGCGTACTCCAGGGCCGCGGGCAGCAGGTCCGTCGCGATCACCTTCGCCGCCCCCGCGGCCTTGGCCGCCGCGATGACCAGGCACCCGATCGGCCCGGCCCCGGTGACCAGCACCTCACGCCCGCGCACGTCCCCGGCCCGCCGCAGCGCGTGCAGCGCGACGGAGAGCGGCTCGGCGAGCGCGGCCCGCAGCGGTTCGAGCCCCTCGGGCAACGCCCGCAACTGCTCGGCGGGTACCACGACATGGTCCGCGAACCCGCCCTGGACGTGCGGGAAACGGGCCGCGCTGCCGAGGTAACGCGTGTCCCGGCAGACGTTGCGCCGCCCGTCCACGCACTCCGGGCACACCCCGCACGGGGTCGCCGGGTGCACGGCGACGGCCGTCCCGACGGCGGGCCCGGTGGCGTCGGGGCCGTAGGAGACGACGGTGCCGACCACCTCGTGACCGAGCAGCATCGGTTCCCTCAGACGGAAGTCGCCGACCCCGCCGTGCCGCCAGTAGTGCAGGTCGGAGCCGCAGACCCCGCCGTAGCGGACGGCGACGAGAGCCTGTCCGGCGCCCGGCTCGGGCACCGGCAACGTGTCCACGCGCAGGTCCCCCTGGCCGTGGATGACACAACCCAGCATCTTCTGGTCCTCCTTCACAGGACGCTCGTCATGCCGCCGTCGACGTACAGGATCTGGCCGCCGATGAAGTCGGCGGCGGGGGAGGCGAGGAAGAGCACGCCGCCCACCAGGTCCTCGGTGCGGCCCCAGCGCCCGGCGGGCGTGCGCTTGCGCACCCAGGCGCTGAACTCCTCGTCGGCGACGAGGGGTTGGGTGAGTTCGGTCTCGATGTAGCCGGGGCCCAGGCCGTTGACCTGGACGCCCTGCGGCCCCCAGTCGGCGCACATGCCCTTGGTGAGCATCTTCAGGGCGCCCTTGGTGGCCGAGTAGGGCGCGATGCCGGGGCGGACCACCTCGCTCTGCAACGAACAGATGTTGATGATCTTGCCGTGGCCGCGCTCGGTCATCCGCCGGGCCGCCGCACGCCCGACCAGGAACGCGCTGGTGAGGTTGGTGTCCAGGATGCGGTGCCAGTCCGCGTCGGTGAACTCCAGGAGCGGGGCGCGCAGTTGCATGCCCGCGTTGTTGACGAGGATGTCGAGCGGGCCGACCCGTTCCTCGACGTCGGCGATCCCGGCCTCGACGGAGGCGCTGTCGGTGACGTCGAAGTCGGCGGTGTGCACGTCGCCGGGGAGCTTCGCGGCGGCCTCGGCGAGACGGTCGCGGTCACGGCCGTTGAGGACCACCGTGCAGCCGGCCTCCAGCAGGCCTTGGGCGAGGGCGAGGCCGATGCCCCGGCTGGACCCGGTGACCAGGGCCGTCCGGCCGCTGATGTCGAACAGGGGGTGACTCATTTTTCCGAACCTCTGGTTTCCGTGCCGCTAGATGACCAGCGAGAGGAGCAGGACCGTACCGCCGGCGACCACCGAGATGATCACCTCCATGACCGACCAGGTCTTGACGGTCTGGCCGACGTCGAGGCCGAAGTACTCCTTGACCAGCCAGAACCCGGCGTCGTTGACATGGCTGAAGAAGACCGAACCGGCCCCGATGGCGAGGACGAGCAGCGCCGTGTGGGTGCTCGACATGTCGGCCGTGAGCGGGGCCGCGAGGCCGGCCGCCGAGATGGTCGCCACCGTCGCCGAGCCCGTCGCGAGCCGGATCGCCACCGCGATCAGCCAGGCGAGCAGCAGCGCCGGTATCGACCAGTCCTTCGATATCTCCAGGATCATCTGGCCGACCCCGGAGTCGATCAGCGTCTGCTTGAAGCCGCCGCCCGCGCCGACGATCAGGAGGATGCCCGCGATCGGCATCAGCCCCTTCTCGACGGCCTCGGACAGCCGTTCCCTGGAGAACCCGGCGGGCCTGCCCAGCGTGAACATGCCGACGAGGACGGCCGCGAGCAGCGCGATCAGCGGCGAGCCGACCACGTCGAACACGCGCTGCACCAGGTGGGCCGGGTCGTCCACGACGATGTCGACCAGCGCCTTGGAGAGCATCAGCACGACCGGCAGCATGATCGTGGCGACCGTGACACCGAAGCCGGGGCGTTTGTCCAGGTCCTCCGAGGGGCGCTGCGGGATCATCCGGTCCGGCGCCGGGGCGTCCACCCAGCGGGCCGCGACCCGCGAGAACAGCGGCCCGGCGATGATCACCGTCGGGATGGCGACGACGATGCCGAGGGCCAGCGTGAGCCCCAGGTTGGCCTTGACCGTGTCGATAGCGGCCAGCGGCCCGGGGTGCGGCGGGATCAGGGCGTGCATCACGGACAGGCCGGCCAGCGCCGGGATGCCGATGCGCATCAGGGAGTAGTTGCCGCGCTTGGCGACCATCAGCACGACCGGGATCAGCAGCACGATGCCGACCTCGAAGAAGAGCGGCAGCCCGATCACCGAGGCGATCAGCACCATCGCCCACGGCATCGAACGCCCGCCCGCCTTGGCGAGGATGGTGTCGACGATCTGGTCGGCGCCGCCCGAGTCGGCGAGCAGCTTGCCGAGGATCGCGCCGAGCGCGATCAGCACCCCGACCCCGGCGACCGTGGAGCCGAGTCCGGTGGTGAAGCTGGCGATGGCCTTGTCGAGCGGGGCCCCGGCGAACGCGCCCAGGGCGAGCGAGCCGATGGTGAGCGCCAGGAAGGCGTGCACCTTGAACTGGGTGATGAGCAGGACGATGACGGCGATCCCGGCCAGCACGGCGATGCCCAGGTGGGCATGGCCGGCCGAGGTGATCGGCTCGACGGTGTCCGCTGCCAGCATCTCGACGCTGAGTCTGGTCACGGTGGGTTCCTTGCGGGGAGGTGCGGAAAGCTACAGGGCAGAGTCGGGAAGGGCGTCCAGCGCCTTGACGGCCCGCTCGGTGATCTCGTCGGGGGACCCGGCGACGTCCACGGCCACGCCGGCCTCGTCCGCCTCCAGCGGCTGGAGCGTGGCGAACTGCGAGTCGATGAGCGCCGTGGGCATGAAGTGGCCCTGGCGGTGCGACATCCGGTCCTCGATCAGGGCGCGGTCGCCGGTGAGGTGCACGAAGACGACGCCGGGGGCGGCGGCGCGCAGCCGGTCGCGGTAGGACCGCTTCAGCGCCGAGCTGCTGACCACCCCGCCGAGCCCGGCCCGGCCGTGCGCCCAGCCGCCGATGGCGTCCAGCCACGGCCAGCGGTCACCGTCGTCGAGCGGGGTACCGGCCGACATCTTGGCGATGTTGGCCGGCGGGTGGAAGTCGTCGCCCTCGGCGTAGGGAACGCCGAGCCGCGTCGCCAGCAGGGGACCGATGGTGGTCTTGCCGGTGCCGGCGACTCCCATGACCACGACGACGTGGGGGGTGCTCATCGCTGCCTCGCTGTCTTCTTCGACGTCTGCTGCGCCACCCGGACGCCGGACCCGGTGGCCACGGCGACACAAGGTGTCGACGTAACTGAAACCGATTAGGTACGACAAATTCAAGAGGGTGCGACATATAAGTCTGACCTTTTGCTGGTGTGACGCGCCCCGTACGCTGAGTGCATGAGCACACCGGGCCGGGGGCTGCACGGCCGAGTACTGGACACCCTCGGGCCTGAGATCACCGGGGGCGGCTATCCGCCGGGCAGCGTGCTGCGCACGGACGCCCTCGCCCAGCGCTTCGACGTCTCACGGTCGGTGATGCGGGAGGCGGTGCGGGTCCTGGAGTCCATGCACCTCGTCGAGTCCCGCCGCCGGGTGGGCGTGACGGTGCGCCCCAAGGCCGAGTGGAACGTCTACGACCCCCAGGTCATCCGCTGGCGGCTGGCCGGCTCCGACCGCCCGCACCAGCTCCGTTCCCTCACCGTGCTGCGCTCCGCGGTCGAACCGGTCGCCGCCGGACTCGCCGCCCGCCACGCGAGCGCCGCCCAGTGCGCCGAACTCACCGAGTGCACCCTCGGCATGGTCGCCACCTCGCGCGGCCACCAGCTGGAGAAGTACCTCGTCCACGACGTGGCCTTCCATCGGGTGATCCTGGCCGCGTCCGGCAACGAGATGTTCGCCCGCCTCGGCGATGTGGTGGCCGAGGTGCTGACCGGCCGCACTCAGCACGAGGTCATGTTCGAGGACCCCGACCCGGCCGCCGTCACCCTGCACGTCCAGGTCGCGGAGGCGGTCCGCGCGGGCGACGCGGTCCGCGCCGAGGAACTGACCCGCGAGATCACCATGGGCGCCCTCCAGGAACTGGACATCCTCGCCCCCTGACCTGCCGACCTTCCTCTTGGCCGCGCCGGTACCCTACCGAGCGCCCAACGCCGCTGCCCTGCCCGCCAGTTCGGCCCCGCCCCTCACTCCAGGATGTCCCCGTCCACGTACAGCCAGGCCCCGCCGACCCGCTCGAAGCGGCTGCGCTCGTGCAGGCTGCCGCCCGTGAAGGAGGCCCGGAACGTCACCGTGCCGGTGGTGTGGAAGGCGGTGCCGTCGGTGGCGTCCAGGATCTCCAGGCCCGTCCAGCGGGTGCCGGGGTCCAGATCGAGGCGGGCCGGACGGGTCGCCGGATGCCAGGTGCGCAGCAGATACGGCTCGTCGAGCCGGACGAACGCCGTGTACCGCGACCGCATCAACGCCTCCGGCGTCGGCGCGACCTCCCCGCGATGGAAACGGCCGCAGCAGGCGTCGTACGGCTCACCCCGCCCGCACGGACAGCTGGCGGGACGGGCCGGAGCGGGACGGGAGGCGCGTGGGGACATGAACGCCATTCTCCCGCACCGCACCGCCGTTGCGGCGCCGCCCCCGGTGGTGCCCGCTCCCCGCTATCCGAGCCCCGGCCGGGGGAGCGGGGGCAGGCGGGTGCCGTGGACCCACGCGTCGAACAGGTCGTCCAGCGGCTCGTCCGTGTAGCGGGCCGCGTGCGCCTGCAAAGCCTGCGTGGTCACCGCGCCGCCCCGGTGCGAGGCCGCCCAGCCGCGCAGCATCCCGAAGAACGCGTCGTCGCCCAGCGCACACCGCAGCGCGTGCAGGGTCAGACCGCCCCGCTCGTAGAGCCGGTCGTCGAACATCCACTTGCGGCCCGGGTCGGACAGCCGCAGGTCCTGCGGCAGCGTCGACAGCAACCGGTGCGCCACGGCGGCCAGTTGCTGCGCGCTGCGGCCGCCCGAACGCTCCGACCAGAGCCACTCGGCGTACTTCGCGAACCCCTCGTTCAGCCAGATGTGCCGCCAGTCGGCGATCGACACACTGTTGCCGAACCACTGGTGGGCCAGCTCGTGCGCCACCAGCCGCTCCGAACCCCGGGCCCCGTCCACGTGGTTGGCGCCGAACAGCGACAACCCCTGTGCCTCGACCGGCACATCGAGTTCCTCGTCGGTCACGACGACCGCGTACTCGTCGAACGGATACGGGCCGAACAGCTCCTGGAACAGGTCCATCATCGCGGGCTGCCGCGCGAAGTCCCGGGAGAACTGGGGGAGCAGATGCGCCGGGAGATGCCCGTGCTGCGGCACCCCGCCCGGGCCCGGATCACCGAGCAGCAGCGTCTGGTACTTGCCGATCGCCAGACCCACCAGATAGCTCGACGTCGGCGCCGCCTGCTCGTACACCCAGGTCGTCGTCGACGCCTTGGTGGTCCGGGTGAGCAGCCGCCCGCCCGCCACCACCGAGTACGCCGACGGCGTCGTGATCGAGATCTGGTAGGACGCCTTGTCGGCGGGCCGGTCGTTGCACGGGTACCAGGACGGCGCCCCCACCGGCTGGCTCGCCACCAGCGCCCCGTCCTCCAGCTCCTCCCAGCCAAGACCGCCCCAGGGGCTCGCGACCGGCTTCGGATTGCCCGACCACTGCACCTCCACCGTGAACGCGGTCCCGGCCCGCAACGGCTTCGCCGGACGCACCCGCAGCTTGCCGCCCCGGTGCGTGTAGTGCGCGGGCCGGCCGTCCACCCGGACCCGGCCGATCCTGAAGTCCGCCAGATTCAGCTGGAGTTCGGCCAGCGGCGCGCGCCCCGCTATGGCGTTGATGCGGGCCGCGCCGCCCAGCCGGTTGGGCCCCGGCCGGTAGTCCAGCGAGAGTTCATACCGGTGCACCCGGTAACGGGCATCGCCGTTGGCCGGGAAGTAGGGGTCCGCACCCGCTGGTTGCTGCACTGCCACTGCCGTATCCGCTCCCTGCGCCGTCTGGCCGCCGCCCACCGGTGCGCCGCCCGGAACCCCGTGACCGCCGGCGGGTGGCGGGAAGCCACCCGCGCTCACGGACGCCATGCCTCGATCGGGTTCCCGAGCCAACGGGTGTCGTCCGGGACGGATTCCCCGGCCATGACGAGCGACGCGGGGCCCAGCGTGGTGCGGGCCCCGATCGTGCTGCCGGGCAGCACGATCCCGCCAGGGCCCAGTGTGGCGCCCTCTCGGAGGACCACAGTATCCGTCCGCAAGATCCGGTCGTGGAAGAGGTGGGTCTGGAGGACGCAGCCCCGGTTGACCGTCACCCCGTCCCCCAGCGTGACCAGGTCCGTCTCCGGCAGCCAGTAGCTCTCCACCCAGGTGCCCCGGCCGACCCGGGCGCCGAGCCCGCGCAGCCAGGCCGTCAGCACCGGCGTCCCGGGCACCGAACCCGCCAGCCACGGCACGGCCACCACCTCGACGAACGTGTCCGCCAGCTCGTTGCGCCACACGAACGACGACCACAGCGGATGCTCACCGGCCCGGTGCCGCCCGACAAGCAGCCACTTCGCGCCGATCGACAGCAGCCCGGCCAGCACCCCCGCCGCCAGCAGCACAAGCCCCGACAGCAACGGCGCCCACACCCCCAGCACGCACAGCGCGGCCACCGTCCCGACCGCGAGGGCGGCCGAGCAGAACACCGGCACGATCCGGCACAGCTCCACCAGCGCCCGCGCCCACAGCAGCCGGGCCGGCGGCTCATAGGTACGGCTCTGGTCGCCGTCGGAGGCCCGGCGCGGCAGCTTCACCGGCGGCAGGCCCAGGTAGGAGCTGCCCTTCTTCGCCTTCTTCGGCGTCGCCGACAGCACCCCCACCAGACCGCCGTCCGGCACGCTGCGGCCCGGCGCGGTCATCCCGGAGTTCCCGAGGAACGCCCGCCGCCCGATCTCAGCGCGCCCGATCCGCATCCAGCCGCCGCCCAGCTCATAGGGCGCGGTCAGGGTGTCGTCGGCCAGGAACGCGCCCTCACCGACCGTCGTCAGCGACGGCAGCGCCAGCACCGTCGACACCTCGGCGCCCGCCCCGATCCGCATGCCGAGCAGCCGCAGCCACACCGGCGTCACCAGCCCCGCGTACAGCGGGAACAGCGTCTCCCGGGAGCGGTCCATCAACTGCGTGACCGTCCACGCCTGCCAGCCGATCCGGCTGTGCGTCGGATGCGTGCCCTCCCGCAGCCCCACGCTCAGCAGCCGCACCCCGACCAGGATCAGCAGCGCGTACGCCAGCCCGAACGCCAGCGTCGCCGGCACCAGCGCCAGCGCCACCCCGCGCAACGGCGCCGCCGGGTCGATCAGCGCGTCCACGACCAGGAACGCGACCCCGGCCGCCACCAACGGCAGCAGGGTCAGCGCCAGCCCCGTCAACCCGTACATGACCCGCCAGTACGTGCCGCGCTGCGGCCGCTCGGCCGGCCAGTTCCGCTTCGCCTTGCCGAGCTTCACCGCGGGCGCCCCGGCCCAGCGCTGCCCGGTGGTGATCTGCCCGGCCACCGCCGAACCCGGCGCCACCTCGGCCCGCTTGCCCACCCGGGCCCCGGGGAACAGGATGCTGCGCGTACCGACCACGGCATGCGCACCCACCTTGACCTGCCCGATCTCCAGCCGGTCACCGTCCAGCCAGGTGCCCGACAGATCCACCTCGGACTCCACGGCGGCGCCCCGGCCCAGCTTCAGCAGCCCGGTCACCGGCGGCAACGAGTGCAGGTCCACCTCCGGACCGACCTTGGCGCCCAGCGCCCGCGCGTACCGCTCAAGCCACGACCCGGTCAGCGAGGTCGCCCCGCTGAACTCGGCCAGCCGCTCCGCCGTCCACAGCCGCAGATGCACACTCCCGCCCCGCGGATACCGGCCGGGCCCGACGCCCCGCAGCAGCAGCCGCGCCCCGCCCGCCGCGATCGCCAGCCGCCCCGGCGGACTGAACAGCAGCAACGCCCCCGCCCCGACCACCCACCACGACGCGGTCGGCAGCCACGTGTACGACGGCAGCAGATTCCCGAGGGTCGCCAGCGCCACCGTCCAGCGCAGCCCCAGCAGCGTGAACAACGGCACCAGAAGCAGCAGTTGCAGCACCTTCGCGCGCACCGGCACCGGCGTGATCACCCGCGCCGCGCTGTCGTCGTGCGCCGACCGCTCCAGATGCCGGGCCAGCTTGCGCAGCACGGGCTGCTGATAGATGTCGAGGACGGCCGCGTTCGGATACCGGGTCCGCAGCAACGTCGTCAGCTGGGCCGCGCCCAGGCTGCTCCCGCCGATCGCGAAGAAGTCGTCGTCCGCGCCCGACACCGGCACCCCGAGGACATCCGTCCACTGCTCGGCGAGCCACGCCTCGGTGCCGTAGAGCCGCTCGACCGGGCCGCCGGTGTCCAGGTCCTTCAGCGGCCAGGGCAGCGCGTCCCGGTCGACCTTGCCACTGGTCCGCGTCGGCAGCTCGTCGACCGGCGCGAGCAGCGGCACGAGCGCGGCGGGCAGCGCGGCCCGCAACGTCTCCACCGCCGTCGACTGGTCCCAGCCGTCCTGCGTGACGACATAGCCGACCAGCAGTTGATTGCCGCCCCGCGCGGTCCGTACGGCGGCCGCCGCGCCCGCGACGCCGGGCAGCGCCTGGAGCGCGGTGTCGACCTCGCCGAGTTCGATGCGCCGCCCGCCGAGCTTGATCTGCTCGTCGGCCCGCCCCAGGAACACCAGCCCCTCGGGCTCGGCCCGCACCAGGTCACCGCTGCGGTACGCCCGCTCCCAGCCGAGCGACGGAAGCGGCGCGTACTTCTCCGCGTCCTTCTCGGCATCGAGATACCGCGCGAGCCCGACCCCGCCGATCACCAACTGCCCGCTGGCGCCCATCGCGACGGGCACCCCGGCCTCGTCGACGACGGCCAGCTCCCAGCCGTCCAGCGGCAGCCCGATCCGGATCGGCTCCTCACCGCTCATCAACGACGCACACGCCACGACGGTCGCCTCGGTGGGCCCGTACGTGTTCCAGACCTCCCGCCCCTCCGTCACCAGCCGCTGCACCAGCTCGGGCGGGCACGCCTCACCGCCGAAGATCAGCAGCCGAACGTCGTTGAGGGTCTCCGACTCCCACAGCGCGGCCAGCGTCGGCACCGTGGAGACGACGGTGATCTCCTGCTCGACCAGCCAGGGCCCGAGGTCGGCGCCGCTCCTGACCCGCGCCCGGGGCACCGGCACCAGACAGGCGCCGTACCGCCAGGCCAGCCACATCTCCTCGCAGGACGCGTCGAACGCCACCGAGAGGCCCGCCATCACCCGGTCGCCGGGCCCGACCGGGTCGTCGGTGAGGAACAGCGCGGCCTCCGCGTCCACGAACGCGGCGGCGCTGCGGTGGCTGACGGCGACGCCCTTGGGCTTGCCGGTGGAGCCGGAGGTGAAGATGATCCACGCGTCGTCGTCGACGCCGGGGCGGGCTGCGGGCACCTCGGACCGCCCGTGCAGGGTCAGTTCGTGCCCGGCGCCGATCACGCCCCGCACCTCGGCCTCGCCGAACACCAGCTCGGCCCGCTCGTCGGGGTCCTCGGCGTCCACCGGCACATAGGCGGCACCGGCGGCGAGCACGGCGAGGATCGCCACGTACAGATCGTTGGTGCCGGACGGCACCCGCACCCCGACCCGGTCGCCGCGTCCGACGCCGGCCGCGTCGAGCCGTTGCCGCAGCCCTTCCACGCGGGCCGCCAGGGCCCGGTAGGTCAGCCGGTCGGTGCCGTCGTCGAGCGCCAGTTCGTCGGGGCAGGAGCGCACGGCCGCGTCGAAGACGTCGACGAGGGTGCGCGGGGAGGCGGCCGGGCCGCCGGAGAAACGTGCCGTGTCACCGAGCCGCTCGCGAATCTCTTCGTCGAGCAGGCCGAGAGCGCTGCTCTCGTGTGTGGCTGCCATCGGGTCCTCGCGTCTCGTTCCCGGAACCTCCGGGGCGCTGGCGGGCCCGCAGGTCTGCCTGGGGTTGTCCGGGTCCAGCTCCGTAACAAGCCGGATATTTTAGTACGACACTATGTCTCACCTGCTGGTTCGGCGACCCGGCACCACCGAACGGGCCCCCGGGGCTGCCCGCCCGACCCCGGTGACCTGTGGATCTTCCTCCGGGGGAGAGATGGCCCACATCGCCCCGATGCGGCGGGAAAGCCACGGTTCAGCACGGCCGTTCACCCCGGAAGCCCCACCAGCCAAGCCCCCGCACAAGACCGTCCGGAACCAGCGGAACAGACAGCAGAAGACGCCTGGAAGAAGCTCAGGGAGCCCGAGGAGACAGAGGCGAGGAGACAGACAGAACAGACAGAGGGGGAGACCGGCCAGAACCGGTGGGGCACACAGAAGAACTCCCAGCCGGACGAATCCGCACTGGGAGTTCTCTGAACCATCTGTGGTGTCCGAGGGGGGACTTGAACCCCCACGCCCGTTAAAGGGCACTAGCACCTCAAGCTAGCGCGTCTGCCATTCCGCCACCCGGACCAGGTGTCTGTCGCGCGGGCGTTGCCCGTGGCGACAGAGAAAACACTACCAGGCTTTCGGAGGGCTCCTGATCACCCCTGGTCACCTCCCGCTCCCGGCGTGAACGGCGTGTGACGGGCCGGGCCCGGTCTTGGGGACGGGGTGCGGAGCGAGGGAGGATGAGGGCAACCACCAGCAGTGACAGCGGGAGGAAGCAGCGTGAGCGAGACGGACACGGCGCAGGCCGTCAGGGGCGAGGACGAGGTCGTCGACCTCTGCCGCGAACTGATCCAGATCGACACCAGCAACTACGGCGACCACTCGGGTCCTGGCGAACGCAAGGCGGCCGAGTACGTCGCCGAGAAGCTCGCCGAGGTGGGCCTCGACCCGCAGATCTTCGAGTCGCACCCGGGCCGCGCCTCCACCGTGGCCCGCATCGAGGGCACGGACCCGTCCCGGCCCGCCCTCCTCATCCACGGCCACACCGACGTCGTTCCGGCCAACGCGGACGACTGGACGCACCACCCGTTCTCAGGCGAGGTCGCCGACGGGTGCGTGTGGGGGCGCGGCGCGGTCGACATGAAGGACATGGACGCGATGACCCTCGCGGTCGTCCGGGACCGGCTGCGCAGCGGCCGCAAGCCCCCGCGCGACATCGTCCTCGCCTTCCTCGCCGACGAGGAGGCCGGCGGCACCTACGGCGCCCGGCACCTCGTCGACAAGCACCCCGGGCTCTTCGAGGGCGTCACCGAGGCGATCAGCGAGGTCGGCGGGTTCTCCTTCACGGTGAACGAGCAGCGGCGGCTCTATCTGATCCAGACCGCCGAGAAGGGCATGCACTGGATGAAGCTGACCGTGGCCGGTACCGCCGGGCACGGCTCGATGATCCACCGGGACAACGCCATCACCGAGCTGTCCGAGGCCGTCGCCCGCCTCGGCCGCCACACGTTCCCGGTCCGTGTCACCAAGACCACCCGCGCCTTCCTCGACGAACTCGGCGACGCCCTCGGCACCGAGCTGGACCCCGAGGACATGGAAGGCACCCTGGCCCGGCTCGGCGGCATCGCCAAGCTCATCGGCGCCACCCTCAGCAACACCGCCAACCCCACCCAGCTGGGCGCCGGTTACAAGGTCAACGTCATCCCCGGCGAGGCCACCGCGCACATCGACGGACGGTTCCTGCCCGGGTTCGAGGAGGAGTTCCTCACCGACCTCGACCGCATCCTCGGCCCCCGGGTCAAGCGCGAGGACGTGCACGCCGACAAGGCCGTCGAGACGACCTTCGACGGGGCGCTGGTGGACGCGATGCAGTCCGCGCTGCTCGCCGAGGACCCGGCCGCCAAGGCGATCCCCTACATGCTCTCCGGCGGCACGGACGCCAAGTCCTTCGACGACCTGGGCATCCGGGGCTTCGGCTTCGCGCCGCTCAAGCTCCCGCCCGAGCTGGACTTCGCCGGGATGTTCCACGGCGTCGACGAGCGGGTGCCGGTGGACGGACTCAAGTTCGGGGTCCGGGTGCTCGACCGTTTCCTGGACGCGTCCTGATCGCACACCGGGCCGGATAACCAGATCATTCGTCCGCCTGTGCGGGAGCGACTGAGAAGAGTGAATCCGACCATAAGCTCGTAGCTCCATTACTCCTTCCTCGTTACGGCAGGGTGCGATCCGCTACCTGGGGTCGTCTTGCCAACTAGGAGGAACAATGATCAAGAAGGTCGTCGCCGCTGCGGCTGCCACCGGTGGCCTGGTTCTCGCGGGTGCGGGTCTGGCCGTCGCCGACTCCGGTGCTCAGGGTGCCGCTGTGCACTCCCCGGGTGTCGTGTCCGGCAACGTCATCCAGGTTCCCGTGCACGTCCCGGTGAACCTGTGCGGCAACACGGTCTCCGTGATCGGGCTGCTGAACCCCGCCTTCGGCAACACCTGCGTCAACAAGTGACATCGGCCCTCTGAGGGTCGTCCCATACCGGTCGGCCCCGGAGCGCGCGCCATGCGCTCCGGGGCCGACCGGTTTTTCCGGACCACATTCCGGACCTGATTTTCTGATTTCTGGACAAGGGCGAAGGCAGGGATTTCAGCAATGCGACAGGTCACCCGCAAGGGCCTGATGACTGTGGCGGCTGCGACCGGTGCAGTGGCCGCCGCCGGGGGGTACGCGCACGCCGACTCGGGGGCGAGCGGCGCGAGTTCACACTCTCCCGGCGTGCTGTCGGGCAACACGGTGCAGGCACCGGTGCACGTTCCGGTGAACGTCTGCGGCAACACGGTCGACGTCGTCGGGCTCCTCAACCCGGCGTTCGGCAACCGGTGCGCCAACGTCAGCCAGGGCGCCGGGGGCGGCGCCGGACACGGCGGCTCCGGCGGGAAGGGCAGCGCCGGGGGCGCGCACGCCGGCGGTCACTCCGAGGGCTCACCCGGCGTCGGCTCCGGCAACACCGTGCAGGTCCCGGTGGACGTCCCGGTGAACCTCTGCGGCAACAACGTGAGCGTCATCGGCATCGGCAACACCGTGACGGGCAACGACTGCGCCAACGGCGGCGGCACGAGCACCGGCCACCACGGCACCCCTCCGGGCGGCGAAACCCCGGGCAACCCCGGCCACCCGGGCAACCCCGGTCACCCCGGCCAGCCTGGACATCCAGGACACCCGGGGAACCCCGGTCACCCCGGCCAGCCTGGACACCCGGGCAAGCCTGGCGAGCCGGGCCACCCCGGTCAGCCTGGACACCCGGGGAACCCCGGCCACCCCGGTCAGCCTGGACACCCGGGCAAGCCTGGCGAGCCGGGCCACCCCGGTCAGCCTGGACACCCGGGCAAGCCTGGCGAGCCGGGCCACCCTGGACACCCGGGGAACCCCGGTCAGCCTGGGCATCCGGGGAACCCTGGCCACCCGGGTAACGGCGGCCACAACCCGGGGCATCCCGGTCACGGGGGCCACGGCGGCCACACCCCCGGGCACCCGGGGCACCCCAGCACCCCCGGTACACCGGCCCACCCCGGTACGCCGACCACCCCGGCGACCCCCAGCGCTCCGCCCACCCACCGGGCCACGACCCCCATCGCGTCCTCGCACGTGAGTCAGCCGGGGTCCGGGGTGACGGGCGGCGGCGCGCAGCTCGCGCACACCGGCAGCGAACTGCCGCTCGGCCTCGCCCTCCCGGTCGGCGCCGGCGCGCTGCTCGCGGGTGCTGTCCTGTACCGCAAGGCGCGCGCGGCGGCCTAGCCCGACGCGGTCCGGGGCGGCCCGGAACCGCACCCCAGTGGGCCCCGTGGACGCGGGGCCCACACACCTTTCCGTTGTCCGTCCCCGCCGCCGCAGCTCACCACGTGGCTCGCACCTGGCGGATGATCCGCCGCCGCAACCGCACCCTGCGGCTGCCGTCGCGCAGCAGGCTCAGTCGGTCCAACTCCCAGTGTCCGTACTCGGCATGGTCCGTCAGCAGACGTGTGGCGTCCTTGCGGGAGACCCCGCGCGGCACGTACACGTCGACAAATTCGTATTCCGGCATCGCATCTATTGTGCGGGCTGGGGCCCGGTACGGATAGCGTCTGCACTATGTCTGATGCTGAGCAGCCCACCGCTGCCGAGGTACGCGCCGCCGCCGAGGCGGTCAAGACCGCTCTCGACCGCCACCTGGCCGCGGTCGAGGGGCGGTCGGGGGAGGACGACCCGGCCGTCTACGAGGCGTTCAACCAGCTGGCGGCCGCCGCCGAAACCTACGACGAGCTGCTCTACGACCGCTATGACGAGGTCACCCCCTTCGAGATCCCCGGCACCGAGGACACCCTCCCGCCGTACGGGGGCCCCGAGGAACCGAACGCGCTCAGCGTGCTGATCCGCCGCGACTACACCGTGGCGCAGCCCCAGCGGCTGCTGGCACAGGCGCAGCGGATCGAGGCGGCGGACTTCGAGGCCGGCGCGGACCCGACGCCGACGGCCTCCGGCACCGTTCCCGGGGCGCTGGGCATCCTGTTCGGCGAGTTCGAACCGGACGAGATCGCCTCCCGGCACAAGGAGTTCGGCCTGGAGGAGGGCGACTCCACGCTCTGGGTGACGGCGGCCGAGGAACCGGCCGACCCGGGGGAGTGGCTGGAGGCACCGTTCGACCAGGTCGACTCCGAGGACGTGGTCTGCCGCTTCGACGTGAGCGCGGTCTTCGACGACGAGGACACCGGCGACGACGACATCGACGACCTGGACCCCGACCTCGACCCCGACGAGGACCTGGAACCCCTGGACGCCGACCGGTAGTCCCGTCGCACCGACCGACCTGACGTGGAACGACGGAGACGGCGGCGGTGGTCACGGAGGGAACCCGCCCTCCACGACCGCCGCCGCCGTCCTCGTCGTTCCCGCTGCCCGGGTCTGTCGAGGTCCCGGCCTCAGCCGACCGTGGCCGGGACCTGCGGGGCCAGCAGGACGGGGAGCCGGGTGGTGCGCGGCTTGGCCGGGACCTCGCCGACCGCCCGCGCGAGCGCCTGCTCCACACCGTGCACCACGGACAGATGCCGCTCCGCCCGGCCGAACGCCGTGTACACCCACGGGCGGTTGAGAGCCTGCGCCGCGTCACCGGGCAGCACCACGACCACCGCCGGCCAGCGCGCCCCCGCCGCCTGGTGCGCGGTGACCGCCCACCCGTGCCGCACGTCCCGCTCGACCCGCTCCTTCGCGACGACGACGGCGCCGCCCGCGCACGTCAGGTGCAGCCCCTCGGCGTCGGCCTTCACCACCGTGCCGGTGACCGTGCGCCCCGGCGCGGGGGAGTGGGCGACCCGGTCGCCGGGGTCGAAGCCGCCGAACCGGCCGGGGCCGGGATTGAGACGTTCCTTGAGGGCGGCGTTCAGGGCCCGGGTGCCGGCCGCGCCACCGTGGCCCGGCGTGATCACCTGGGTCTCCTCGGTGGGCACGCCGATCGCCCGGGGCACCGAGTCCGCGACGAGCTGCACGGTGCGGTGCACGGCCTCGCCCGCGTCCCGCACCGGGACGATCACGACCTCCTTGCCGGGGGCCTCGACCTGGTTCAGCTCGCCGACGCCGATGCCGGAGACCAGCTCGCCCAGCGGGCCGGGGTCGGGCACACGGGAGGAGATCTGCGGGCAGACCCGCGCCGCCAGCAGATCCGCGAACACCCGCCCCGGCCCCGCCGACCACAGCACCCCGGGATCACCGGCCAGCACCAGGCGTGCCCCGTCCGGCAGCGACTCCACGAGCAACGCGGCCCCCTCGACGTCCAGTTGAGGCGCGTCGAGCACCACGAGGAGGTCCAGGGCGAAGGCCCCGTCGGCATCCCGGCCCGGGCCCTCGGCGCCGGTGAGGAGCCCGGCGACGGTGGCCACGGAGGCGGCGGCGTCGTCGGCCAGGAGGCGGGCGAAGCGGTCACGGCCGGCGTCGGTGTGTGCGGCCGCCCACGCGCGCAGGCCCGCGCCGGTCGCCGTGCGCAGCAGGGTCGCCGGTTCGACCAGCGACGCCTCGCCGCCCGTGTGCAGCACCAGGGCGCCGGTCCCCACGGCACGCAGCAGTTCGGCGGCGGAGCCCCGGGCCGAGTCGGCGGCACGCTCCCAGGCGTCGGCCGAACCGTCGCCCTTCGGCACGGAGTTGATCAGCCGGGCCAACCCGTCGGCGAGGCTCTCCTCCGCGAGCGCGTACCGCTCCAGACCGACCAGCACCCGCACCGGCCGTTCCTCGCCCTCGCCCTCGCCCTCACCCTCGTCGTTGTCGCCGTCGTCGTTCTCGTTCGTGGACTCCTGGCCTGGCGCGGGCCGTGGTGCGGTCGGGTCGAGGGCGTCCTCGAAGACCAGCGCCTCGGCCTCCGCGACGGCGTTCTGCACGGCCTCCTCGGGGTCCGGCACGCCCTGCCGGCCCAGCGCGGCGAGCAACGTCGGCATCTCCAGCACCGTGTGCCCGGCCACGGCGGCCTGCTCCAGCAGCCACCCGGTGACGGCCCGGCCCCGACGTTCGTCGTCCGGCGCGCACGCGGCGCCGAGCAGCGCCCGCGCGAACCCGTCGGCCTGCTCGGGCCGGACGCCGCTCACCCTCAGCAGCAGCCAGGGGTCGGCCCGCAGCCGCTCCCCGGCGTCCTCGCCGAGCGCGGCGGCGACCTGCGGCGCGAGCGTGTCGGGCGCACCGCCCTCGCCGAGCACCCGGCGCACCGAGTCGACGGCCCCGGGCGCGGGCGCCTCGGCAGGCGTCGGCCGGGGCACCCGGACCGGCTCGGCGGCCGCCGGACGCGGGGCGGGTTCCGGGGCGGCGAAGACGGTCGCGGCGGGCTTCTGGCCGCTCTCCACGGCCCGCACGGCGGCGAGCAGGTCGGCGGCCTTCCCGCTGAGCTTCGTCCCGGCCTCGATCGCCTGCTCCCGCTCGGCCTTCCGCCGCGCGATCCGCTCCCGCTCCACCCGCTGAGCAGCCAACTCGGCCGCAGCCTCACTGAGCTGAGCCTTGCCGGCCGCGTCCCCCTCACCGGCGGCCGGGACACCACCCTCGCCGTTCACCGGCGCATCACCCGCAGCCAGGTCCCCCACGGAGCCCTCGCCGTCACCCTCACCCGCAGGGGCGCCGCCGGCGTCCGAACCGGCTCCGCTCCCGTCCTCGGCCAGCTCCCCCGCCGAGTCCCCGGCGTCCTCCGTACCGCCCCCGGCGCCCGCACCCTCTGCCCCCGCGCCCCCCGCGCCTCCCGTGTCCCCCCGGACGTCGGCCCCCGGGCCCGGTGTCCGGGGGGTGGGTGTCACCGGGGCCGGTTCCTCCGTGGGGGCGGGGGTTTCGGGCTGTGTGCTCACAGCGTGCTCCAGTCGTGATCGGGATAGCGGTGCACCGGTGCCGACACATCGTCGAGCGCCCGGCAGATCTCGTCAGGAAGACTAAGCGCCTCCACTGACAACGCGGCCGTGAGCTGCTGCGCGTTGCGCGCGCCGATGATGGGCGCGGCCACGCCGGGACGGTCGCGAATCCACGCCAGGGCGACCTGGAGGGGCGTCACCGCGAGGCCGTCCGCCGCGGTCTGCACGGCGTCGACGATCCGGCTCGCGGTGTCGTCGAGGTAGGGCTCGACGAAGAGCGACAGATGGTCCGACGCCCCGCGCGAACCGGGCGGCAGCGCGTCGCCCCGGTACTTGCCGGTGAGGACCCCGCGGCCCAGCGGCGAGGACGGCAGCAGGCCGATGCCGAGATCCAGCGCGGCCGGCAACACCTCGCGCTCCACGCCCCGTTGCAGCAGCGAGTACTCCATCTGCGTGCTGGCCAGGCGGGTGCGTATGCCGGGCATCGCGAGCTGCCAGGTGCCCGCCTTGGCGAGCTGCCAGCCGCAGAAGTTGGAGACGCCCGCGTACCGGGCGCGGCCGCTGGAGACCGCCAGGTCGAGGGCGTGCAGGCTCTCCTCCAGCGGGGTGTCCGGATCGAAGGCGTGCAGATGCCAGACGTCGACGTAGTCCGTGCCGAGCCGGGCCAGGGAGGCGTCCAGGGCGGAGAGCAGATGGCCGCGCGAGCCGTCGTAGCGCCGGTCGGGGTCGGGCACCCCGCCCGCCTTGGTCGAGATCACCAGGTCCCGGCGCGGCACGAGCCCCTCCATGAGGCGCCCGAGGAGGTACTCGGCCTCCCCGTCGCCGTACACGTCCGCCGTGTCGACGAGGGTGCCGCCCGCGTCCCAGAACGTCTTCAAGAGGTCCGCGGCGTCATGCTCGTCGGTGTCCCTGCCCCAGGTGAGGGTGCCGAGTCCGATACGGGACACGCGCAGGCCGGTCCGGCCGAGATGCCTCTGCTCCATGAACGGCGACATTACTGGCCATGACCTGCGGTGTGGGCACCTGTGGATAACCAGTTCCCGCAGCCAGGCCCCCAGTTGGGCCCGCCCGTGCGCAACGCCACTGCCCCAGGACGCCCCCCGCGCGCTAGGGTCGGCGGCACAGGGACGTTACTGATCGGTAAGGGGAATCGGGATGCAGCTCGGGATCAACCTCGGCTACTGGGGCGGCGGAATGGACGCGGACAACCTCGCCGTCGCCCAGGAGGCGGACCGGCTCGGGTACGCCGTCTGCTGGGCCGCCGAGGCCTATGGGTCGGACGCGGCGACCGTGCTCACCTGGGTCGCCGCCAAGACCGAGCGCATCGACGTCGGTTCGGCGATCTTCCAGATCCCGGCCCGGCAGCCGGCCATGACCGCGATGACCGCCGCGACTCTCGACTCCCTCTCCGGCGGCCGCTTCCGCCTCGGCCTCGGCGTCTCGGGACCCCAGGTCTCCGAGGGCTGGTACGGCGTCAAGTTCGACAAGCCGCTGGCCCGCACGCGTGAGTACGTCGAGATCGTCCGCCGGGCGATGACCCGCGAACGCCTCTCGTACGACGGTGCCCACTGGACGCTGCCGCTGCCCGGCGGCCCCGGCAAGCCCCTCAAGCTGACCGTGCACCCCGAACGCGAGCACATCCCGCTCTACATCGCGGCGATCGGCCCGAAGAACCTGGAGCAGACCGGCGAGATCGCCGACGGCGCCCTGCTGATCTTCCCCTCCGCCGAACACCTGGAGGAGACCGCGATCCGGCCCCTGCGCGCGGGCCGCGAGAAGGCGGGCCTGACCCTCGACGGCTTCGACGTGTGCCCCACGCTCCCGATCTCCCTCGGCGCGGACGCCGACGTCCCGGCCCTCGCCGACGCCTTCCGCCCCTACACCGCCCTGTACGTCGGCGGCATGGGCAGCCGCAAGCAGAACTTCTACCACCAGCTCGCCCGCCGCATGGGCTACGAGCAGGCCGCCGACGCGATCCAGGACGCCTACCTCGCGGGCGACAAGAAGGGCGCCGCGGCCGCCGTTCCGCACGACCTCATCGACCGGACGACGCTGCTGGGCTCCGTGGAGCGGATCGCGGACCGGATGAAGGAGTACGCGGCCGCCGGGGTCACCACCCTGACCCTCTCGCCCGCCGGCTTCACCCTCGACGAGCGGATCGCCTCGCTCCGCGCCGGCACCGAGGCCCTGGAACTGGCCGGACTGGTCTGACCCGGAGACGGGGGGACCGCTACGGCCGTGGTGGGGGCTCGGGGGTCTCCCCGCCACGGCCGTCACGGACAACAACGCGCCCGCCGCAGCCCGGGTTACGCCCGCGCACCTCACCCGTTCGGCGGACGCGTCCGCGCCCCCGCTCACAGCCAGCCACGCCTCTTGAGCGTCCGGTACAGCAGCACCTCAAGGACGGCCATGATCGCGATGACCGCCGGGTAGGACCACACCCAGTGCAACTCGGGCATGTGATCGAAGTTCATGCCGTAGATGCCCGCGATCATCGTGGGCACCGCGGCCATCGCCGCCCACGCGGAGATCTTCCGCATGTCGTCGTTCTGCCGGACGCTCATCTGCGCCAGATGCGCCGACAGGATGTCCGACACCAACCGGTCAAGGCCCTCCACGGAGTCGTTCACGCGCGCGAGATGGTCGCTCGCGTCCCGGAAGAACGGCCGCGCCTGCTCCCGCACGAACGGCACCGGCAGCCCGCTCGTCCCCAGCCCCGACAACCGGGTCAACGGCGGCGCCAGCGGCCCCGTCGCCCGCCGGAACTCCAGCACCTGCCGCTTGAACGTGTAGATCCGCGACGCCGTGTTGCGCGAGCCGCCCCGGTCCGGCGAGAACACCTCCGCCTCCAACTCCTCCAGGTCCGTCTGCAACTCGGCCACCACGTCCAGATAGTGGTCGACGACGTCGTCGCAGATCGCGTACAGCACCGCCGTCGGACCCTTCTCCAGGATCTGCGGCTCCGCCTCAAGACGGTGCCGTACCGCGTGCAGCGGCGACCCGCTGCCATGACGGACGGTCACCACGAAGCCGTCGCCGAGGAAGACCATCACCTCGCCGGTCGTCACGACGTCGTCCTCCGGCTCGTACCCCACCGGCTTCAGCACCATGAACAGCGAGTCGTCGTACACCTCCAGCTTGGGCCGCTGATGTGCCTTCAGGGCGTCCTCCACCGCCAGCGGATGCAGCCCGAACTCCTGCGTGACGAGCCCGAACTCCCGCTCCGAGGGCTCGTGCAGCCCGATCCACACGAACCCGCCCGCGGCCCGCGCCTCCTCCAGCGCGTCGGAGAAGTCCGCCGGGCCCTCGCTGCGGCGCCCGTCCCGGTAGATGGCACAGTCGACGATCACGGAGCGTATTCTCCCGTCGCCCGCCCTCCACCGCATCCCGTCGTGTGCCTACCCTGGGCCGCATGCCCACGTTGATCCTCGTCCGGCACGGACGCTCCACCGCCAACACCGAAGGGGTGCTCGCCGGCTGGACGCCCGGCGTGGCCCTCGACGAGCGCGGCACCGCACAGGCCGCCGCACTGCCCGGGCGCCTCGCCGACCTGCCGCTCTGCGAGGTCGTCGTCAGCCCCCTGCAACGCTGCCAGGAGACCGTCCGGCCGCTCCTCGACGCCCGCCCCGACCTCACCGCGCACGACGAGGAACGCATCGGCGAATGCCACTACGGCGACTGGTCGGGGCGCAAACTCGCCGAACTGAGCGACGAACCCCTCATGGAGGTCGTCCAGGCCCACCCGACGGCCGCCGCGTTCCCCGGCGGCGAGTCGATGCGCGCGATGCAGCACCGCGCCGCCGAAGCCGTACGCGAGTGGAACGCGCGCGTGGAGCGCGACCACGGCCCCGACGCCGTCTATCTCATGTGCTCGCACGGCGACATCATCAAGTCCCTGATCGCCGACGCGCTCGGACTTCATCTCGACCTCTTCCAGCGGATCTCCGTGGAACCCTGCTCCGTCACCGCGATCCGGTACACCCGGCTGCGGCCCTTCCTCGTCCGGCTCGGCGACACCGGCGACTTCGCGTCGCTGGCCCCGCGCGCGACCCCGCCGGCCGACGACGCCCCGGTGGGGGGCGGTGCGGGCGCACCGTGATCGTCGGGCGCAGTAGGGTGAACCGGTCGCATTAGCGTCGCCCTCATCCACGACTCCAGGAGACAGGACGTGTCCCGTCAGGTGTACCTCTACGACCCGCCGGACCGTTTCGTGGCGGGCACGGTCGGGCTGCCCGGACGCCGTACGTTCTTCCTCCAGGCCACGGCGGGCGCCCGGGTGACCAGCGTGGCCCTGGAGAAGACCCAGGTCGCCGCCCTCGCCGAACGTATGGACGAACTCCTCGACGAGGTCGTCAGGCGCAGCGGCGGCAGCGCGGCCGTCCCCGCCGTCGCCCCCGCCGAGATCTCCGACACCGCCCCCCTGGACGCCCCCGTCGAGGAGGAGTTCCGGGTCGGGACCATGGCGCTGGCCTGGGACGGCGAGGAACAGCGCATGATCGTCGAGGCGCAGGCCCTCGTCGAACTCGACGCCGACACCGACGAGGATCTCGCCGAGGCCGAGGAAGCCCTCCTCCAGGACGAGGAGAACGGACCCCCGATGCTGCGGGTCCGCCTCAGCGGCACGCAGGCGAGGGCCTTCGCCAAGCGCGCCCTGGACGTCGTCAACGCCGGACGGCCGCCGTGCCCGCTGTGCAGCCTCCCGCTCGACCCGGAAGGACACGTATGTCCGCGCCAGAACGGATACCGCCGCGGAGCGTGACCACCGCCGACCACCTCACCCGGGGTGACCTGACCGTGCGCGGCCAGATCCGGGACGCCTCCAACGCCGTTCTGCACTGCACCGTCGCCCACGCGGGCGAGGACATCACCTGCGTCTACAAGCCGGTACGCGGTGAACGCCCGCTGTGGGACTTCCCCGACGGCACCCTCGCCCAGCGCGAGGTCGCCGCCTACGAGGTGTCCGAGGCCACCGGCTGGGGGCTGATCCCGGTCACCGTGCTGCGCGACGGGCCCTACGGCGAGGGCATGTGCCAGCAGTGGATCGACGGCGAACCCGGCGCCGAACTCCTCGCCCTCGTCGACGCCGAGGAACCCGGACCGGGCTGGAAGGCCATCGGCTTCGCCGAGGTCGACGAGGGGAAGACGGCCCTGCTGGTGCACGCCGACGACCAACGGCTGCGCCGCCTCGCCGTGCTGGACGCCGTCATCAACAACGCCGACCGCAAGGGCGGCCACCTCCTGCCCGGCCCCGACGGCCGCCTCTACGGCATCGACCACGGCGTCACCTTCCACGCGGAGAACAAGCTGCGCACCCTTCTGTGGGGCTGGGCGGGCGAACGCCTCACCGAGGAGGCCACCGGCGTCCTCACGTCCCTCCAGGACGCCCTGAGCCCCACCGGAGCGCTCACCGCCCGCCTCACCTCCCTGATCACCCCGGCCGAACTCGACGCCACCCGCGCCAGGGTCGACGCACTCCTCACCTCCGGCCGCCACCCGGAACCCAGCGGCGAGTGGCCGGCCATCCCCTGGCCGCCCGTCTAGAACCCCTGGCCGCCGTCCAGAACCTCCCGCCGCCGGTCCGGAACCTCCCCGCCCGCACCACCCGTTCGCCCTCGCCCGTCCCCGACCGGACCCGGTGGTGGCGGCACATCCGGGCGCCCGCGCGCAAGACCGCCTAACCGGCCAGCGGGCGACTGGTCCGGTTCGTATCCGGAAGTACCGTCCGGTTACGCTCATGACATGCATGCCTGGCCCGCTTCCGAGGTCCCCGCCCTGCCCGGTCAGGGCCGCGACCTCGCAGTCCACGACACCGCCACCGGGGGGCTCCGCACCCTCACCCCCGGTCCCGTCGCCCGTCTCTACGTCTGCGGCATCACGCCGTACGACGCGACCCACATGGGTCACGCGGCGACCTACAACGCGTTCGACCTCGTTCAGCGCGTGTGGCTCGACACCAAGCGGCAGGTCCACTACGTCCAGAACGTCACCGACGTCGACGACCCGCTGCTGGAACGCGCGATCCGCGACGGCGTCGACTGGGTCGCCCTCGCCGAACAGGAGACGGCCCTCTTCCGCGAGGACATGACCGCCCTGCGGATGCTGCCCCCGCAGCACTACATAGGAGCCGTCGAGGCCATACCCGGCATCGTGCCGCTCGTCGAGCGGCTGCGGGACGCGGGCGCCGCCTACGACCTCGACGGCGACGTCTACTTCTCCGTCGAGTCCGACCCCCACTTCGGCCAGGTCTCCCACCTGGACGCCACCGCCATGCGGCTGCTGTCCGCCGAGCGCGGCGGCGACCCCGAACGGCCCGGCAAGAAGAACCCGCTCGACCCGATGCTGTGGCTCGCTGCCCGCGACGGCGAACCCAGCTGGGACGGCGCCTCCCTCGGCCGGGGCCGCCCCGGCTGGCACATCGAGTGCGTGGCGATCGCCCTCGACCACCTCGGCATGGGCTTCGACATCCAGGGCGGCGGCTCCGACCTCGCCTTCCCGCACCACGAGATGGGCGCCTCCCACGCCCAGGTGCTGACCGGCGAGTTCCCCATGGCGCAGGCCTATGTGCATGCCGGGATGGTCGGCTACCAGGGCGAGAAGATGTCCAAGTCCAAGGGCAACCTCGTCTTCGTGTCGGCGCTGCGCCGCGACGGCGTCGACCCCGCCGCGATCCGGCTCGCCCTGCTCGCCCACCACTACCGCGCCGACTGGGAGTGGACCGACCAGGTCCTCCAGGACGCCCTGGCCCGCCTCGACCGCTGGCGGGCCGCCGTGTCCCGGCCCGACGGACCGTCCGCCGAGCCGCTGGTCGAAGAGGTCCGCGAGGCCCTCGCCCACGACCTGGACGCCCCGGCCGCACTCGCCGCCGTCGACCGCTGGGCCGCCCGGCAGGCGGAGCACGGCGGCACGGACCTCGGCGCCCCCGGTGTGGTCTCCCGCACCGTCGACGCCCTCCTCGGCGTGGCCCTGTAGTACGCGCAGCATCAGAAAGGCGCCCCCTTTGCTCCCAGGACGGGAAGGGGGCGCCTCTCGTATGCGTGCTTCTGCGTGCCGGTCCGCTCACTCCTCCGTGGAGTCGTCGTCGTCCGACGCCGGCTTCGGGGGTTTCGGCGGGCGCGTACGGCCCGGGTTGTCCCGCAGGTAGGCCGTCGAGCCGGGCCCGTCAGTGCCGTCCGCCGTCGCGTGCCCGCCGGCCGTCGGACCCGAGCCGTCCCGGCGCCGCAGATACCGTTCGAACTCCCGGGCGATCGCCTCGCCGGACGCCTCCGGCAGCTCCGCGGTGTCCCGGGCCTCCTCCAGCGACTGCACGTACTCGGCGACCTCGCTGTCCTCGGCGGCCAGCTGATCCACACCGACCTGCCAGGCCCGCGCGTCCTCGGGCAGCTCGCCCAGCGGGATACGCACGTCGATGAGGTCCTCAAGACGGTTCAGCAGGGCCAGCGTCGCCTTCGGGTTCGGCGGCTGCGACACATAGTGCGGAACGGCGGCCCAGAGACTGACGGCCGGGACACCCGCGTGCGTGCACGCCTCCTGAAGGACACCGACGATGCCCGTGGGCCCCTCGTACTTGGTCTCCTCCAGATCCATCCGCCGGGCCAGATCGGCGTCCGACGTCGTCCCGCTGATCGGCACCGGACGCGTGTGCGGGGTGTCCCCGAGCAACGCGCCCAGCACGACGACCAGTTCCACCCCCAGCTCATGGGCGAACCCCAGCAGTTCGTTGCAGAACGAACGCCAGCGCATCGACGGCTCGATCCCGCGGACCAGCACCAGGTCACGCGGTTTGTCCCCGCCGATCCTGACCACCGAGAGCCGGGTCGTCGGCCAGGTGATCTTGCGGACCCCCGCGTCCATCCACACCGTGGGCCGGTTGACCTGGAAGTCGTAGTAGTCCTCGGCGTCGAGCGCCGCGAACACCTCGCCCTTCCACTCCCGGTCCAGGTGCGCGATCGCGGTGGAAGCGGCGTCCCCGGCGTCGTTCCAGCCCTCGAACGCGGCCACCATCACTGGGTCGATCAGCTCGGGAACCCCCTCCAGCTCGATCACCCAGCGCCTCCTTCCGACGTGCCCTCGCGTACGTCTCAACCTTACGGCGTGCGACGGGGGCGCCCGCAGCCCCCTTGCGCGGGGCAGTGAACGGATCACTGCCCCGATCGGCCGCCCGAAACACCCCGGCCCCACCGCCCGCCGAAGCGCACTCCCGTACGAGGGAGCACCGGGACACCTCCGATGACCGGCTCACGGCCCGGCTCACAGCGTCGATCTGAGCCACTGCTCGACGCTCGCGATGTGCACAGTTGCCCAGGACCGCGCCGCCTCCGCGTCCCGGTCGCGCAGCGCGGCCAGGATCGCCCGGTGCTCGCGCAGGGTGCGCGCGAGGGCGTCCTCCTGGGTCAGACCCCGCCAGATCCGGGCCCGGGTGGTCGGCCCCGACAGCCCGTCCAGCAGCGAACAGAGCACCGAGTTGCCCGAGCCCTGCACGATGCCCCGGTGGAAGTCCAGGTCGCAGCCGACCAGCTCCGCCACCGACGGCGCCGCCCCCAGCTCGTCCAACTGGGCCTCCAGCACGTCCAGTTCCTTCTCGCTGATCCGGGACGCCGCCATCGCCGTCGCGGCCGGCTCCAGGATGCGGCGCACCGCGAGGAACTCCAGGACGGTGTCGTCGCGATGGAAGTCGACGACGAAACTCAGCGCCTCCAGCAGGAGTTGCGGGTCCAGACTGGTCACGTAGGTGCCGTCGCCCTGCCGCACGTCCAGGATGCGGATGAGCGACAGGGCCCGCACCGCCTCGCGCAGGGAGTTGCGGGACAGGCCCAGCTCGGCGGCGAGTTCGCTCTCCTTGGGCAGCCGGTCGCCGGGCCGCAGCGCGCCGGAGACGATCATCCCCTTGATCTTCTCGATCGCCTCGTCGGTGACTGCCATGGCGGGCCTCCCTGCCGTTCACGCATGCCGGTGAAGACATCCGATGTCTCAGCTCATTATGGCGGCTGCCCGACCCGCCGGAACGCCGAACGCTCAGGTCAGGGGAGGGCCCACGGCCCGCGCCCGCCCGGGCACGCGAGAGGGGCGGCCCCCGCCCGGGAACCGCCCCTGCACCGCCGTTGCGCCTACTTCTTGTCGAGCACGTCCTGCACCTTGGCGCGGATCTCGTCCGTGGCCAGGCCGCGGATGGTCAGCGTGGTGCGGCGGCGCAGCACGTCGTCCGGGGTCTCGGCCCACTCGTGGTCGCGGGCGTAGACGACCTGCGCCCAGATCTCCGGGGCGTCCGGGTGGACGCGCGCGGCCAGCTCCGGGTCGTCGTTGGCTATCCGGGCGATGTCGAAGGCCAGCGAGCCGTAGTGGGTCGCCAGGTGCTTCGCCGTGTCCGCCGACATCCGCGGACCGGGCGCCGGGTGGTCCACCAGGAGGCGGTGGGCGACCGCGCGCGGGTTGGCGACACCGGGCAGCGGCAGCTGCTTGGGCAGCGAGGCGATCGGCTCGAAGTCCTCACCCAGCGGCCGTCCCGGCAGCCGTTCCAGCTTCTGCATCACCGTGCGGCCGATGTGCCTGAACGTCGTCCACTTGCCGCCCGCCACCGACAGCATCCCGCCCCGGCCCTCGGTCACGACCGTCTCCCGCTTCGCCTTCGCGGTGTCACCGGGACCGCCCGGCAGCACCCGCAGACCCGCGAACGCGTACGTGATGAGGTCCCGGTCGAGCTGCTGGTCGCGCACCGAGAACGCGGCCTCGTCCAGGATCTGCGTGATGTCCTTGTCGTTGACGGCGACATCCGCCGGATCGCCCTCGTACTCCTCGTCGGTCGTGCCGAGCAGCAGCATGTCCTCCCAGGGCAGGGCGAACGTGATCCGGTACTTGTCGATCGGGGTGGCCAGCGCCGCCTTCCACGGCGCCGTCCGCTTCAGCACCAGGTGCGCCCCCTTGGACAGCCGGATCGACGGCGCCGCCTTCGGGTCCTCCATCCGGCGCAGGTGGTCCACCCACGGGCCGGTCGCGTTGAGCACCAGCCGGGCGCTCACCCCGAACTCGTCACCGGAGGTACGGTCGCGCAGCTCGGCGCCGGTCACCCGGCCGCTCGTGAAGCGCAGCCCGGTGACCTCGGCGTGGTTGAGGACGACGGCGCCCGCCTCGACGGCCGCGCGGACCGTCATCAACGCCATCCGCGCGTCGTTCATCTGGTCGTCGCCGTACACGGCCACGGCCTTGAGGTTCTCGGTGCGCAGCTCCGGCACGTCCTGCGCCGCCTTGGCGGGGGAGAGCAGGTGGCCGACGCCGTCGCCGAACGCGGAGAGCGCCGAGTAGGCGAAGACGCCCGCCCCGAGCTTCGCCGCGCCGTGCGGGCCGCCCTTGTACACGGGGAGGTAGAAGGTGAGCGGGTTCGCCAGGTGCGGGGCCACCTGGCGGGAGACCGCACGGCGTTCGAAGTGGTTCTCCGCGACCAGCTTCACCGCGCCGGTCTGGAGGTAGCGCAGACCGCCGTGGAGCAGCTTGGAGGAGGCGGAGGAGGTGGCGCCGGCGAAGTCACCGGCGTCGACCAGAGCCACCCGCAGCCCGGACTGCGCGGCGTGCCAGGCGGTGGAGATGCCCAGGATGCCGCCGCCGATCACGAGAAGGTCGTACGACGCCTTGGCGAGCTGCTCCCGGGTCTCGGCTCGGCTCGGGTTCGAGCCGGAGGCCGGGCGCGTGCCCAGGGCGGGCACGGACTGCATGGTGGACTGACTGGTCATGTGGGGTTCTTACTCCTCGTCAGCTGTCGGCCGGGTCACGGCCGCTCGCGGCTAGTTCTCGTCGTCGATCCAGCCCATGGTCCGCTCGACGGCCTTGAGCCAGCTCTTGTACTCACGTTCGCGGGTGTCCGCGTCCATGCGGGGGGTCCACTCGGCGGCCCGCCGCCAGTTGGCGCGCAGGTCGTCGGTGCTGTTCCAGAAGCCGACGGCGAGACCGGCGGCGTACGCGGCACCGAGGCAGGTGGTCTCGGCGACCATCGGGCGCACCACGGGGGCGCCCAGGAAGTCCGAGAGGGTCTGCATCAGCAGGTTGTTGGAGGTCATGCCGCCGTCGACCTTGAGGGCGGTCAGCTCGACGCCGGAGTCCTTGGTCATGGCGTCGCTGACGTCCCGGGTCTGCCAGGCGGTGGCCTCCAGGACGGCGCGCGCGATGTGCGCCTTGGTGACGTACCGGGTCAGGCCGGCGATCACGCCGCGGGCGTCGGAGCGCCAGTACGGGGCGAACAGGCCGGAGAAGGCCGGCACGAAGTAGGCGCCGCCGTTGTCCTCGACGCTCAGGGCGAGGGTCTCGATCTCGGCGGCGGTGGAGATGAGGCCCATCTGGTCGCGCATCCACTGCACCAGCGAACCGGTGACGGCGATCGAGCCCTCCAGCGCGTACACCGGCTTCTGGTCGCCGATGCGGTAGCCGACGGTGGTCAGCAGCCCGGAGTACGAGTTGATGATCTTCTCGCCGGTGTTCAGCAGCATGAACGTGCCGGTGCCGTACGTCGACTTGGCCTCGCCCTCGGCGAAACAGGTCTGCCCGAACAGGGCCGCCTGCTGGTCACCCAGGGCGGAGGCGACGGGGATGCCGCCGAGCAGCTCGCCGAGGCGTCCTCCGGTGACCTCGCCGTAGACCTCGGCGGAGGAGCGGATCTCCGGCAGCATCGCCATCGGGACGCCGATCGACTCGGCGATCTTCTCGTCCCACTCCAGGGTGTGCAGGCTCATCAGCAGGGTGCGGGAGGCGTTGGTGACGTCGGTGTAGTGCTTGCCGCCGTTGACGCCGCCGGTGAGGTTCCAGATGACCCAGCTGTCCATGGTGCCGAAGAGGATGTCGCCGGCCTCGGCGCGCTCGCGCAGCCCCTCGACGTTGTCGAGCAGCCAGCGGGCCTTGGGGCCGGCGAAGTAGGACGCCAGCGGCAGGCCGGTCTGACGGCGGAAGCGGTCCTGGCCGACGTTGCGGCCCAGCTCCTTGCAGAGGGCGTCGGTACGGGTGTCCTGCCAGACGATGGCGTTGTGGACGGGCTCACCGGTGTGCTTGTCCCACAGCAGCGTCGTCTCGCGCTGGTTGGTGATGCCGATGGCCTTGATGTCGTCGCGGGTGATCCCGGCCTTCTGGATGGCGTTGGCGACGACCTCCTGGACGTTGGTCCAGATCTCGGCGGCGTCGTGCTCGACCCAGCCCGGCTTCGGGAAGATCTGCTCGTGCTCCTTCTGGTCGACGGAGACGATGCGTCCGTCGCGGTCGAAGATGATGCAGCGGGACGAGGTGGTGCCCTGGTCGATCGCGGCGATGAACGGCCCGGTGGTGTGTGCGTCGGTCACGGTGTGCTCCTGGGGTTCCGTGCGGAAGGGGTGGGTGCTGCCCGGTGCGTCAGGCGAAGGCGATGTTGTAGAGGCCTGCTCCGAGGGCGGCGCCGATCAGCGGGCCGACGATCGGAATCCAGGCGTAGCGCCAGTCGGAACCGCCCTTGTTGGGCAGCGGCAGGAGCGCGTGCACGATGCGCGGGCCGAGGTCACGGGTCGGGTTGATGGCGTACCCGGTGGGGCCGCCGAGGGAGAGACCGATGGCGACGACGACCAGGGCGGTGATGAGGCCGCCGAGGGCGCCGAGACCCTTGCCGCTGTCGTTGAGGCCCTCGGTGAGGACCGCGATGATCAGGACCACCGTGGCGATGATCTCGGTGGCGAGGTTCTGCCAGGCGACGCGGACCTCGGGGCCGGTGGAGAAGATGCCGAGCACGGGGCCCGCGGCCTTCTCCTCGGCCTCGACGGACTTGACCTTGACCGGCTGCCGGGGCGGCTCGCCCACGATCTCGCGGTCGGTGAGGTGCGCGTGGAACTGGCCGTAGTAGACGATCCAGACCAGGGCCGCGCCGATCATCGCGCCGAGCAGCTGGCCGCCCCAGTAGACGGGCAGCGTGCTCCAGTCGTCGTTCTTGATCGCGAGCGCGAGGGTCACGGCCGGGTTGAGGTGGGCGCCGGAGAGCGGCGCCGAGACGTAGACCGCCGTGAGGACCGCGAAACCCCACCCGAAGGCGATCGCGAGCCAGCCGGCGTTACGGGCCTTGGAGGCCTTCAGCGTGACGGCGGCGCAGACGCCACCGCCGAGCAGGATGAGCAGGGCGGTACCGATGGTCTCGCCGATGAAGATGTCGGAGCTGGACACCCGCGACTCCTTTGTCCTTCGTCCAGGGAAGCCGAACCCCGAGTCCCTTCGGGGGTCTGGCGCCCTCTCAGGGGGTGAGAGGGGTACCGGTCCTTGGCGTTGTCACACTCTAGCGCGTATTGCCGGTAGGTGTTCGACAATGCCGACCGATGGACGGGAGTCTCGCTCCGGCATCACGCGCACGTCAAGGGTTCATTTGTCGAAAGTGCGAACTGTGCTGATTGCTGTGAGCTGTCGATCTTGTACTGAGGTCATTGTAGGCTTTTGTGACCAATGTCCACCTGGGGGAGAGGTGACGGCAACGGCGGGAGCGCGGCGCGAACGGGATCGGGAACGGGTCGGGCGGAGCCGGAACGGGGTCGGGGCGGGCTCGAAGCCGGGCCGGGATAAGCCGAAGGGCCGGGACATCGACATGACGTCCCGGCCCGTTCCCCCACGGACTCCCGGGTAATCCCCGGCGCTCCGAACCGTCAGAACCGCCCGGCGCCCAGATCCCTCGAAACCGCGCGGGCGCAGTCCCGCACCGCCGCGATCAACTCGGGACGCAGCTCACCCTCCGGGCACAGCCGCTCCACCGCACCGGTGACGCCGACCGCCCCCACCGGCATCCGGCGCCGGTCGTGCACCGGCGCCGCGACCGACGCCACGCCCTCCCAGGTCTCCTCCACGTCCGCCGCGTACCCGCGCGCCCGGGTCAGGTCGAGCGCCTGCTCGAACCCCGCCGGGTCGGTCACCGTGCGGTCGGTGAACGCCGTGCGCACCGCCTCCAGGGCCTCGCTGTGGGCCACCGGGTCGTACGCCGAGAGCACCTTGCCCAGCGCCGTGCAGTGCAACGGCTGCATCGCCCCGATCTCCAGCACCTGCCGGCTGTCGTCGGGGCGGAAGACGTGGTGCACGATCAGCACGCCCTGCTGGTGCAGCACGCCCAGGTACACGCTCTCGCCGCTGGAGCGGGCCAGGTCGTCCGTCCACACCAGGGCCCGCGCCCGCAGCTCGTGCACGTCCAGATAGGTGGTCCCCAGGCGCAGCAGCTCCGCGCCCAGCTGGTAGCGGCCCGAGGCGTCGTCCTGCTCCACGAACCCCTCCTGCTGGAGGGTGCGCAGGATGCCGTGCGCGGTGCCCTTGGCGAGACCGAGCGACGAGGCGATGTCCGACAGGCCGAGTCGACGCTCGCCGCCGCCGAGCAGCCGCAGCATCGCCGCCGCCCGTTCGAGCGACTGGATGTTCCGTGCCATCGCCGTCCTGCCTCCGTCCCCATCGACCGCGACGCATTCCGCCGCAGCCACCGTTCGGCAATGCCGAACACTACCGGTCCATGTCGACCTGCCGCCAATGATCGACGGAGACCAGCCACATGACCTCACATCCCCCCACCGACACGCACAGCACCCCCCGACAACCGCCCCCCACCCCCTCACCGGCCCCCCAGCCACCGCCGTGCACGACACTCCCGAACCATCCAGGCGCCGCCCCGTACAACACCCCCCCGACGCCCAGCGGGCCGCCCCGCACGACACCCCCGGACTCCTAGGGGGTGACCCGCACGGGCGCCCCCTATTCCTCGTCCGGCACCCGGACACCTCACCCGTGAGGCCGCTGTCCCGGTTACCCTGACCGGGTGCGCCCACCGCGGAGAAGTCCCCGGGCCGCGCAAAGCCGACAGCCGTCGCATCTCTGGGAGCCCCTTCATGGCCTCGTCGCCACTGACCCCTTCCGACAGCCGGACCCGCGTGTCCGCGCTCCGACAGGCACTCGCCACCCGCGTGGTGGTCGCCGACGGAGCCATGGGCACCATGCTCCAGGCACAGGACCCCACACTCGACGACTTCGAGAACCTTGAGGGCTGCAACGAGATCCTCAATCTCACCCGCCCCGACATCGTGCGCTCCGTGCACGAGGAGTACTTCGCCGTCGGCGTCGACTGCGTGGAGACCAACACCTTCGGCGCCAACCACTCCGCCCTCGGCGAGTACGACATCCCCGAACGCGTCCACGAACTGTCCGAATCCGGCGCCCGCGTCGCCCGCGAGGTCGCCGACGAGTTCACCGCGAAGGACGGCCGCCCCCGCTGGGTCCTCGGCTCCATGGGCCCCGGCACCAAGCTGCCCACCCTCGGCCACGCCCCCTACACCCTGCTGCGCGACGCCTACCAGCAGAACGCCGAAGGCCTCCTCGCCGGCGGCGCCGACGCCCTCCTCGTCGAGACCACCCAGGACCTCCTCCAGACCAAGGCCGCCGTCCTCGGCGCCCGCCGCGCCCTGGAGATCGCCGGCCTCGACGCCCCGCTGATCGTCTCCGTGACCGTCGAGACCACCGGCACCATGCTCCTGGGCTCCGAGATCGGCGCCGCGCTCACCGCCCTTGAGCCGCTCGGCATCGACATGATCGGCCTGAACTGCGCGACCGGCCCCGCCGAGATGAGCGAGCACCTGCGCTACCTCGCCCGGCACTCCCGCATCCCGCTGTCCTGCATGCCCAACGCCGGCCTGCCCGTCCTCGGCAAGGACGGCGCCCACTACCCGCTGGGCGCCCCCGAACTCGCCGACGCGCAGGAGACGTTCGTCCGCGACTACGGCCTCTCCCTGATCGGCGGCTGCTGCGGCACCACCCCCGAACACCTGCGCCAGGTCGTCGAGCGGGTCCGCGACCTCACCCCCACCGAGCGCCACCCGCACCCCGAGCCCGGCGCCGCCTCCCTCTACCAGACCGTCCCCTTCCGCCAGGACACCTCCTACCTGGCCATCGGCGAGCGCACCAACGCCAACGGCTCCAAGAAGTTCCGCGAAGCCATGCTGGAGGCCCGCTGGGACGACTGCGTGGAGATGGCCCGCGACCAGATCCGCGAAGGCGCGCACATGCTCGACCTGTGCATCGACTACGTGGGCCGCGACGGCGTCGCCGACATGGCCGAACTCGCCGGCCGCTTCGCCACCGCCTCCACCCTCCCCATCGTCCTCGACTCCACCGAGGTCCCCGTGCTCCGCGCGGGCCTGGAGAAGCTCGGCGGCCGCGCGGTCATCAACTCCGTCAACTACGAGGACGGCGACGGCCCCGAATCCCGCTTCGCCCAGGTCAGCGGCCTGGCCCGGGAACACGGCGCCGCCCTGATCGCGCTGACCATCGACGAGGAGGGGCAGGCCCGCACCCCCGAGAAGAAGGTCGCCATCGCCGAACGGCTCATCGACGACCTCACCACCAACTGGGGCATCCACGAGTCCGACATCCTCATCGACACCCTGACCTTCACCATCTGCACCGGCCAGGAGGAGTCCCGCGGCGACGGCATCGCCACCATCGAGGCCATCCGCGAACTCAAGCGCCGCCACCCCGACGTCCAGACCACCCTGGGCCTGTCGAACATCTCCTTCGGCCTCAACCCGGCCGCCCGCATCCTCCTCAACTCCGTCTTCCTCGACGAATGCGTCAAGGCCGGACTCGACTCGGCGATCGTCCACGCCTCCAAGATCCTCCCGATCGCCCGCTTCGAGGAGGAAGAGGTCGCCACCGCGCTCGACCTCGTCTACGACCGGCGCTCCGAGGGCTACGACCCGCTCCAGAAGCTGATGGCCCTGTTCGAGGGCGCCACCGCCAAGTCCCTGCGGGCCGGCAAGGCCGAGGAACTCGCCGCCCTCCCGCTCGACGAGCGCCTCAAGCGCCGCATCATCGACGGCGAACGCAACGGCCTCGAAGCCGACCTCGACGCCGCCCTCCAGGACCGCCCGGCCCTCGACATCGTCAACGACACCCTCCTGGACGGCATGAAGGTCGTCGGCGAACTCTTCGGCTCCGGCCAGATGCAGCTGCCGTTCGTCCTCCAGTCCGCCGAGGTCATGAAGACCGCCGTCGCGCACCTCGAACCGCACATGGAGAAGTCTGATTCCGAGGGCAAGGGCACCATCGTGCTCGCCACCGTCCGCGGCGACGTCCACGACATCGGCAAGAACCTCGTCGACATCATCCTGTCCAACAACGGCTACAACGTCGTCAACCTCGGCATCAAGCAGCCCGTCTCCGCGATCCTCGACGCCGCCCAGGAACACCGCGCCGACGTCATCGGCATGTCCGGCCTCCTCGTGAAATCCACCGTGATCATGAAGGAGAACCTGGAGGAGCTGAACCAGCGCGGCATGGCCGCCGACTTCCCCGTCATCCTCGGCGGCGCCGCCCTCACCCGCGCCTACGTCGAGCAGGACCTCCACGAGATCTACGAGGGCGAGGTCCGCTACGCCCGCGACGCCTTCGAGGGACTGCGCCTCATGGACGCCCTCATCGGCGTCAAGCGCGGCGTCCCCGGCGTCACCCTCCCCGAGCTGAAGCAGCGCCGGGTCCGCGCCACCCCGGCCGTCCAGGTCGAGGAACGGCCCGAGGAAGGACACGTCCGCTCGGACGTCGCCGTCGACAACCCCGTCCCCGAGGCGCCCTTCCGCGGCACCCGCGTCATCAAGGGCATCCAGCTCAAGGAGTACGCGAGCTGGCTCGACGAAGGCGCCCTCTTCAAGGGCCAGTGGGGCCTCAAGCAGGCCCGCACCGGCGAGGGCCCCAGCTACGAGGAACTCGTCGAGAGCGAGGGCCGGCCCCGGCTGCGCGGCCTCCTCGACCGCCTCCAGACCGACAACCTCCTCGAAGCCGCCGTCGTCTACGGCTACTTCCCCTGCGTCTCCAAGGACGACGACCTCATCGTCCTCGACGACGAGGGCAACGAACGCACCCGCTTCACCTTCCCCCGCCAGCGCCGCGGCCGCCGCCTGTGCCTCGCCGACTTCTTCCGCCCCGAGGAGAGCGGCGAGACCGACGTCGTCGGCTTCCAGATCGTCACCGTCGGCAACCGCATCGGCGAGGAGACGGCCCGCATGTTCGAGGCCAACGCCTACCGCGACTACCTCGAACTGCACGGCCTGTCCGTCCAGTTGGCCGAGGCCCTCGCCGAGTACTGGCACGCCCGGGTCCGCTCCGAACTCGGCTACGCCGGCGAGGACCCCGCCGACATCGAGGACATGTTCGCCCTCAAGTACCGCGGCGCCCGCTTCTCCCTCGGCTACGGCGCCTGCCCCGACCTGGAGGACCGCGCCAAGATCGCCGCCCTCCTGGAACCCGAGCGGATCGGCGTCCACCTCTCCGAGGAGTTCCAGCTCCACCCGGAACAGTCCACCGACGCCATCGTCATCCACCACCCCGAGGCGAAGTACTTCAACGCCCGCTGACCCTCTCCACCAGGCGTCGCAGAGAAATCGAGCGCGCCGCCCGACGGAGTCGTAGACTGGTCGGTCCACTTGCAGGCCGGTTCCCGCACGGGAACCGGCCTGGTCGTCCCTCATGGAGGTGCGCCAGGATGACCAGCACGGTCCCCGCGCTCGGAACCCTTACGGCCGAAGGCTCAGCACTCCAGGCCGTGCTCCTCGACATGGACGGCACCCTCGTCGACACCGAGGGCTTCTGGTGGGACGTCGAGGTGGACGTCTTCGCCCGCCTCGGCCACACCCTCGACGACTCCTGGCGGCACGTCGTCGTCGGCGGGCCCATGACCCGCAGCGCCGGCTTCCTCATCGAGGCCACCGGCGCCGACATCACCCTCCCCGACCTCTCCGTCCTCCTCAACGACGGTTTCGAGGCCCGCATCGCCACCGCCCTGCCGCTCATGCCCGGCGCCGCCCGGCTGCTGGCCGAGCTGTCCGAGTACGAGATCCCCACCGCCCTCGTCTCCGCCTCCCACCGCCGCATCATCGACCGCGTCATCGCCTCCCTCGGCCCCCGGCACTTCCGGCTGACCGTCGCGGGCGACGAAGTACCCCGCACCAAACCGCACCCCGACCCCTACCTCGCCGCCGCGGCCGGACTCGGGGTGAATCCGGCCAGGTGCGCCGTCATCGAGGACACCGCCACCGGCGTCGCCGCCGCCGAGGCCGCCGGCTGCCACGTCGTCGCCGTCCCCTCCCTCGCCCCCATCGCCCCCGCCGCCCGCCGCACCGTGGTCTCCTCACTCGAAGAGGTCGACCTGACTTTTCTGCGCGGCCTGATCACCACCTCATGACGGAAATGCGCCCCCCCGTTCACCCAGCGTGCAACGCCAATGACGCGGTAATTCTCGGAGCCCTCGCGCACCGGAATTCCAGCTAGTGGATGGCCGAATTCCGGTCCGCTCCGAGCCCATGAGAACCTGTGAGGTTCCCCACGCCCCAGAGGGTCGACACCCGGCAGGGCGTGTGCTGTTCACCCCGATTCGGGCGGCGCGAACACGCCCTTGTGTCCCGATTGATGGGACGCTGCACGAATCCTTCCGCCAGCGGGTTTTCAGTCCGTCCACGACCGGTTCCGCAGCGTGATGGCACGTCAAGTGAACTCCCCGCAGGCCCCCCAGTGAGCGCGGACTAATCTCGACGCGAGAACATCGCCCTTACCCCGTGCTCGGCCCGCGACACCCCTTGCATGCCGGATACACGGACTCGACAGCTCTGGAGAAAATCGAGCATGAACCGCAAGACTTTGGTGCTGCCGGCCGTGGTCGGTCTGCTCGCGCCGGTGCTCGCCGCCTGTGGCGGGTCCGAAGGCGGGAGCAGCGGCGGCGACGCGATCGCCGTGGGCACCACGGACCGGTTCACCGCCACCAAGGACGTCCCGGCCCCGCTCGACCCCGCCTACGCCTACGACGTCGGCTCCTGGAACATCCTGCGCCAGACTGTCCAGACCCTCATGGTCCAGCCCAAGGGCGACGGCGACCCGGTCCCCGAGGCCGCCGAGAGCTGCGGCTTCACCGACACCGGCAACGAACGCTACGCGTGCAAGCTCCGCGAGGGCCTGAAGTTCTCCAACGGCGACCCCATCACCGCGGCCGACGTGAAGTACTCCATCGACCGCGCCCTCGCCATCAAGGCCGACTCCGGCGTCTTCGCCCTCCTCTCGACCATCGACACCGTCGAGACCTCCGGCGACCGCGACGTGATCTTCCACCTCAAGACCGCCGACGCCACCTTCCCGTACAAGCTGTCGACCCCCGTCGCCGGCATCGTCAACCCCGACGACTACGTGAAGAACAAGCTCCGCGACGGCTTCGCGATCGACGGCTCGGGCCCGTACACCATGAAGGCCGAAGTCAAGAACGACGAGCTGGTGAAGGCCACCTTCACCAAGAACCCCCACTACAAGGGCGTTCTCAAGCTCCAGAACGACCAGGTCGACATGGTGTCCTACAAGGACGCCGACGCCATGGGCACCGCCCTCACCAAGGGCGACATCGACGTCATGACCCGCTCCATGACCCCCGAGCAGGTCCAGAAGCTGTCCGACGACGCCGACAGCAACATCGACCTCGTCGAGATGGCCGGCCTGGAGATCCGCTACCTCGCCTTCAACACCGACGCCCCCACGGTCAAGAACAAGGCCGTCCGCCGGGCCATGGCCGAGCTGATCAACCGGGCCGAGCTGGTGTCCAAGGTCTACGGCTCCCAGGCCGAACCCCTCTACTCCCTGGTCCCGGCGAGCATCACCGGCCACTCCAACTCGTTCTTCAACAAGTACGGCGACCCCAGCGTCACCAAGGCCAAGAACACCCTCGTCGCCGCCAACATCACCACCCCGGTCAAACTGACCCTGCACTACACGACCGACCACTACGGCACGGTCACCAAGAAGGAGTTCGAGCAGCTCAAGCAGCAGCTCAACAGCAGCGGCCTCTTCGACGTCACCATCAAGGGCGCCCCCTGGTCCACCTTCGTCCCCGCCGAACGCAAGGGCAAGTACGACGTCTGGGGCATGGGCTGGTTCCCCGACTTCCCCGACGCCGACAGCTACGTCGCGCCCTTCCTCGACAAGGACAACTTCCTCAACTCGCCCTACCGCAACAGCAACATCATCAACAACCTGATCCCCGAGTCCCGCCGCGCTGCCGACCGCCTCTCCGCCGCCGGCACCCTCACCCAGATCCAGGACATCGTCGCGGACGACGTCCCCTTCATCCCGCTGTGGCAGGGCAAGCAGTACGTCGCCGCCCGCGACGACATCACCGGCACCGCCTACGCCCTCAACTCCTCCTCCTCGCTCCAGCTCTGGGAGCTGGGCCGAGGCGTCGGCGGCTGACCAACGGCCCCACCGGCCACCCACGCATGAGGCGCCCCACCCGACCGGGTGGAGCGCCTCACACGTATACCCACGAGGGTCACTGCGCCCCAGGACGCACCAGACCACTCTCGTACGCGTACACCGCCGCCTGCACCCGGTCCCGCAACCCCAACTTCGTCAGCACATGCCCCACATGCGTCTTCACCGTCGTCTCGCTCACGAACAGGTCCGCCGCGATCTCCGCGTTCGACAACCCACGCGCCACCAGCTTCAACACCTCCACCTCACGATCCGTGAGCGTGTGCAAGGTGTCCGGCACCGACTCCTCACCCGACGGCAGATGCGTCGCGTACTTGTCCAGCAACCGCCGCGTGATACTCGGCGCCAACAACGCCTCCCCCGCCGCGACCACCCGGATCGCCTGCACCAACTCGTTCGCCGGAGCGTCCTTCAGCAGGAAACCGCTCGCCCCCGCCCGCAACGCCTCCACGACGTACTCGTCGAGATCGAACGTCGTCAGCACCAGCACCTTCGCCGGACCGTCCCGACCCGGCCCCGTGATCTGCCGCGTCGCCTCCACCCCGTCCATCCGCGGCATCCGGATGTCCATCAACACCACATCGGGCTGCAACGCCCGCACCTGATCAAGAGCCTGGAGACCGTCACCGGCCTCGCCGACGACCGCCAGATCCTGCTCCGCCTCCAGAATCATCCGGAACCCGGTCCGCAGCAACGGCTGGTCATCGACAAGTAGGACACGGATGGCCACGTGACACTCCTTCGCTAGTCCGGGCCCATTCTGCCCTGCACGCCCCCCTCGGACCCGACCGCCCTGACCGGCAACGGATACGGCGGGGGAGTCCCACCGAACTCCGGACACCGCTCCTGGTGATCACACCACCCACACAGCTTCGTCGGCCGCGGCACCCACTCACCCGTCCGCGTCGCGAGCCGGATCGCCTCCCACAACGCCAGCAGCTTGCGCTCCACCCGCTCCAGATCCGCCGGCACCGGGTCGTACGTCACCACATCCCCGCTGCCCAGATACACCAGCTGAAGCCGGCGCGGCACCACCTTCTTCAGCCGCCACACCACCAACGCGTAGAACTTCATCTGGAACAACGCCCCCTCCGCGTACTGCGGCCGAGGCGCCTTCCCCGTCTTGTAGTCCACGATCCGGACCTCGCCCGTCGGCGCCACATCCACCCGGTCGATGATCCCGCGCAACCGAAGCCCCGAATCCAGCTCCGCCTCCACGAACAACTCCCGCTCCGCGGGCTCCAACCGCGTCGGGTCCTCCAACGTGAACCAGCGCTCCACCAACGCCTCGGCCTCACCCAGCCACCGCGCCAGCCGCTCACCGTCGGGATCGTCCGCGAACAGCTCCACCACCTCGGGACGCGACTCCCGCAACCGCTCCCACTGCCCCGGCACCAACGACCGCGCCCCCGCCGCCGTCCGCTCCGCCGCCGGCACGTCGAACAACCGCTCAAGCACCGCGTGCACCAACGTCCCCCGCGTCGCCGCCTCACTCGGCCGCTCCGGCAACCGGTCGATCACCCGGAACCGGTACAGCAGCGGACACTGCATGAAGTCACCCGCCCGCGACGGCGACAGACTCGCCGGCGCCACCGCCACCCGCGCCGCAACCGCTTCCTCCGGCGCCGCCACAACGCCCTCCACGCTCGTCTCCATGCCCCAGACCCTACGACCCACCACTGACAGTCACCCCCCACCCCGGCCCCGAACCCACGCAACGCCCGCGAAAACACAGGGGGTGCCGGGGCGAAACACGCCACGACCGCCGCATACCATCGACCACAGACCCTTCCGCGCCGGCCGGCCCGGAAGACGCTGCGAACGAGGGGACACCGTGGACGAGAGCGGCGGGAGCGGTCAGCCGCAGTCCGACACCGACAAGCCCGGCACGTCGACCCCCCGACCCGGCACCCCCGACACCACCGGCACCCCCGCTGACGACCGGCCCACCCCCGCGCCACCCACCCGACCGCCCGGCGACGAAGCCAAGGGAGACGCCGCGATGGGCAACGACCCGCACCCCCCGACCCCCGACGCCGGCCACGACGAGAAACCCCAGCACCCCGACGGGAACGACCACGCAGGCGCGGACGACAGCGCCGGTGCCGACACCCCCGGCCCCGCCGACCGCACCCCGGCCGGCCCCGCCGCCCACGGCACCCGCCCGCCCACACCGCCCCGCGAACCCCGCGGCGGACTCCTCATGGGCCGCCCCTTCGGCGTTCCCGTCTACGTCGCCCCCAGCTGGTTCCTCGTCGCCGCCCTCATCACCTGGGTCTTCGGCGGACAACTCGAACGCGTCCTGCCCGAACTCGGCGCCCTGCGCTACCTCGTCTCCCTCTTCTTCGCCGTCGCCTTCTACGCCTCCGTCCTCATCCACGAACTCGCCCACACCGTCGCCGCGCTCCGCTTCAAACTCCCCGTCCGCCGCATCCAGCTCCAGTTCTTCGGCGGCGTCTCCGAGATCGAGAAAGAAGCCGAGACCCCCGGCCGCGAATTCATCCTCGCCTTCGTCGGACCCCTTCTCTCCCTCGCCCTCTCCGGCGTCTTCTACCTCGCCATGCAACCCGTCGAACCCGGCACCGTCCCCGGCGTCCTCCTCGCCGGCCTGATGATCTCCAACCTCATCGTCGCCGCGTTCAACCTCCTGCCCGGCCTCCCCCTCGACGGCGGACGCATGCTCCGCGCCATCGTCTGGAAGATCACCGGCAAGCCCATGACCGGCACCATCGCCGCCGCCTGGGTCGGCCGCGCCCTCGCCGTCACCGTCCTCATCGGCCTCCCCCTCCTCACCCAGTCCGGCGCCCTCGGCACCACCGCCGAGACCAACGTCGGCATGGACACCGTCACCGACGCCCTTCTCGCCGCGATCCTCGCCGCCATCATCTGGACCGGCGCCGGAAACAGCCTCCGCGTCGCCCGCCTGCGCGAGCACCTCCCCGAACTCCGCGCCCGCAACCTCACCCGCCGCGCCGTCCCCGTCGAGAACGACACCCCCCTCTCCGAGGCCCTCCGCCGCGCCAACGCCGCCGGCGCCCGCGCCCTCGTCGTCGTCGACCCCGACGGCACCCCCCTCTCCCTCGTCCGCGAGGCCGCCATCGTCGGCGTCCCCGAACACCGCCGCCCCTGGGTCGCCGTCAGCGGCCTCGCCCAGGACCTCACCGACGGCATGCGCGTCTCCGCCGAACTCGCCGGCGAAGACCTCCTCGACGCCCTCCGGGCCACCCCCGCCACCGAATACCTCGTCGTCGAGGACACCGGCGCCATCTACGGCGTCCTGTCCGCCGCCGACGTCGAGCGCGCCTTCGTCAAGGCCATGGCCCGCCCCAGCTGAACCACCCCCACATGGTCGGCGACCCCCACAAACGCCGGTAGGCTGGTCACATGTCCGAACCGACCGGTGCCGCCCGCAGGCGCGGGCCCTTCACGGTCGGGGACCAGGTACAGCTGACCGACCCCAAGGGCCGCCACTACACGTTCACGCTCGAAGCCGGGAAGAATTTCCACACCCACAAGGGTTCCTTCCCGCACGACGAACTGATCGGCGCACCCGAGGGCAGCGTTGTCCGCACCACCGGAAACGTCGCCTACCTCGCGCTGCGCCCCCTGCTCCCCGACTACGTCCTGTCCATGCCCCGCGGCGCCGCCGTGGTCTACCCCAAGGACGCGGGGCAGATCCTCGCCTTCGCCGACATCTTCCCCGGCGCCCGCGTCGTCGAAGCAGGCGTCGGCTCCGGCTCCCTCAGCAGCTTCCTGCTGCGCGCCATCGGCGACCAGGGCATGCTCCACAGCTACGAGCGCCGCGAGGACTTCGCCGAGATCGCCCAGCAGAACGTGGAGCGCTACTTCGGTGGCCCCCACCCCGCCTGGCAACTCACCGTCGGCGACCTCCAGGACAACCTGTCCGACACCGACGTCGACCGCGTCATCCTCGACATGCTCGCCCCCTGGGAGTGCCTGGAGGCCGTCTCCAAGGCCCTCGTGCCCGGCGGCATCCTCTGCTGCTACGTGGCCACCACCACCCAGCTCGCCCGCACCGTCGAATCCATCCGCGAGATCGGCAGCTTCAACGAACCCACCTCCTGGGAATCGATGATCCGCAACTGGCACGTGGAAGGCCTCGCCGTCCGCCCCGACCACCGGATGATCGGCCACACCGGCTTCCTCCTCACCGCCCGCCGCCTGGCCGACGGTGTCGAACCCCCCATGCGTCGCCGCCGCCCCGCCAAGGGCGCCTACGGCGACGACTACGACGGACCGAACGCAGGTGCAGGCGCCGGCCGCTGAAACGGCCCCCTGCCGCGTCCAACGAACGGGCGGCGCGGCCTGGTTCCCCGACCGACCGGGCAACCAGGCCGCGCCGCCCACCTGTTGACACCCCACCGCGAAACGACCACCCGGCGCACGCCCACCGCACCCCGCCGTTCCCCCCACCTGTGACATGTGGCACGATGCTGGCCACCCCACCCCACCGGCACAGCCCTCACAGGAGACGCTCCTAGTGCAGCATTCCGCCGTCCCGGAACTGGCACAGACGCACACCCGCCCGATCCACTGGGTCGCCACCGCCACGGCCATCGCCGGCGTCATGGCCCTCAGCTCGGTCCTGCACCCCAACTCCGCGACCGCGGCTCAGCCGGCCGACGCCGGAGCACGCACCACCCACGCCGCCGCCCCCGACCCCACCGGCGTCCACTTCCCGCTCACCTGCGGACCGGTCAAAGCCGTCGTCCACAAGAAGGCCACCGGCGACCTCGACGGCGACGGCAGCCCCGAGACGGTCGCCGTCGTCCACTGCGACGCCCCCATGGGCACCCCGCCCGACGGCGTCTACGTCGTCACCCGCTCCACCGACGGCGCCCCGCGCATCGTCGCCACCCTCGTCGACCCCAAGGACGGCACCACCGTCCGCGACGTCTCCGTCGACGACGGCACCGTCCTCGCCACCCTGCTCGGCTACTCCTCGACCGACGTGCCCCGCTGCTGCCCGGACGTCACCACGAGCGCGCAATGGCAGTGGAAGAACGGCGCGTTCACCCGCTCCACGCCCGCCGGAGCACACCGCGTCTGACCCGCCTCAGCGGCGCCCGCGAGACCCCCGACAGACGTCACGCGATGCAACGATTTGATTACTCCGCGTCCGGACCGAACACTTCGACACTGTCCGAAACCCGCCGCACATGGATGCACTCACCCGGACACTCCTTCGCCGAGTCCACGACATCCACCAGAAGCGGCAACGGCACCGGAGTCGACGCACCCCGGTCCTGCAACAGCTCCTCGCCCTCACCCTTCACATAAGCCAGACCATCGATGTCCAGCTCGAACACCTCCGGCGCGTACTGCACGCAGATCCCGTCACCGGTACACAGGTCCTGATCGATCCAGACCTCCAGAGCCTCACCATCGACCCCGGTCCCCTGCTGCACGCTCATGTCTCCTGCCATTTCTGCCCCGCGCCCACCAGGAATCCGGCCAGCGCTGACGGGTGTTGAACACTTCGACCCTACCTTCGCCCGCTTCCCAATCATGTTCGGTGGGTATTCCCCTGGCGTGAGGGAGAGCGCAAGGGTGAAGATCGGACACACCTCTACAGTCTTTGTGATCTAGGGGTTTCAATCGACACCCACCCAGGTAGGGTCTGGAAGCGTCCAGCTCCCCTTGGAGGAGGTGAGGACCGTGGCAGCCCACGACGACGACATGAACCGCGGCATCCGCCCGGGACGAGGGTCCGACGACCCCGCCGGACAGATTGCCTACCTTGAGCAGGAGATCGCCGTCCTGCGGCGCAAGCTCGCCGACTCTCCGCGACACACGAGAATCCTCGAAGAGCGGATCGTCGAGCTACAGACCAATCTGGCCGGCGTCTCGGCCCAGAACGAAAGACTCGCCAACACGCTCCGCGAGGCCCGCGACCAGATCGTCGCCCTCAAAGAGGAAGTCGACCGGCTCGCCCAGCCACCGGCCGGCTTCGGAGTCTTCCTGCAAGCCAACGAGGACGGCACCGCCGACATCTTCACCGGAGGACGCAAACTCCGCGTGAACGTCAGCCCGAGCGTCGACACCGACGAACTCCGGCGCGGCCAGGAACTCATGCTCAACGAAGCACTCAACGTGGTCGAGGCCATGGAGTACGAGCGCGTCGGCGACATCGTCACCCTCAAGGAGATCCTTGAGGACGGCGAACGCGCCCTGGTGCTCGGGCACACCGACGAGGAACGGGTGGTACGGCTCGCCGAGCCGCTGCTGGACGTCACCATCCGCCCCGGCGACGCCCTCCTGCTCGAACCCCGCTCCGGCTACGTCTACGAGATCGTCCCCAAGAGCGAGGTCGAAGAACTCGTCCTCGAAGAAGTACCCGACATCGGCTACGAACAGATCGGCGGCCTCGGCGGCCAGATCGAAGCCATTCGCGACGCCGTCGAACTTCCTTACCTCTACCCCGACCTGTTCAAGGAGCACGAACTCCGACCGCCCAAGGGCGTCCTCCTCTACGGACCCCCCGGATGCGGCAAGACGCTCATCGCCAAAGCCGTCGCCAACTCGCTGGCCAAAAAGGTCGCCGAAGTCACGGGACAGGCCCAAGGCAAGAGCTTCTTCCTCAACATCAAGGGCCCCGAACTCCTCAACAAATACGTCGGCGAGACCGAACGGCAAATCCGCCTCGTCTTCCAACGAGCCCGCGAAAAAGCCAGCGAAGGAACCCCCGTCATCGTCTTCTTCGACGAGATGGAGTCCCTCTTCCGCACCCGCGGCTCCGGCGTCAGCTCCGACGTCGAGAACACCATCGTCCCGCAGCTCCTCGCCGAGATCGACGGTGTCGAAGGCCTCCAGAACGTGGTCGTCATCGGCGCCTCCAACCGCGAGGACATGATCGACCCCGCCATCCTGCGCCCCGGCCGCCTGGACGTGAAGATCAAGATCGAACGTCCCGACGCCGAAGCCGCCAAGGACATCTTCGGTAAATACCTCACCGAACGGCTCCCGCTCCACTCCGACGACCTCGGGGAGCACAGCGGCAGCAGGGCCACCACCGTCCAGAGCATGATCCAGACGGCCGTCGAGCACATGTACGCCGAATCCGAGGAGAACCGCTTCCTCGAAGTCACCTACGCCAACGGTGACAAGGAAGTCCTCTACTTCAAGGACTTCAACTCCGGCGCCATGATCGAGAACATCGTCGGCCGCGCCAAGAAGATGGCCATCAAGGACTTCCTCGACAGCCAGCAGAAGGGCCTCCGCGTCTCCCACCTCCTCCAGGCCTGCGTGGACGAGTTCAAGGAGAACGAAGACCTCCCCAACACCACCAACCCGGACGACTGGGCCCGCATCTCCGGCAAGAAGGGCGAACGGATCGTCTACATCCGCACCCTCATCACCGGAAAGCAGGGCGCGGACACCGGGCGCTCCATCGACACCGTGGCCAACACCGGTCAGTACCTGTAAAACACAGGGCGGCTGCGGGTCCCCTCACCGGGTACCCGCAGCCGACTGTTTTTCAGCACCCGGCCGGAGCAACCAATGACGCAAATGATCTCCCCACCACCGCAGCGGCGTTCTAGGCTCTTCCTACCGCCGAAACGCGCAGTGCGGGGACGGGCACCGCACACGCACCGGAGCGCCAGCGGTACTTGAGCGGCGTCCCCGACCGAGGACACCGCCGGGCAAGGAGGGCCGCATGACCGTACGGCGAGTAATGGGCATCGAGACGGAATACGGGATCTCCGTCCCCGGCCACCCCAACGCCAATGCCATGCTCACCTCATCCCAGATCGTCAACGCCTACGCCGCGGCGATGCACCGGGCCCGCCGGGCCCGCTGGGACTTCGAGGAAGAGAACCCGCTGCGAGACGCGCGAGGCTTCGACCTCGCCCGCGAGGCCGCCGACTCCAGCCAGCTCACCGACGAGGACATCGGCCTCGCCAACGTGATCCTCACCAACGGAGCACGGCTCTACGTCGACCACGCCCACCCCGAATACAGCTCACCCGAAGTCACCAACCCCCGCGACGCCGTCCTCTGGGACAAGGCCGGCGAACGCATCATGGCCGAGGCCGCCGAACGAGCCGCCCAACTCCCCGGCGCCCAGCCCATCCACCTCTACAAGAACAACACCGACAACAAGGGCGCCTCCTACGGCACGCACGAGAACTACCTGATGAAGCGGGAAACCCCCTTCTCCGACATCGTGCGCCACCTCACCCCCTTCTTCGTCTCCCGCCAGGTCGTCACCGGCGCCGGACGCGTCGGCATCGGCCAGGACGGCCACGAGCACGGCTTCCAGATCAGCCAGCGCGCCGACTACTTCGAAGTCGAGGTCGGCCTGGAGACCACCCTCAAGCGCCCCATCATCAACACCCGCGACGAACCCCACGCCGACGCCGACAAGTACCGCCGCCTCCACGTGATCATCGGCGACGCCAACCTCTCCGAGATCTCCACCTACCTCAAACTCGGCACCACCGCCCTCGTCCTCTCCATGATCGAGGACGGCTTCATCGCCGTCGACCTCGCCGTCGACCAACCCGTACGCACCCTCCACCAGGTCTCCCACGACCCCGGACTCCAGCGCCTCGTCACCCTCCGCAGCGGCCGGACACTCACCGCCGTCCAGCTCCAGATGGAGTACTACGAGCTGGCCAGGAAATACGTCGAGGAGCGCTACGGAGCCGACGCCGACGACCAGACCAGGGATGTTCTCAGCCGTTGGGAGGACACCCTCAACCGTCTGGAGAACGACCCCATGAGCCTCGCCGGCGAACTCGACTGGGTCGCCAAACGCGAACTCATGGAGGGCTACCGGCGCCGCGACGACCTTGACTGGGACGCCGCCCGACTGCACCTCGTCGACCTCCAGTACGCCGACGTACGCGCCGACAAGGGCCTCTACAACCGGCTCGCGGCCCGGGGGCGCATCAAACGGCTCCTGGACGACACCGAGGTCGAGCGGGCCCGCACGAAGCCGCCGGAGGACACCCGCGCGTACTTCCGCGGACGGTGCCTTGAGCAGTACGCCGACGACGTCGCCGCGGCCTCCTGGGACTCGGTCATTTTCGACCTGCCGGGCCGGGACTCGCTCCAGCGGGTCCCAACCCTCGAACCGCTTCGCGGAACGCGTAATCACGTTAAGGAACTCCTGGACCGCTGCCGTACCGCGGAAGACCTGGTCAAGGTCCTGTCGGGCGGCTGAACCGATTCCGATCTCCCGGCCGCGAACCGGGGTGGAAACCCCGGCGGCCGGGAATCATCGAGGTGGCCTCCGTACGTTGTGGAAACTGCGGGGCCGATGTCGGACCCGGCTTGTAGGGTCTGATTCATTACCGATCGGCAGGAATGCAGACCTGTCGACCATGTCGGGCGAACTGAGCGGGGTGAGGGTTATGGCGACCAAGGACACCGGCGGCGGCCAGCAGAAGGCGACGCGCTCCACCGAAGAGGTCGAGGAGCAGGCAGCGGAAACGCAGGCCTCCGAAGACCTCAAGGAGCGACAGGAAAAGCTGAGCGACGACGTGGACTCGGTTCTTGACGAAATCGACGATGTCCTGGAGGAGAACGCGGAGGAGTTCGTGCGCTCATTCGTTCAGAAGGGCGGAGAATAGCCTTCGGATTGAAGGTTCGGGGGGTGCTCGGTGTGGAGATCGAAGACAGTGTGGAGCGTTGCTCGCGGTGCGAGGTTCACACGCCGCGAGCGGCGTTCGCCCATGCGTGAGGGGCCGCCGGCGACACCTGAAGCGGCACCACGGTCTCACCGAGGCTGAGCGGGATGCGTTGATTGCTGGTCAGGCGGGTGTCTCTGGCATCTGTCCTGCGGCATCGCCTGAACATGTGGATCACTGCCATGAGACGGGTAGGGTCCCTGGCGTACTGTGCTTCAGCTGCAATGCCGCGCTGGGGCAGTTCAAGGATCGGCCCGATGCCATAAGGCGGGCTGCTGCCTATCTGGAAGGAAACGCGTGGAAGCCAACACTCGTAGCACCGGGCGTCTACCAGCTGCCTTCCTGACGCCTGGGTCTTCTTCGTTCATGGACTTTCTTGCCGAGCAGCAGCCGGAGTTGCTGCCTGGTAAGCGTCAGTTGCTCCCGGTGCAGGGTGTCGTCGAGGCGCCGCACGGGACGACGATCGTCGCGGTGACGTTCCCGGGTGGTGTCGTGCTGGCGGGTGACCGGCGGGCGACGATGGGGAACATGATCGCGCAGCGGGACATCGAGAAGGTGTTCCCGGCGGACGAGTACTCGGCGGTGGGTATCGCCGGTGCGGCCGGCCTGGCTGTCGAGATGGTGAAGCTGTTCCAGCTGGAGCTGGAGCACTTCGAGAAGGTCGAGGGGGCGCAGCTCTCGTTGGAGGGCAAGGCGAACCGGTTGTCGACGATGATTCGTTCCAACTTGGGTATGGCGATGCAGGGGTTGGCGGTGGTGCCGCTGTTCGCGGGTTATGACGTGGATCGTGGGCGGGGCCGGGTCTTCTCGTACGACGTGACGGGTGGTCGTTCGGAGGAGCAGGGTTATGCGTCGACGGGTTCGGGGTCGATCTTCGCGCGGGGGGCGATGAAGAAGCTGTTCCGTGAGGATCTGACGGAGGAGCAGGCGACGACTCTTGTGGTGCAGGCGCTGTATGACGCGGCTGATGATGATTCGGCGACCGGTGGGCCTGATGTGGCACGCCGGATCTATCCGATCGTCACGGTGATCACCGAGGATGGTTTCCGTCGGTTGACGGACGATGAGTCGGCGGGGATCGCTCGTTCGATCCTGGAGCGGCGGCTTGAGCAGCCTGATGGTCCTCGGGCTGCGTTGCTGTAGTTCCGGTCGTTCTTGGGTAGGTGGTCCAGTGACTCTGACAGAAAGGGACGGTTAACCGGTGTCGACGCCGTTCTATGTCTCACCTCAGCAGGCGATGGCGGACCGTGCGGAGTATGCCCGCAAGGGTATTGCGCGTGGTCGCAGTCTGGTGGTGTTGCAGTATGCCGATGGCATTGTGTTCGTCGGTGAGAATCCGTCCCGTGCGCTGCATAAGTTCAGCGAGATCTATGACCGGATCGGCTTTGCGGCTGCCGGTAAGTACAACGAGTACGAGAATCTGCGGATCGGTGGTGTGCGCTACGCGGATCTGCGCGGGTACACCTATGACCGGGACGATGTGACGGCTCGTGGGTTGGCCAATGTCTATGCGCAGACGTTGGGCACGATCTTCTCCAGTGCGGCCGAGAAGCCGTACGAGGTGGAGTTGGTCGTGGCGGAGGTGGGTGACACTCCGGATGGCGATCAGATCTACCGGTTGCCGCATGACGGTTCGATCGTGGACGAGCACGGTTCGGTCGCGGTGGGCGGTAATGCCGAGTTGATCGGTACGTATCTGGATCAGCGTCATCAGGACGGGATGAGTCTGGCCGAGGCGCTGAAGCTGGCGGTGCAGGCGTTGTCGCGTGAGTCGAACGGGTCGCAGCGGGAGATTCCGGCGGAGCGGCTTGAGGTGGCGGTGTTGGACCGGACGCGTCCGCAGAAGCGGAAGTTCAAGCGGATCGTCGGGCGTCAGTTGGATCGGTTGCTTGAGGTGGGTGGCGCGTCGACGGCTGCGGAGGCCGAGGAGAGCGAGGGCGAGGGGCCCGAGTCCAAGGACGGTTAGTCGTTCGGCGTCGTTGTCGGTTGTGTGTGCCCCGGTCGTGGTTGCGGCCGGGGCACTGTGGTGTTCAGGGGCTGGGTGGGGGCGCCGTGGAGCCGCGGACGATGAGGCGGACGGGGATGTCGCCGGGGGTGGGGGTGCGGCCTTCGAGGACGGCGAGGAGGGCGGTCATGCCGTGTTCGCCGAAGAGTTCGGCGTCGAGGTGGACGGTGGTGAGTTCGGGGTCGAGGGCGGTGGCGAGGGCGAGGTCGTCGATGCCGGTGATGGAGAGGTCGTCGGGGATGTGGAGGCCGAGGCGGCGGGCCGCTTTGTAGGCGCCGGCGGCGAGTTTGTCGTCGTCGCAGACGAGGGCGGTGGGGCGGGGGCCGGGGGTGCGGAGGGCTGCTTCGGTGGCGGTGAGGGCGTCGTGGATGGTGATGGGGGCGTGGGCGGTGCGCAGGGTGGTGCCGGGGGTGGTGGTGAGGCGGGTGGCGAGTTCGCGGGCGCGGACGTCGAAGGTCCAGGAGGCGATGTCGGCGGCGAGGTGGAGGAAGTGGCGGTGCCCGAGGCCGAGGAGGTGGTCGGCGATCTGGCGGGTGCCGTCGGCGATGTCGAGGTTGACGGTGGTGGCGCCGTGGCTGCCGTGAGGGTCGCTGTCGAGCATGACGAGCGGGAGGTGGTCGCCGCGCAGGGCGGTCAGGGCGTCGGCCGCCATGGAGGAGGCGATGATGCCGTCTAGGGCTGCCTGGGCGGAGGCGAAGGGGTCGCGGGCGGGGCCGATGCCTTGCGGGGAGGGGTAGAGGACGAGGCCGAAGCCGTGGTCGGCGGCGACGCGGGCGGCGCCGGTGTAGACGCCCGCGAAGAATTCGGTGGTGAGGGCGGGGACGACGAGGAGGACGGTGCGGGTGCGGCCGAGGCGGAGGTTGCGGGCGGCGAGGTTGGGGCGGTAGCCGAGGTCGTGGGCGGCGGTGCGGACGCGTTGGGCGGTGGTCTCGGAGACGCGGCCGCGCCATTTGTCGCCCAGGACGAGGGAGACGGCGGCTTGGGAGACGCCGGCGGCGTGTGCGACGTCCCGGCTGGTGGGGCGGGGGTTGTCTGGGGCCACCGTCGGGGTGCTCCTTCGTGTGGGCTGGTGGACAGCGCACATGGTACGTATGCTCATCGACGTTATACGTAAAACGTGGGTGCCTGGTGCGGGTGCCTTCGCCGGCGGGAAGGTGGGGACATGGCCACGGGTTACCTGGAGATCCTCCGGGCACGGCATGCGGCGCGGCTTCTGGTGGGGACATTGGTGGGCCGGTTGCCGAATGCGACGGCGCCGATCGCGATCGTGTTGTTCGTGCGGGCGGAGGGCGGCAGTTACAGCCTGGCCGGGGCGTTGGCGGCGGTGTACGGGGTGGCCAACGCGGTGGGGCAGCCGGTGTTGGGGCGGTGGGTGGATCTGCGGGGGCAGCCACGGGTGCAGTTGCCGGCGGCGGTGGTGTCGGCGCTGGCCATGGCGGCGTTCGCGTTCGGGGGGATCGGTTCGTTGTGGGCGGCGTATGCGGCGGTGGTGGGGGCGGGGTTGTGCACGCCGCCGCTTGAGGGCGGGCTGCGGGCGCTGTGGCCGAGTGTGCTGGGCAAGGAGGAGAAGGTGCACACGGCGTACGCGATGGATGCCGTGGCGCAGGAGGTGATGTTCACGGCGGGGCCGTTGCTGGTGACGTTGTGCACGTCGTTGTGGTCGGCGCAGGTGGCGTTGTTGGTGATGAACGGGGTGGGGGTGCTGGGGGCGTTGTCGGTGGTGGTGTCGCCGCCGTCGCGTGCGTGGCGTTCGGCGCCGCGGGAGGCGCACTGGTTGGGGGCGTTGCGGTCGCCGGGGTTGGTGGCGTTGCTGGGGGCGTTCGTCTTCGTGGGGATGGCGTTGGGGTCGATCACGGTGGCGTCGGTGCCGTATGCGGACGCGCACGGTGGGGACGTGGTGTACGGGTGGCTGATGGCGGCGTTGGGGCTGGGTGCGCTGGTCGGGGGCGGGGTGTACGGGGCGCGTCGGTGGACGGGGGCGCCGGGGCGCCGGTTGCAGGTGCTGGTGGCGTTGCTGGCGGTGTGTTACCTGCCGTTGATGGTGAGGCCGGGGGCGGTGGCGATGGTGGCGTTGACGGCGTTGGCGGGGGTGTTTCTCGCGCCGGCGATCGCGTGTGCGTTCGTGTTGGTGGATCGGCACGCGCCGGCGGGGACGGTGACGGAGGCGTTCTCGTGGTTGGTGACGACGTTCACGGTGGGGGCGTCGGTGGGGACGGGGCTCGCGGGGCCGGTGGTGGAGGCGGGTGGGGCGTTGTGGGGTTTCGCGGTGCCGGGGGCGGCGGGGGCTGCGTCGTTGGCGGTGCTGTTGGCGACGTCGCGGGTGCTGGCGGGTCCTGGTGGGCGGGTGGTGGTTGCGGCTTCATCGGAAAATGATCCAAACCGTGCCGTCGAACCCCGTTTCAGCTCGGGTGATCGGGCGTAATGTTCAGTCATGGACCGCCGCATTTTCGGGCTGGAGAACGAGTACGGCGTCACGTGCACGTTCAGGGGACAGCGCCGCCTGTCGCCTGACGAGGTGGCGCGGTACCTCTTCCGCCGTGTCGTGTCATGGGGCCGTAGCAGCAATGTCTTTCTGAGAAACGGGGCTCGCCTCTATCTCGACGTGGGGTCACATCCGGAATATGCGACACCGGAATGTGACAACGTGACCGAGTTGGTCACCCACGACAAGGCCGGCGAGCGCATTCTCGAAGGACTCCTGGTGGACGCAGAACGACGCCTGCACGAGGAAGGAATCGCGGGCGACGTCTACCTCTTCAAGAACAACACCGACTCGGCCGGCAACTCCTACGGGTGTCACGAGAACTACCTCGTGGCGCGGCACGGGGAGTTCTCCCGGCTGGCGGACATTCTCATTCCGTTCCTGGTCACGAGGCAGCTTCTGTGTGGTGCCGGCAAGGTGCTACAGACTCCGCGGGGCGCGGTCTACTGCGTCAGTCAGCGGGCGGAGCACATCTGGGAGGGTGTCTCGTCGGCGACGACGCGGTCGCGGCCGATCATCAACACGCGGGACGAGCCGCACGCGGATGCGGAGCGTTACCGTCGGCTGCATGTGATCGTGGGCGATTCGAACATGTCCGAGACGACGATGCTGTTGAAGGTCGGTGCGACCGATCTGGTGCTGCGCATGATCGAAGCGGGCACGGTGATGCGGGATCTGACGCTGGAGAACCCGATCCGGGCGATCCGGGAGGTCAGTCACGACATCACGGGCCGCCGTAAGGTCCGGTTGGCGAGCGGCCGGGAGGCGTCGGCGCTGGAGGTGCAGCGGGAGTACTTCGAGAAGGCCGTGGACTTCTGTGAGCGGCGGGGGATTCGTACCGGCACGATCGAGCAGGTGCTCGAACTGTGGGGACGGACGCTCGACGCGATCGAGGCGGAGGATCTGGACCGGATCGGTACCGAGATCGACTGGGTGATGAAGTACAAGCTCATCGAGCGGTATCGGGCCAAGCACAACATGACCATGTCGCATCCGCGGGTCGCGCAGATAGACCTCGCGTATCACGACATCCATCGTCGTCGGGGCCTTTACTACCTCCTGGAGAGGAAGGGTCAAGCAGCCCGGATCTGCAACGACTTGAAGATCTTCGAGGGCAAGTCGGTTCCGCCGCAGACGACTCGGGCGCGGTTGCGTGGTGACTTCATCCGTCGGGCTCAGGAGCAGCGCCGGGACTTCACCGTCGACTGGGTGCATCTGAAGCTGAACGACCAGGCGCAGCGCACGGTGTTGTGCAAGGACCCGTTCCGTTCGGTGGACGATCGGGTGGAGAAGCTGATCGCGGGAATGTGAGTGTGGTGAGCAACGCGTTCCGGTGAAAGACCGGAACGCAACACGGGCGTCGCACGTTTTCAGTGCGGCGCCCTTCTCACGTCGTAGAGTTGCGCGCACTCCATCCACAAGATCGATTGATTGAGGCCCCCACCGTGCGCCGTCGCTCCCTTCTGATCGCTGTTCCCACCGGACTTGTCGCCGTCTCGGGGTGTGGCAGTGACACGTCCGATTCGAGTCGGGCGGCTGACAGCGCGTCGCCGTCGGCTTCGGCGTCGGAGTCCGCGGCGCCGCCGCCGAAGATCGTGGACGGTCCGTTGCCGGCGATCACGGCGGGGACGAAGTTCGACGAGAAGCCGACGGTGGCGAAGGGCAGTGGTGATCCGTCGAAGCAGCTCGCGGTGAAGACGGTGATCGCGGGGGGCGGGAAGACGGTCGCGGAGGGCGATTACCTTCAGGCGAACTACCTGGGGCAGGTGTGGTCTTCGGGGAAGGTGTTCGACAACTCCTACGATCGGAAGACGCCGTTGTTGATCCAGCTGTCGCAGGGGACGATCATCGACGGCTGGCGGTATGCGCTGGCGGGGAAGAAGGTGGGCAGCCGGGTGGAGTTCTCGGTGCCGCCGACGTGGGGGTACGGCACGCGGGGCAACCCGCAGGGTGGGATCAAGGGGACGGACACGCTGGTGTTCGTGGTGGATGTGCAGGACACGTTCAACGCGAAGAGTTCGGCGAAGGGCACCGAGGTCGCGCAGAGCGACGCGAAGTTGCCGAAGGTGGGGACGGACACGGACGGCAAGGCGCCGTCGATCGAGGTGCCGAAGACGGCTGCGCCGACGAAGCTGGTGGCGGAGTACATCATCGAGGGGGACGGCGCGGAGGTCGCCGCGGACTCCACGGTGCTGGTGCAGTACAAGGGCGTGCTGTGGGACTCGGGTAAGGAGTTCGACTCGACGTACAGCAGGAAGATGCTGACGTCGTTCTCGTTGCAGCAGGTCGTCAAGGGGTGGGCGCAGGGGCTGACCGGGAAGAAGGTGGGCAGCCGGGTGTTGGTGGTGGTGCCGCCGAGCCTGGGGTACGGGGACAAGCCGCCGGCGGGCAGTGGCATCAAGAAGGACTCGGTGCTGGTGTTCTCGGTGGACATCCTCGCGAAGATGTGAGGCGCCGGGGATGTAAGACTGTGATCGTTGCCTTACCGCAGACCAAGCAGGAGCTAGAGACGTGAGCATCGAGAAGCCCGAGATCGACTTTCCCGAGGGCGACGTGCCGGCGGACCTTGAGATCAAGGACCTCTGGGTCGGCGAGGGTGAGGAGGCCAAGGCCGGCCAGACCGTCACCGTGCACTACGTCGGTGTGTCGTTCAGCACCGGCGAGGAGTTCGACGCCAGCTGGAACCGTGACCAGCCGTTCCGTTTCCCGCTGGGCGGCGGACGGGTCATCAAGGGCTGGGACCAGGGCGTGCAGGGCATGAAGGTCGGCGGCCGTCGCCGGCTGACGATCCCGCCGCACCTGGCGTACGGGAGCCAGAGCCCGAGCCCGCTGATCAAGGCCAATGAGACGCTGATCTTCGTCGTGGACCTGCTCGCGGTCTGAGCGGAGTCCGACCGGACCCGATCACCTGGGGCCCATGCCTGTTCGGGCGTGGGCCCTCGGCTTTTGTCCTGACACGTCGGGGCGGTACGGTCATCGCCGGTGTGTACTGAGGGAGGCGAAGGGCGTCGATGGCCATTGCCAAGGCCGAGCGGCTGATGAACCTGGCGTTGTGTCTGCTCGGGACGCGGCGGCCCCTCAGCAAGCGCGAGTTGCGTGAGTCCCTGGAGGCGTATCTGGAGGCGGGCTCGGACGACGCGTTCAACCGGATGTTCGAGCGGGACAAGGACGATCTGCGCGAACTGGGCCTGGTCATCGAGACCGTGGAGAACCTGGACGGCGAGACGGGGTACCGGGCGCGCCGGGACAGCAACCGGCTGCCGCCGATCACGCTGGACGCGGAGGAGGCCGCCGCGCTGGGGCTGGTCGCCAAGGTGTGGCAGCAGGCGCGGTTGGCCGGTGCGGCGAGCGGCGCGTTGCAGAAGCTGCGGGCGGCGGGGCTGCCCGAGGACGTCGATCCGTATGAGGCGCACGGTGCGTTGGAGCCGCGGATTCCGGTGCATGAGGCGGCGTTCGAGCCGTTGATGCTGGCGTGCCGGGACCGTCGGCCGGTGGTGTTCGACTATCGCAAGGCGACCGCGGCCCGTCCCGAGCAGCGGCAGGTGGAGCCGTGGGCGCTGGAGTGCTGGCGCGGCCACTGGTATCTGGCGGGCTGGGACCGGGACCGGGGTGCGGAACGGGTGTTCCGGTTGTCGCGGATCACCGGTCGGGTGCGCAGCCGCAACGGGCAGTTCACGGTCGAGGTGCCGGATGTGGTCACGGTGCGGGACACGGTGGCGGAGTGGGCGGGGGAGACCGCCGACCGGTCCGCGGTGATCCGGCTGCGCAAGGGCTCCGGTTACCCCCTTCGGGCGAAAGCCTCGGCGGTGCGGGAACTCGGTGACGGCTGGGACGAGTTGGAGATTCCGTACGGGCACGGTCTCGACGCGTGGCTGGTGGAGTTCGGTCCGGATGTGGTGGTCGTGGAGCCCGCGGAGCTGCGGGTGGACGTGGTGGACCGGCTGCGGGCCGTGGCCAGGGGCTGAGGGGGAGCGGACAACACTGTGGCAGGCAAACCGGTCAGGGCCGTCAACGCCATCGACCAGACCCGGCGGATGCTCTCGCTGGTGACGTATCTGCGGGAGCGTCCGGGCGCCCGTATCGAGGACGTCGCCCGCGCGTTCGGGGTCACGGAGGACGAGCTGGTCTCGGACCTGGACGTGCTGCCGATGTGCGGCACCAGTTTCCGGGGCGGTGATCTGCTGGACATCGACACCGACGGTGAGCGCATCTGGTGGCACAACCCGGCCGCGCTGGCCGCAGAGGCCGCCGAGCCGTTGCGGTTGGCGGCGGACGAGGCGACGGCGTTGTTGGTGGCCGCGCGCGCGGTGGCGACGTTGCCGGGGCTGCGGGAGAGCGACCGGCAGGCGTTGCTGCGGGCGACGGCGAAGGTGGAGACGGCGGCGGGCGAGGCGGCCGGGGCGAGTGCGCGGCTGTCGGTGACGTTCGAGTCGGAGGGCGGGGTCTTCGCGGACGTCGACCGGGCGATCTCGGAGCGGCGGCGGCTGTGGATTCGCTACTACTCGCCGGCCCGGGACGAGGTCACCGAGCGGGAGATCGACCCGATCCGGCTGGTCAGCGTCGGGCACACCTATGTGGAGGCGTGGTGCCGGCGGTCCGAGGCGCGGCGGACGTTCCGGCTGGACCGGGTCGCCGAGATCAAGATCCTCGACGAGCCGTCGGCGCCGCCGGAGGTGGAGCTGCGGGATCTGTCGGAGGGGCTGGTGCAGCCCGCCGCCGAGGACCCGGAGGTGGTCGTCGAGGTGGGGCCCGGGGGCCGTTGGGTCGCGGAGTACTACCCGCACGACAGTGCGGAGGAGCTGGCCGGGGGCGGGCTGCGGATCACGTTGCGCACGCCGGAGCCCGCGTCGTTGCGGAGGCTGGCGCTGCGGCTGGGCGGGGACGGCCGGATCGTGTCGCCCGCCGCTCTGGCCGACAGTGCCCGGCGGGCGGCGCTCGACGCGCTCGGGGCGTACGCCGATGACGGGGCGGCCGGGGTGGCCGGGGCCGGGGTTCACGACGGGGAGTGCGACAGGCGGGAGCAGGGGCTGTGAGCGAGTCGTCGATGTCCGAGTCGATGTCCGGGGTCGAGGTGCGGGGCGTGTCGGTGGCGTCCGCGTTCGCCGGGATGAGAAGTGTCGCGCCGGTGCTGTTCCGGGCGGGCTGCCCGGAGTGCCGGGGGCGTTTCGAGCTGGCCGCGAGTGCGCTGCGCCTCGCGATAGGTGCGACGAGCCGGACCACGTTCTACTCCTTCACCTGCCCGGACTGCGGTGCGCTGGTGCGCAAGCCGGCCGGGGAGCGGATCGTGGAGCTGCTGACCGGGGGCGGGGTCAGGACGTTGCGCCTGCACTCCACCGTCTAGGCTCCCCCTCATGTTCTGGGCGATGGTCGCGGTGGCGGTGGGGTTCCTCGGTCTTGTGGTGCTCGGGGTGTTCGCCGTGCGGGTGTTCCTGGCGGCGCGGCGGCTGGGCGCGCAGGTCACGGACTCGGCGCGGCGCATCAACCGGGCCGCGGAGGACCTGGAGCGGGCCGCCGCCGGGACGGCCCGGGCTGTGGACGCGCTGTGAGTGCGGCTGTGGGGATCATGTGAGTGCGGGGGCTGGGGCGTTTTGCGTCACTTCTCCCTGTCACGCCGACGGTCGCGGCAGGTACGCTGCTGGTCGCGACCCGGAGAACGAGGCCCGGACCGCGGACCCGGGAGTACGCACGGGGATTGCCTCACGTTCACCCCTGAGCGTTACGATCGCTGTCAGCACGATCGATCGGACGTGTGTCCGACCGGTCGGACGGCACCCCCACCCAGCCGCCTCGGTGAGAAGGTAAAGACTTATGTTCGGAAGGCTCGGAGCCCCCGAGATCATTCTCATCCTCGTCGTCATCATCCTGCTGTTCGGCGCGAAGAAGCTTCCGGACATGGCGCGCTCGCTCGGCAAGTCCGCGCGCATCCTCAAGAGCGAGGCCAAGGCGATGAAGAGCGAGGGCAGCAGCAGCGAGACGGCTCCGGCCGACCCGCCCACTCCGGGTGAGGCGCAGCGCACCATCCAGGCCGCCCCGGGCGACGTGAACAGCTCCCGCCCGGTGACCGAGCCCACGGACACGACCAAGCGCTGAACTGCGGGGCCGGTGATCTCCGGTCCGCTACGAGATGGGAACGTGGGTTGCTGAAGTCTTCCCGCAAGCAGGAGAGGGACCCCGAGGGGCGGATGCCTCTGGTGGATCATCTCCGTGAGCTGCGCAACCGGCTCGCGAAAGCGATGCTGGCGATCGTCATCGGCGCGGTCATCGGCGCGGTGTACTACCAGGAAATCATCAATCTGCTCACGGGGCCGATCCAGGACGCCGTGGGCTGCTCCAAGTCGTTCTCGGAGCTGGCCAAGCAGAGCGACGGAGTCTGCGGCAACATCACCGTGTCCGGTCTGCTCGGGCCGTTCACCCTGATGATCAAGGTGGCGCTGACGGCCGGTGTCGTCATCGCCTGCCCGGTGTGGCTCTTCCAGCTCTGGGCCTTCGTCGCGCCCGGCCTGCACCGGCACGAGCGGAAGTACGCGTACGCGTTCGTCGGTACGGGCGTTCCGCTGTTCCTGGCGGGCGCGTGGTTCTCGTACCACGTGCTGCCGGCGGCGGCCAAGGCGCTGATCACCCTCACGCCCACCGACGCGGTCAACCTGCTCCCGTTGGACGACCTGCTGGACCTGGTCACCCGCATGGTGATCGTCTTCGGTCTCTCCTTCGAGCTGCCGCTGCTGCTCGTCATGCTCAACCTCACCGGGATGGTCACCGGTCGCCGCATGCTCGGCTGGTGGCGCGGCATGATCCTCGGTGTCACGATCTTCGCGGCGTTCGCGACGCCGACGGTCGACCCGATCTCGATGCTCTCGCTGGCCACCCCGATCGTCGGTCTGTACTTCCTGGCCACCGGTTTCGCCCTCTTCAACGACCGCCGCAAGAAGCGCCGCGAGGCCGAGGGCCCCGATGACGACGAGGCGTCCGAGCTGGACCTCACGCCGGCGGACATCGGCGAGGTCGAGTCGGTGCCCTCCGCCCGCGCGCTGCCGGAGCTGGGCACCGAGCATGACCGGGTGAACGGCTACGACGACGTCACCTGACGTCCACACCGTCCGCACTGCCTGCACCGCCTGCACCATCCGCACGGCCCGTCCGTCGCCCACGCGACCGGCGGGCCGTCGCCGTATCCCCGTGAGCTGCGCGGACCAGAGGTTTACCGAACGCGATCCGGATAATGATCGTCACGTTGTCAGTGGGGCCCGGTACGCTCGAAAGCACGATGACAGAGGATCTCTCACCGGCCGAGCGGTATGCGGCAGCCCGCCTGCGGGCAGCCGAGCAGGCCACCGCACTCGCGGGCTTCCGCGAGATGTACGACTTCGGCCTCGACCCCTTCCAGATCGAGGCCTGCAAGGCACTTGAGGCGGGCAAGGGCGTCCTGGTCGCGGCACCCACCGGCTCCGGCAAGACGATCGTGGGCGAGTTCGCCGTCCACCTCGCTCTCGGCCAGGGCAAGAAGTGCTTCTACACGACCCCCATCAAGGCGCTGTCGAACCAGAAGTACGCCGACCTGAGCCGCCGTTACGGCGCCGACAAGGTCGGACTGCTCACCGGTGACAACAGCGTCAACTCCGACGCCCCGGTGGTCGTGATGACCACCGAGGTGCTGCGGAACATGCTGTACGCCAACTCCCAGGCCCTGATCGGCCTCGGGTATGTGGTCATGGACGAGGTGCACTACCTCTCCGACCGCTTCCGGGGCGCCGTGTGGGAAGAGGTGATCATCCACCTGCCCGAGTCGGTGACCCTGGTCTCCCTGTCGGCGACCGTGTCGAACGCCGAGGAGTTCGGCGACTGGCTCGACACCGTCCGCGGGGACACCGAGGTGATCGTCTCCGAGCACCGGCCGGTTCCGCTGTTCCAGCACGTGCTGGCCGGGCGACGGATGTACGACCTGTTCGAGGAGGGCGAGGGGCAGAAGAAAGCCGTCAACCCCGACCTCACCCGGCTGGCCCGGATGGAGGCCGGCCGGACCTCCTTCCAGGACCGCAAGCGCGGCCGGGCGATGCGCGACGCCGACCGGGAGCGGGAACGCCGCCAGCGGTCGCGGGTGTGGACGCCCGGGCGGCCCGAGGTCATCGAGCGGCTCGACGCCGAGGGCCTGCTGCCCGCCATCACCTTCATCTTCAGCCGCGCCGCCTGCGAGGCCGCCGTTCAGCAGTGTCTGTACGCGGGGCTGCGGCTCAACGACGACGCGGCACGGGAGCGGGTGCGGTCCCTCGTCGAGGAGCGCACCGCGTCCATCCCCTCCGAGGATCTGCACGTCCTGGGCTACTACGAGTGGCTGGAGGGCCTGGAGCGCGGTATCGCCGCCCACCATGCCGGGATGCTGCCGTCGTTCAAGGAGGTCGTCGAGGAGCTGTTCCTGCGCGGCCTGGTCAAGGCGGTCTTCGCCACCGAGACCCTCGCCCTCGGCATCAACATGCCCGCCCGCTCGGTGGTGTTGGAGAAGCTCGTCAAGTGGAACGGCGAGCAGCACGCCGACATCACGCCCGGCGAGTACACGCAGTTGACCGGCCGCGCGGGCCGCCGGGGCATCGACATCGAGGGGCACGCGGTCGTCCTGTGGCAGCGCGGGATCAGCCCCGAGCACCTCGCGGGCCTCGCCGGGACGCGGACGTATCCGCTGCGCTCCAGCTTCAAACCGTCGTACAACATGGCGGTCAACCTCGTCGAGCAGTTCGGGCGGCACCGGTCGCGGGAGCTGCTGGAGACGTCGTTCGCGCAGTTCCAGGCCGACCGGTCGGTGGTCGGGATCTCCCGGCAGGTGCAGCGCAACGAGGAGGGGCTCGACGGCTACAAGGCCTCGATGACCTGCCACCTCGGTGACTTCGAGGAGTACGCGCGGCTGCGCCGGGAGTTGAAGGACCGGGAGACGGAGCTGGCCCGGCAGGGGGTGGCCCAGCGGCGCGCCGAGGCCGCCGTCGCCCTGGAGAAGCTCAAGCCGGGCGACGTCATCCACGTGCCGACCGGCAAGTACGCCGGGCTCGCCCTGGTCCTCGACCCCGGGCTGCCCGCCGGGCGGTCCAACGGCCACCGCGGCTTCGAGCACCACGACGGGCCGCGCCCGCTGGTCCTCACCGCGGAACGGCAGGTCAAGCGGCTGGCGTCGATGGACTTCCCGGTGCCGGTCGAGGCGTTGGACCGGATGCGGATTCCGAAGTCGTTCAACCCGCGCTCGCCGCAGTCCCGTCGTGACCTCGCCTCCGCGCTGCGTACCAAGGCCGGGCACATTCCGCCGGAGCGGGCCCGTAAGCAGCGGGCGCAGGCCGCCGACGACCGGGAGATCGCGCGGCTGCGCACCGCGATCCGCGCGCACCCCTGCCACGGGTGCGACGAGCGGGAGGACCATGCCCGGTGGGCCGAGCGCTATCACCGGCTGATGCGGGACACCTCGCAGTTGGAGCGGCGCATCGAGGGCCGCACCAACACCATCGCGCGGACCTTCGACCGGATCGTCGCGCTCCTGACCGAGCTGGACTATCTGCGCGGCGACGAGGTCACCCAGCACGGCAAGCGGCTCGCCCGGCTCTACGGCGAACTCGACCTGCTCGCCAGCGAGTGCCTGCGGGCCGGTGTGTGGGAGGGGCTCGAACCCGCTGAACTCGCCGCGTGCGTCTCGGCGTTGGTGTACGAGGCGCGGGTCAGCGACGACGCGATGGCGCCGAAGCTGCCGGCCGGGAAGGCGAAGGCCGCGCTCGGGGAGATGGTGCGGATCTGGGGGCGGCTGGATGCGCTGGAGGAGGACTTCCGGATCTCCCAGACCGAGGGGGTCGGGCAGCGGGAGCCGGATCTCGGGTTCGCGTGGGCCGTGTACATGTGGGCCTCCGGGAAGGGGCTCGATGAGGTGTTGCGGGAGGCGGAGATGCCGGCGGGGGACTTTGTGCGGTGGTGCAAGCAGGTGATTGATGTGTTGGGGCAGGTGTCTGCGGCTTCTCCTGCGGAGGGCTCTGGGGTGGGGAGGGCTGCGCGTAAGGCGGTGGATCAGGTGTTGCGGGGGGTTGTGGCGTACTCGTCGGTGGGGTGAGGCGTCTCTTTGGGGGCGGGCGTTTTGCGCAGTTCCCCGCGCCCCTGGGATGCGTGGTTCTTCGCGCGCCTGAGATGCGCAGCTCCCCGCGCCCCTGAGCTGAGTTGCGCCGTTTTTGTGGGGGTGGTGAGCAGGCTGCGGGTGCGTTGTGGCTTGTCGCGCAGTTCCCCGCGCCCCTTGGGTGGGTGGGGGTTGGCGTTTGTTGGGGAGTTCGCCGGGCCTCCTGGGTGGGTGAGGGGTGGCGTTTGTTGAGTGTGTGAGGTTGGCCGTCAGGTGGGGGTGCCTGGCGGTTGTTTTTTGGGGTGTGGGGGTTACTTGGTGTGGTCGGGTGGGTTCTCTGCGTGGCAAAAGTATCGAGGGTACTCCTGTTGGGGGGCGGGTTTCAGGGGGTTGCTGGATATGACACGGGGTTGATCCGGTCGGACTAAGCTCGCCCGCAGCGCACCGAGTTGAGTTGGAATCGTGCGTTTGTTCCCCAATATTCCGAAAGTCCCGGACAGCCCCTTCATGCCCCCAGTCGATTCGTTTCAGAGGCCTACATGGTGAGTGTTCAAACCCCACCCGGACGCCGCGAACTCCCGTACGCGCGCGTGCTGTTGCTGCCCGCCATACTGTTGGCCGCGGCGACCGGAGGCGCCGTCGCCACGGTGGCGGAGTCCGCCAGGACCGCGGTCGGCTGGTGCGGCGCCGTCGCCACGGTCCTGGTGATCGCCACGGCCGCCGAAGCCGTCCGGCGTGGCCGTGCCCTGCGGGCGCTGCGCGCCGAGAGCGACCGTCGCATCGTGCGCCTGGAACAGCGGATCGTCGACCACGACCAGGGAATGATCCGCTTCGCCGACGAGATCGCGCCCGTCGCGCTGGAACGGATGCGCCGCGGAATCTCACCCGGAGAGGTGATTCGCAGGATCGACGAGATCGACCCGTCCTACGGCGACCTCTCCGACGCCGAGCTGCGGTTGCTGAAGACGGTGCTCGACATCGTCGACAAGGAAGAGGCCGTGCGGGACTCCTCGCACCGCTCCTTCGTCAGCATCGCCCGCCGCGTGCAGGCCATCGTCCACCAACAGGCCAAGGAACTCCGGGAGATGGAGGAGGACCACGGCCGCAACCCCGAGGTCTTCGACGACCTCCTGCGCATCGACCACGGCACCGCCCTGATCGGCCGGCTCGCCGACTCCATCTCCGTCATCGGCGGCGGCCGCCCCGGCCGGCAGTGGCCCGAGCCCGTCCCGCTGTACAGCGTGCTGCGCGGCGCCATGTCCCGCATCCTGGAGTACCGGCGCATCTCGCTCGACTCCATCGCCAACGTCAACATCAGCGGCGTCTCCGTCGAGCCGGTCATCCACGCCTGCGCCGAGATCCTCGACAACGCCACCCGCTACTCGCCCCCGCAGACACAGGTCCACGTCACCGCCACCGAGGTGCAGACCGGCGTCGCCATCGAGATCGAGGACGCCGGCGTCAGCCTCAGCGAGGAGGCCAGGGCCCGCGTCGAGAACCTGCTGGAGCGGGCCAAGGCGGGCGGCGACACCCAGGACCTCGGCGACGCCCCGCGCCTCGGCTTCGCTGTCGTCGGCCGCCTGTGCACCGCCTACGACATGCAGGTCTCGCTGCGCTCCTCCGCGTACGGCGGGGTCCGTGCCGTGGTGGTCGTGCCGCGCGCCATGATGACCAACGACCCGGCACCCGGCATCGCCCACGGCATCGGCGCCACCGCCGTCCCGAAGATCGAACTCGGCGCGCTCGAAGGCCCCAAGCGCCCCCCGAAGAAGCGCCGCCCCACCAGCCCGCGCATCCCGGCCCATGTCTCCATGGAGGACGAGGTACCGGAGATCACCGAATGGACGGCCGGCGGACTGCCGCAGCGGCGCAGCCGGATGAAGGTGCCGCTGAGCAGGCGGCTCGCCGAACAGGCCGCCATGGAACGCACCGAGCGCGATGCCCTGGAGGCGCACTCCGCCTGGTCCGCGCCCGTGGCACCGGCCGCGCCGGAGCCGGACGAACCCGCACCCGGCCTGTGGGTCGACGCCTTCATGAGCGGCCTCAAGGGCGACCCGGACCCCACCGCGTTCACCCAGCCGAAGACCGAGCCGGCCCGTGCCGAGGCCGACGACGAGAGGGACCTCAAGTGATCCAGCAGCGCGCGAACTTCGACTGGATGCTCAAGGATCTCGCCGACGGCGTACCGGGCATCGAGATGATCGTGGTGCTCTCCGCCGACGGCCTGCGCATCGCCCGCTACGGCGGCGACCCCGACGCCGCCGACCGTGTCGCCGCCGCCTGCGCCGGACTTCAGAGCCTGGCGGGCGCCGTCGCCCACGAGATCCCGGACAGCGACGGCCGGATGAAGATGGTCATCATCGAGATCAACGGCGGCTACTTCTACCTGATGGCCGCCGGCGCCAACGCCTATCTCGCCGTCCTCTCCGACGTCGTCGCCGAACCCGGTCTGATGAGCAACCGGATGCGTGACCTCGTCGTGCGGATCGGCGCCCACCTCACCAGCCCGCCCCGGCACAACGGGCAGCCCGTATGACCCCTCCGCGCCGCAGGCGGCGGCAGGCCGTTGCCGGGCCGCCGCCACCGCAACCCGCCAAAGAGGGCGACGGAAAGATCCCGGAGCGCCTGTACGTGGTGGCAGGGCCCGGCGGCGAACGCGCCGACCTCGACCTCGTCACCCTGGTCGTGGCCCGCGCCACCCCGTCCCCGTCCGCCACGCCGGAGCACTCCGCGCTGCTCAGGCTCTGCGCGGCACCCCTCTCGGTGGCCGAACTCTCGGCCTACCTCAGCCTGCCGTTCAGCTCGGTGACCGTCCTGCTGACCGAACTGCTCACGGCCGAACTGGTGCAGGCGCGCGCCCCGATCGTCCGTCAGGCGCTTCCCGACCGTTCCCTCCTCGAAGCGGTGATGCATGGACTTCAACGGCTCTGACACCCTCCCCGGTCCGCGCACCGAGGACCATCTCCCGCACACCACCCAGGCCGCGGTGAAGATCGTCATCGTGGGCGGGTTCGGCGTCGGCAAGACGACCATGGTCGGGGCGGTCAGCGAGATCCGGCCCCTCACCACCGAGGAGACCATGACGCAGGCCGGGGTCGGCGTCGACGACAACTACGGCTCCGACTCCAAGACCGCCACCACCGTGGCCATGGACTTCGGCCGCATCAGCATCACCGACCAGCTCGTCCTGTACCTCTTCGGCACCCCCGGCCAGGAACGCTTCTGGTTCCTGTGGAACGGCCTGTTCGAGGGTGCCCTCGGCGCGGTCGTCCTCATCGACACCCGGCGCCTGGAGGTCAGCTACGACGTCATGGGGCGCCTGGAGGAGCGCGGCGTGCCGTTCGTCGTCGCCGTCAACTCCTTCCCGGACGCGCCCCGTTACCCCGTGGAGGATCTGCGGGCGGCGCTCGACCTCTCCGCCGAGATCCCCATCGTCGACTGCGACGCGCGCCGCCGCGCCTCCAGCCGGGACGTCCTGATGACGCTGATGCACTTCCTGCACTCCCTCGCCACGACCGGCGCCCTCACCTGACCTGCCGGCCCAACTCCCCCTCACGACAACGGATTTCCCCGGAGCGACCACCGTGACGCCTGAACCCACCACCACGACCGGAACGGACGATGACACGTCGAGTCCGCCGCCCGGCTGCCCCGCGCACGGCCGTGGCCCCGGCGGACTGCACCGGCTCTACGGCCCCGAGGCCGAGGACCTGGCCGCCCTCTACGAGCAACTCCGCGAAGAGCACGGCCCGGTGGCGCCCGCACTGCTCCACGACGACGTCCCGATGTGGGTCGTCCTTGGCCACACCGAGAACCTGCACATGGTGCGCACGCCCTCGGCGTTCTGCCGCGACAGCCGCATCTGGACCCCGCTCATCGAAGGCATGATCAAGCCCGACCACCCGTTGATGCCGCACATCGCCTGGGAGCCCATCTGCTCCTACGCCGAGGGCGACGAGCAACTGCGGCTGCGCGGCGCGGTCACCGGCGCGATGGCCACCATCGACCACCGCAGCCTGCGCCGTTACATCTACCGCTCCACCCAGCACCTGGTGAACCAGTTCTGCGAGCGCGGCAGCGCCGATCTCGTCGGGGAGTTCGCCGAGCATCTGCCGATGGCCGTGATCTGTGAAGTCCTCGGCATGCCCGAGGAGTACAACGACCGGCTCGTGCAGGCCGCCCGCGACATGCTCAAGGGCTCCGACACCGCGATCGCCAGCCACGGCTACGTCCTGGACGCGCTGCAACGGCTCACCGCGCGCCGTCGGCAGCAGCCGACCGAGGACTTCGCCAGCCACCTCGTCCTGGACTCGGCCCAGCTCACCGACGACGAGGTCACCAAGCACCTCTGGCTGGTCCTGATGGCCGCCTACGAGGCCACCGTCAACCTCACCGCCAACGTGCTGCGCATGGTCCTCACCGACCCCGGCTTCCGTGCCCGGCTCAACGGCGGCCAGATGACCGTGCCCCAGGCGGTCGAGCAATCCCTGTGGGACGAACCGCCGTTCAGCACCGTCTTCGCCTATTACGCCAAGCACGACACGGAGTTGGGCGGCCAGCACATCAAGCGGGGCGACGGGCTGCTCTTCGGTATCGCGCCGGGCAACGTCGACCCCCGGGTACGGCCCGACCCCACCGCCCACATGATGGGCAACCGTTCCCATCTCGCCTTCGGCGGCGGCCCGCACGAATGCCCCGGGCAGGACATCGCCCGTGGCATCGCGGACACCGGCGTCGACGCGCTGCTGATGCGGCTGTCGGACATCCGACTCGCCGTCCCCGAGGAGGAGTTGAGCTGGACCCAGTCCATCTCCTCCCGCCACCTCGTGGAGCTGCCGGTGGCCTTCGAGCCGAAGCAGCAGCAGGACGTCATGGCCAAACCGAGCCACAAGCCGCTCCCGCCGCCCCGCGACAGCCGCCGGGTCGGTGTCCCCGCCGCCGCCCAGCCCGAACCGGCCCCCGCCGCGCCGGAGACCGAGGAGGCGGCACCCCAACCGGGCGCCTGGCAGCGGTTCGTGAGGTGGTGGCGCGGCTACTGACCGGCCCAGGCGGCGGGCGACGACCAGGCTTCGAGGGTGCGGGTGCTGCGCAGGCGGTGTTCGATCCCGGTCACCGGATCGGTGAACTCCAGGGTGCGCGCCAGCAGTTGGAGAGGGCGCCGGAAGTCGCCGGCCGGGACCCGGTCGGCGACCACGGGGTACAGCGGGTCACCGAGGAGGGGGACACCGAGGGCGTTCATGTGGACGCGCAGCTGATGCGTCTGCCCCGTCGTCGGCGTCAGCCGGTACCGGCCGAGCCCGTCGGCCGCCCGGTGCTCGGCCAGTTCGACACGGGTCACGGCGTTCGGCTCGCCCTCGACCTCGTAGGCGGCCAGCACCCCGCGCTCCTTCACGATCCGGCTGCGCACGGTCCGGGGCAGCGCGAGCCCGGGAGCGAACGGCGCCACCGCCTCGTACTCCTTGCGCACCCGTCGGTCGCGGAACAGCGCCTGGTACGCGCCGCGTTCCTCCGGGCGCACGGTGAACAGCACGAGCCCGGCGGTGAGCCGGTCGAGCCGGTGCGCGGCGCCCAGCGTCGGCAGCTCCAGTTCGCGGCGCAGCCGGGCCAGGGCGGTTTCGGTGACATGGCTGCCGCGCGGGACGGTGGCCAGGAAGTGCGGCTTGTCGGCGACGACCAGATGCGCGTCCCGGTACACGACCTCGACCGGGAACGGCACCGGCACCTCGGTGGGCAGATCGCGGTGGAACCACACGAACAGGCCCGGCACATACCCGGCGTCCGGCGCCACCGGCCGACCGTCCTCGCCGACGACCCGGCCCGCCTCGAACATCCCGGTGACGGTCTCGGCGTCCGCCGACAGCCGCTCGACCAGGTGTTCACGCACCGTGGCCCACGTCCCGTCCAGGGGCAACCGCACCCGCACCGCGTCGACCCCTTCACGCTGGGGGAGGGGCGAGGGCGGCACACGACGTCGACGGGTCACGCTGGCCAAGGGTACGAGGCGGGGCGGGAGCGGGTGACCGGCGCGGGCCGGACAGCCGTTCGGTGTGCGACGCGGGGAGGGCGGTGGGCTTCCGGTCGGGTGGGTGCGCTGCCGAACCCCGGGTGGAGCGGGCAGCCGCTGGTCTGCGGACCTCGGCCGCTTCGCTCTCGGGGCCCGCACCGCCGTTGCCCCGAAAATCGGTGGGCCCCTGCCCGCTCGCTTGCGACGATGCCCTCATGCCCTATCTGATCGGTCCCGTTCTGCCGCCCGGCACGCTCGCCCGCACCCCGCAGCCCAGCCTTCCCACCGGTGACGGGCTGGTGCTGCGGCCCTTCCGGGAGGCGGACGCGCCCGCCGTGCACGCCGCCTTCCAGGACCCCCTGCTTCAGCGGTGGCATGCCCGCACCGCCGATTCCGAGGACGAGGTGCGGGGCTGGCTGGGGGAGTGGATCGCGGGGTGGGGCGAGGAGAGCATCGCCCAGTGGGCTGTCGTCGACACCGGTACCGGCGTGCTGCTCGGGCGGGCGGCGCTGCGGGAGGTCCGCCTTGACGAGGGCAGCGCCGAGATGGCGTACTGGACGGTTCCCGCCGCCCGGGGGCAGGGCATCGCCGCCCGTGCCACGACCGCCCTCGCCCGCTGGGCCCTCGACGACATCGGCTTCCACCGCCTCGAACTCCAGCACGCCGTCGGCAACGACTCCTCCTGCCGGGTCGCCGTGAAGGCGGGGTTCACGCTGGAGGGCACCAAGCGGAGCGCGGTCCTGCACGCGGACGGCTGGCACGACATGCATCTCCACGCACGGATACACGGCGACTGACCTGCCCAACGTGCCTGCCGCGAACGGCAGTTCAGCGCGCCCCGCGCCGGCGCGCGGACGTGAGACTCCCGCCCGTCCGTTCTTCCGTGGCCGACCCGCCCGACCTGCCCCGGCGTCGGCCCGCAGTGCCCCGGAAACGCGGAGAAGCGGCGCCGCTTCCGCCGGAGGGGCCGCCGCTTCCGCCGGGCGCGAGGGGTCACGCGGCCGGGGGCGTGCCCTCCTGCTCGGCCTCGATGCGCGCGTTCCACTCCCGCTTGGAGGCCTGCCAGCCGTCCTCGTTGTGGCCGAGCCGCCAGTACCCGGAGATCGACAGGTCCTCGCGCGGCAACGCCAGGTCGACGCGGAGCAGTTGACGCAGCTCCTTCACGAAGTGCGCCTCGCCGTGCACGAACGCGTGCACCCGGCCCGCCGGGAACTCCAGCGCCCGCACGGCTTCGAGGAGGGCCTCACCGACCGGACGCCCACCCCGGTGCAGCCAGACGACCTCCACATCGGAGTCGATCTTCTGCTCCTCCTCGGGCCCGGCCACCTCGATGAAGGCGTGCGCCGTGGCACCCGTCGGCAGCGACTCCAGGGAGCGGGCGATCGCGGGCAACGCGCTCTCGTCACCGGCCAGGAGATGCCAGTCGGCGTCGGGGGAGGGGGCGTAGGCGCCGCCGGGGCCCATGAAGCGGACCGTTTCTCCGGGCTGGACGCGGGCCGACCAGGGGCCCGCGAGACCCTCGTCGCCGTGGACCACGAAGTCCAGGGTCAGTTCGCGCAGTTCGGCGTTCCACTCGCGCACCGTGTAGGTGCGGGTCACCGGCCACTGCTCACGCGGGAACTCCGCGCGGATGCGCTCCAGATCGAACGGCTCCGGGTAGGTCGCTCCCCCGGCGGGGAACAGGATTTTCACATAGTGGTCCGTGCTGGTGTCCGCGGAGAACCCGGCCAGACCCTCGCCGCCGATCACCACGCGCTGCATCTGCGGTGTCAGCCGTTCGGTACGGATGACCTGCGCGGAGTGGGCTTTGCGTGGCTTGCGTGCCGGGCGTTCTGCCATGACGACCTCCGTGTCCCTGACTTAGGTATACCTAAGTTAGCATCTTCCCCCTGCTCGCCTCGGTGATGCGGCTCCCGCCCGCCGGGCCGAAAATGAATCTACCCCAAGGTCAGAGCCGCTTTCCTGGCCGACGAGAAGGTCATTCACTTATACGAGAACCCCGTGTGGACAACGGACGCGGGCCGGGCAGCGCCGGTCAGCGCTCGCGCCTCTTCTGCGCGTCCAGCGTGATCAGCAGGCGGTGCAGGGAGTTGCCCAGGCCCCAGCGGGCGCCCAGCGCGTCCAGGGCTGCGGGGTCGCGCGGGGCGTGCGGGAGGGTCAGATCGACGTCCGGGAGGGGGACGTCGTCGGCCACCTTGACGACCTTCGGCGCCACCGCGAGATACGGGCGGGCCCCGTCCAGGCGCGTCCGCTGGGTCGGCGTCAGCTTCGCCTTCGGGTCGTCGAGCGCGGCGATGATCCCGGCCAGGTCCCCGAACGCGTCGAGCAGCTTCGCGGCCGTCTTCTCGCCGACCCCCGGCACGCCCGGCAGGCCGTCGCTCGGGTCGCCGCGCAGGGTCGCCAGGTCCGCGTAACCCCGGCCGTCCACGCCGTACTTCTCACGCAGGGCGGATTCGTCGGTCAGCGCGAGGGAGCCGACGCCCTTGAGGGGGTAGAGGACCCGCACCCCGCGCGCGTCGTCGACCAGTTGGTAGAGGTCGCGGTCGCCGGTGACGATGTCGACCGGGCCCCTCGCGCGCGCCGTGAACGTGCCGATCACGTCGTCCGCCTCGTAGCCGGCGACGCCCACGCGCGCGATGCCGAGCGCGTCCAGGACCGATTCGATGATCGGGACCTGTGGGGAGAGGGTGTCCGGGATCTCCTCCGCGTCCGGGCCGAAGGCGCGCTCCTCGGCGACCCGGTGCGCCTTGTAGGAGGGGATCAGATCGACCCGCCACTGCGGGCGCCAGTCGGCGTCCATGCAGGCCACCAGCGCGTCCGGGTGGTGGTCCTTGACCAGGCGGTCGATGAATTCGAGGAGTCCGCGCACGGCGTTCACCGGCGTGCCGTCGGGAGCCTTCACGGACTCCGGGACGCCGAAGTAGGCGCGGAAGTAGAGCGAGGCGGTGTCGAGGAGCATCAGTCGTCCGGTCACGTCCCGCATCATGCCGCACGCCACTGACAGCCACGGTCCGGCGCGACCCCGTGTGTGACGTGCACCGTTCAAGGGAAACGCGACCCGGGCTCCAGGGAAATGCGACCGAGGCTCCAGGGAAATGTGACCTGGAACACTCTTGCGTTTGGTCCGTACCGGTGGGGGCAGGCGCCGCCTCGGAGCGATACCGGTTGCTCATTCAACTGAACGGTGGTGTGCGGCGCTGTCGTCTCCTTCCCTTGCCGCCGAGACAAGAGGTACCTGTGTCCTCCAGACTTGAGGCCCAGCACCTGTACAAGGTGTTCGGCAGACGTCCCGACGAAAGTGTTGAACGGCTCCAACAAGGGGCTGACCGGGAGGAGTTGCGCGCCGACGGCATCACCGCCGCCGTCATCGACGCCTCCTTCACGGTCGAACCGGGGCAGATATTCGTCGTGATGGGCCTGTCCGGGTCCGGCAAGTCCACGCTGCTGCGCATGCTCAACGGCCTTCTTGAGCCGACCTCGGGCCAGGTGCTGTTCGACGGCCAGGACCTGACCGCCCTCGGCGACCGCGAGCTGCGCGAGGTCCGCGCCCACAAGATCAGCATGGTCTTCCAGCACTTCGCGCTCTTCCCGCACCGCAGCGTGCTGGAGAACGCCGCCTACGGCCTCGCCGTGCAGGGCGTGCCCCGCGCCGAGCGTGAGCGGCGGGCCGCCGAGGCGCTGGCCCTGTGCGGCCTCGGCGGCTGGGAGAAATCCTGGCCCGACGAACTGTCCGGCGGCATGCAGCAGCGCGTCGGCCTGGCCCGCGCGCTCGCCACCGACGCCGATCTGCTGCTCATGGACGAGTCGTTCAGTGCGCTCGACCCGCTGATCCGCCGGGACATGCAGGACCAGCTGCTCCAGCTCCAGCAGACCCTCAAGAAGACGATCGTGTTCATCACCCACGACCTCAACGAGGCCATGCGGCTCGGCGACCGCATCGCCGTCATGCGCGACGGCGAGATCGTCCAGACCGGCAGCGCCGAGGACATCCTGATCCGCCCCGCCAACGACTACGTCGCCTCCTTCATCCAGGACGTCGACCGCTCCCGGGTCCTGACCGCCGGCGCCGTCATGGACACCGACGTACGCGGCGACGAGGCCGACTGCGCCTGCGAGACCGCGACGCCCGACACGCCGTTCACCGAACTCTGCGCGATCAGCGCCCGGTTGAGCCACGCCGTCGCCGTCCTCGACACGGAACGCCACGTGGTGGGCGTCGTGGGGCGACAGCGTCTGGTCGGCTTCATCGGGGACGAGCAGGGCGCGCCCGGTGCCTGCGACTCCTCAACGGGCAACGACGGCAAGGCGGTGGCCCATGCCTAGGATTCCGCTCGGTACCTGGGTCAACGACGCCGTCGACTGGCTGCTCGCCCATGTGAACTGGCTCTTCGAGTTCTTCAAGACCGTCTGCACCGGCACCTACGACGGCATCGAGACCGTTCTCCAGGCGCCCGAACCGCTGCTCCTCGCCGGTATCTTCGCGGTGCTCGCGTTCTGGCTGCGCGGCACCCTCGCCGGTGTCCTGACCTTCGTGGGGTTCGCGTTCATCGACTCCCTCGAACTGTGGGACGACGCGATGGTCACCCTCTCGCTCGTCCTGGTCGCCACCATCATCGCGCTGGTGATCTCGGTACCGGTGGGCATCTGGGCGGCGCGCTCCGACCGGGTCAGCGGACTGGTCCGCCCGGTCCTCGACTTCATGCAGACGCTGCCCGCGATGATCTACCTCATCCCGGCGATCCTGTTCTTCGGCACCGGCGCCTCCGCCGGCATCGTCGCCACCCTGATCTTCGCGCTCGCCCCCGGCGTGCGCATGACGGAGCTGGGCATCCGGCAGGTCGACAAGGAACTGGTCGAGGCCGCCGAGGCGTTCGGCACCTCACCCCGCGACACCCTGCTCCGGGTCCAGCTGCCGCTGGCGCTGCCGACCGTGATGGCCGGCGTCAACCAGGTCATCATGCTCGGCCTGTCGATGGCCGCGATCGCCGGCATGGTCGGCACCGGCGGCCTCGGCGGCGACGTCAACGAGGCCATCGGCCAGCTGAACGTCGGGCTCGGCTCCGAGGCCGGCGTCGCCATCGTGATCCTCGCGATCTACCTCGACCGCATGACCAGCGCCCTGGGCAGCCAGGTCTCCCCGCTCGGCCGCCGCGCCGCCGCCAAGGCCCGGGCCGCCGGGGGCCTGAAGATCTGGTCCTACCGGCCCAGCCCGCAGATCGCCGTGGTCGGCGTCGTCGTCCTGGCTCTGGTGGCCGGCGGCATGGGCATCTTCGGCGGCGCCTCCGGAGGCTCCACCCAGGTCGCCGACGGCAAGAACGTCGGCCAGGGCAAGAAGCTCACCCTCGGCTACATCCCGTGGGACGAGGGCGTCGCCTCCACGTTCCTCTGGAAGGAGATCCTGGAGCAGCGCGGCTACCAGGTCGACGCCAAGCAGTTCGACGCCGGGCCGCTCTACACCGCGCTCGCCCAGGGCACCGTCGACTTCGAGACGGACTCCTGGCTGCCGACGACACACGCCCAGTACTGGAAGAAGTACGGGAGCAAGCTCGACGACCTCGGCGCCTGGTACGACAAGACGTCCCTGGAGCTGTCCGTCCCCGCCTACATGAAGGACGTCAACTCCCTTGCGGATCTGAAGGGCAAGGCGTCGACCTTCGACGGGAAGATCACCGGCATCGAGTCCAGCGCCGGTGAGATGAGCCTGCTCAAGAGCAAGGTGCTCAAGGAGTACGGGCTCGACAAGGAGTACAAGGTCGTCGACAGCTCGACGCCCGCCATGCTGGCCGAGCTGAAGCGCGCGTACAGCAAGCAGGAGCCGATCGTCGTCACCCTGTGGTCCCCGCACTGGGCGTACAACGACTACGACCTGAAGAAGCTCAAGGACCCCAAGGGCGCCTGGGGCGAGGGCGACGGCGTGCACACGCTGTCCCGCAAGGGGTTCGCCGACGACAACCCGACCGTCGGCAGCTGGCTGAAGGACTTCAAGCTGAGCGAGAAGCAGCTCACCAGCCTGGAGGCCGAGATCAACAAGGTCGGCAAGGGCAAGCAGCAGGACGCCGTGCGCACCTGGCTGAAGCAGCACCCGGGTCTCGTCGACAAGCTGGCCCCGGTCAAGAACGCCCAGGCCGCCGCCGAGACCAAGCGGACCGTGAACGTCGCCTGGTTCCCGTGGGACGAGGACGTCGCCGTCACCTATCTCTGGAAGAACGTCCTGGAGCGGCGCGGCTACCGGCTGAACCTGAAGCAGATGGACGTCGGCCCCGTCTACACCGGCCTCGCCGCAGGGGATCTCGACCTCAACTTCGACGCCTGGCTGCCGTACGCGCAACAGAACTACTGGGACAAGAGCAAGGACAAGCTCAAGGATCTCGGCACCTGGTACCAGCCGACGTCCCTGGAGGTCGCCGTCCCGTCCTACGTCAAGGGCGTCAAGACGCTTGAGGACCTCAAGGGCAAGGCGTCCACCTTCGACGGGAAGATCATCGGGATCGAGCCAGGCACCGGTGAGATGAACCTGCTCAAGACGAAGGTGCTGCCCGGCTACGGGCTGGACAAGGAGTACCAGGTCGTCGACGGTTCCACGCCGGCGATGCTGGCCGAGCTGAAGCGCTCCTACGCCCAGCACAAGCCGGTCGCCGTCGTCCTGTGGTCGCCGCACTGGGCCTACAGCCGCTACGACCTCACCAAGCTGAAGGACGACAAGAAGCTCTTCGGCGAGGGCAACACGATCCGCACCATTTCCAACGAGAAGTTCCCCGAGCAGTACCCCCAGCTCACCGAGTGGATCAAGAAGTTCCGGATGTCCGAGAGTGAACTCGGCAGCCTGGAGAGCGAGATCAACACGATGGGCCAGGGCAAGGAGGAGGCGGCCGTCGCCGCCTGGCTCAAGAAGCACCCGGAGATGGTCGACCGGATGACCCCGCAGTAACCCGGCACCCGCCACCTCCCGAGGGGTGGGCCTCCCCCGCGCCCTGACCGCGCGCGGCGAGGCCCACCCCTCGGCCATGTCCGGGGGCGAGGGGGACGTTCGACAGGCGTGTTCGAGGGGGACGTTCTGTACGGAAAAGATTCGGCCAACCACAGAGCGCTATACCGTTGCCCAGAACTCGGGTGCGGGGGCGTCCGCTGCCAGGGAGCGTCCACCGAGGGGAACACGGACGGACGTTCGCGCATTGAACTGAAGGGCGGGTGCGCCGTCACTGGTCGAGGCCACGGGCAACGCGCTGTGCCCGGCACCGGCCGCCGGGGCCCCGTATCCCCGCTGGCCAGGGTGTTCGTCCCGATGGAGGGATCGGTGCCCGGCCGGTCCTGCGGCCCCATCTCCCGCCGTGAGATGGCGAATTGACGGCACACGGCGTGTACGGGCATGTGACAGCCGCATGAAACGGTTTGCCGAACCTGCGTAAGGTGCAGAGAACTCCACAGGAGTTCCGCGCCCCGGACTCCGGTGCGTGCGGACGGCCGACGGGTGAAGGAGGGAGCCGGAGCCATGGGCGATCACAAGGACCAGCCACTGCGCGTGGGCGCGGCCGTGCGCCGGCGACGCAGGTCACTGGAGCTGACCCTCTCCGTCGTGGCCCAGCGCAGCGGCCTGTCGGTGCCGTTCCTCAGCCAGATCGAGAACGAACGCGCCCGGCCGAGCCAGGCCTCCCTGGAGAAGGTCGCCGATGCCCTGCGCACCACCGCCGTGGAGTTGCTCGCGGCCGCCGACCCGGCGTGCAGTGTCGACGTGGTGCGCGCGGACCCCGGCGAGGCGGGCGAGCCCCGCGCGCGGTCCCTGGTGCGCGGTCACCATCAGATGCACGCCTCGGAGTTCACCGGCGACCATGACGCGGGCCGTGAATTCCAGTACCGCAACGACCAGTTGATGTACGTCGCCGACGGCGCCGTGGAGGTCGAGGCCGAGGGCCGCGCCTACCGCCTTGGCCGGGGCGACACCCTGTACCTGACCGGCGGGGTGCGGCACCGGTGGCGGGCGACCGTGTCCGACACCCGCGTGGTCGTCGTCGCCGTCTCCGAACACATCGAGGCGGTCCGGGACCGGAAACGGTAGTGCCGCCCCGGGTCGTCTCGCTGGTGCCGTCGCTCACCGAGGCGGTCGCGGTGTCGGTGCCGGGCGCGCTGGTCGGCGCCACCGACTGGTGCAGCCACCCGGCCGGCCTCGACGTCCCGCGCGTCGGCGGCACCAAGAACCCCCGGCTCGACCGGGTCCTCGCCCTCACCCCGGACCTGGTGATCGCCAACGAGGAGGAGAACCGCGCCCCCGACCTCGCCGCCCTGCGCGACGCGGGCGTCGAGGTCCTGGTGACCGAGGTGCGGGACGTGGCGGGGGCGTTCACGGAACTCGCCCGGGTGCTGGCCGCGTGCGGCGCCGGGGACCGGCCGGGCTGGCTGCGGGAGGCGGCGGAGACGTGGGCCGGGCTGCCGGTGCCCGAACGCCGTTCGACCGCTGTCGTCCCCGTCTGGCGGCGGCCCTGGATGGTGCTGGGCCGCGACACCTTCGCCGGTGACGTGCTCGCCCGCCTCGGCGTCGACCACCTCTGGGCGGGCCACGCCGAGCGCTATCCGCGGGTGCCGCTCGACGCGCTGCGGGCGGCGGCCCCGGACCTCGTCGTGCTGCCCGACGAGCCGTACCGTTTCACCTCCGACGACGGCCCCGAGGCATTCCCCGACCTCACCTGCGCCCTCGTCAGCGGACGCCATCTCACCTGGTACGGACCGTCGTTGGGCGAAGCGCCCCGGGTACTCGGCGCGGCGCTGCGAGCAGCTCGCCGCTGAGCGCACCGCGTACGGTGCCGGGGCCGGAGACGGCCCGGTCGGGTCTCAGGTGGCGGCGGCCGCCGTCGGGTGAGGTGCCCCGCGCCCTTGCTGCGGCGCTGCGAGCAGCTCGCCCCTGAGCGCGCCCCGCGCGGTGCCGACGGCGCCGACCGTCCACGCGGCCACCAGCACGCCGTACAGCCCGACCGCCAGCCAGCCGTAGCAGGACAGCCCGGTGTGCCGGGCCAGTGAGGCGGCCCCGGTGACGCAGGTGCCCACCGGGAACGTGAACGCCCACCACGTCATCGCGAACCGCATCCCCGCCCGCCTGGCCCGCACCACGTGCGCGGTCGCCAGCGCCAGCCACAGCAGCGCGAACCCCGTCACCGGCACCCCGTACAGCACCGCCAGCGCCCCGAAACCCTCGCTGTACGGCGCCGGAACGACCCCGGGCGCCCCGTCCGCGAACGCCCCGACGGCGCTGGTGGACTGCCCGAGCGGCCCCAGGACCAGGAACAACGTCGGCGTCAGCGCGAGCGGCAGCGGCCCGCAGGTCAGCAGCCTCCCGAACACCAACGGCAGCATCAGCAGCGTGGCCAGCAGACTGAGCCCGAACATCCCGAAGCAGGCCAGCAGCAGCGTCGCGCGCGCCTGCCCGGCCGGCAGATACGGCACCAGCGCCGGGCCGAGCGCCGCCGACACCATCGGCGCGACCAGCGGCAACAGCCACACCGGCGTCGCCATCGACGGCTCCACCCGGTGCCGCACCGCCATCAGATACGGAACGGCGACGGCGGCCACGAGCCCGACGACGGTCCCGGCGCCGAACAGCACGGCGTCCACGACCACGGCGCCCCGCACCCCGATCCAGTCCCGGCCCACCGTGAGCGCGCCCCCGCCGACCGCGAGCAACGCCATGGCCAGACAGCCGTAGAAGGGTGCCGTCGCCGGGTCGAGCAGATGGGCGCGGGCCTGATCACGGTGGTGGGTCCAGTGCAGGGCGCGGGCGACCAGGAGCGCGACCAGCGTGAGCGCGGCCAGCGCCCAGACGGCCGTGCAGGCGGCGTGCAGGCCGGGCAGCGCCGACACGGGCGCGGGGAGAGCGGCACCGGCGACGGCGACCGCGGCGGTGCCCATGACGCAGGCGTACCAGTTCGGGCCGAGATGGCGGACGGCGCTGTGGCGCGGGGGGCGGGACGCGGCCGGGGTGGCCGGGGCCGGGGGAGCGGTGGGTGCGGTGGTGCTGGTGGCGGGGACCATGGGTTCACGGTCGCTCCGGTCGGCGGGGGCGACCAGGGAGCGTTGCCCTATGAGCACATAAGCTGGGTTTATGAGCGAGAACGAGGGGCGTGCCCTGCCCGCCGGTGTGCTCGCGCACCGGGTGCCGGACCTGGGCGCGCTGGAACTGCTGTTGGCCGTGGCGCGACTGGGCAGTCTGGGGGCGGCGGCCCGCGAGGTCGGTATCACCCAGCCGGCCGCCAGCAGCCGCGTCCGGTCCATGGAACGGCAACTGGGCGTGGCCCTGGTCGACCGCTCACCGCGCGGATCACGGCTCACCGACGCCGGGGCCCTGGTGACGGACTGGGCGCGGCGGATCGTCGAGGCGGCCGAGGCGTTCGACGCGGGTGCGCAGGCGCTGCGGGACCGGCGGGACTCACGGTTGCGGGTGGCGGCCAGCATGACCATCGCCGAGTATCTGCTGCCGGGCTGGCTGCTGGCGCTGCGGGCGGGGCGGCCGGACACGGCGGTCTCCCTGCACGCCGGGAACTCCACGGTCGTCGCGGCGCGGCTGCTCGCCGACGAAGCGGACCTGGGGTTCGTGGAGGGGGTGCGGGTGCCGGCCGGGCTGGACTCCGCGGTGATCGCCCACGACCACCTGATCGTCGTCACCGCGCCGGGCCACCCCTGGGCCCGCCGCAGCCGTCCCCTCACCGCCGACGAACTCGCCGCGACCCCCCTGATCCTGCGCGAACAGGGCTCCGGCACCCGCCAGGTCCTCGACACCGCCCTCGGCGGCCTCGCCCGCCCCCTCATCGAACTCTCCTCGACGACGGCGGTGAAGGCGGCGGCGGTCAGCGGCGCGGGCCCCGCGGTCCTCAGCGAACTCGCCGTCGGCGAGGAACTCGCCATGCGCCGACTGGTCCGAATCCCGGTCGCGGGCATCTCCCTGGCCCGGGACCTCCGCGCGGTCTGGCCGACAGGCCACCGGCCGACGGGCCCGGCGAGGGAACTGCTGTCGCTGACGCGAGGGTGAGGGGGAGGCGGGGCGGCTCAGGACGCGGCCGCGATCAGGGCCTGCATCACCCGCAGGTCCTCGCCCATCTCCGGGTGCCACTGGACGCCCAGGACCCAGCCCTGGGACGCCGGGAGTTCGAGCGCCTCGACCGTGCCGTCGGCCGCGTGGGCGGACGGGATCAGACCCGCGCCGAGCCGGTCGACCGCCTGATGGTGATAGGTCGGCACCGATGTCTCCTCCGGCGCCGCCGCCGCGTACCGGGTCCCCGGCACCGGCCTCACCAGGTGCCGTCCGAAGACCCCCGGCACCTCCGCGTGGCCGTCGATGTGCTGGACCAGGGTGCCGCCGAGGGCGACGTTCAGGAGCTGCATGCCCCGGCAGATGCCGAGCAACGGGACGCGGGCGGCGAGGGCGGCGTCGATCAGGGCGAGTTCCCAGGCGTCCCGGGCGAGTGCGGGCGGGCCGGTGCGGGGCTGGCGGTCGGCGCCGTAACGGGCCGGTTCCACATCGGGGCCGCCCGCGATGACCAGGCCGTCGAGACGGGCGACGGCTGAGGCGGCGCGTTCCGGAGCGTCCGGCGGCAGCAGCGCGGCGAGGCCGCCGGACCGCTGCACCAGCCGGGGATAGCCCGCGGGCAGCAGCGCCGCGTCCAGCTCCCAGATGCCCCAGCGCGCACCGGTCTCCAGGTATGTGCTCACGCCGATCAGCGGCCGTGGGGTCACCGAGCCTCCTTCAAAGGTGTAAGTGCCTACCTTTAACCGGCTCGGCGGGTTCACCGCAAGACCTTCAGCCCAAGACCCCGGACCGAGACGCCGGGCCGGTGCGCCGGTCGATGCACCGGGCCGGAACGCCCGGCCCAGGGCGCCCGGCCATGGGCACACCCGGTCCCGGGACCTCAGCCCAGGAAGCCGCGGAGCAGGGCCGCCGTTCCCGCGCAGTGTTCGCGCATCATCTCCCGCGCGCCGTCGGCGTCCTGGTCGAGGACCGCCTCGACCAGCGCGGCGTGCTGGCGCTGCGAGTGCTCCAGGTTGCGCACGAGCAGCGGGATGCAGTCGAGCAGGTCGTTCACCGAGGCGCGCACCGCCGCGTACTGGGCGGTGAGCGTCGGCGAGCCGCACAGCTCGGCCAGAGTGAGATGGAGCAGCGTGTCCAGACGCCGGTACTCGGCGAGCGGGGCGTCCTGGGTGCGGGCCAGCGCCGCCCGCAGCCGCGCCGCCCGGTCGCCGTTCAGCCCGTGCGTGGCGCACAGGCCGGCCGCGCCCACCTCCAGCACCTCGCGGAAGCGCAGCACGTCCTCTATGTCGACGGTGCTGATGCGCCGGCGCAGTTCGTCCTCGCCGCCCGCGTCCGTGCGCGGGAGCACGAACGTGCCGCCGTAGCGCCCCCTGCGCGACTCCACGAGCCCCTGGTCCTGGAGCACCTTCAGCACCTCGCGCAGCGTTACCCGACTGATCCCGAGCCGCTCCGCCAACTCCCGCTCGGCGGGCAGCCGTTCACCGCCCGGCACCAGACCGAGCCGGACCACCTGGAGGATCTGCTCCAACGCCTCCTCGAAGCCGTTCCCCGCCCGCACCGGACGCAGTACCGGCGTCAGCCGATCCCGCAGATCACCCTCCGGATTCACCGACATCCCGCCCTACCCCCTTCCCAAGCAATGGTTCTCCCCAATACCTTATTGACTCCCGGCTCACAGCAGTAGCCGAAGGAGGCTCCCCCGTGGCAGACCGCACACCCCCGCTCGGCGTCGAGGAACTGGTCGCGCTCGTCGACAGCGGTGAGATCGACACTGTCGTCCTGGCCTTCCCCGACATGCAAGGGCGGTTGCAGGGAAAGCGGTTCGCCGCCCGATTCTTCCTCGACGAGGTCCTGGAACACGGCACCGAGGGATGCAACTACCTGCTCGCCGTCGACACCGAGATGAACACCGTCGACGGCTACGCCATGTCCTCCTGGGAGCACGGCTACGGCGACTTCGCGATGCGCCCCGACCTGAGCACCCTGCGCCGGGTGCCGTGGAACGAGGGGACCGCGCTGCTGATGGCCGACCTCGCGTGGGACGACGGCTCGCCGGTGGTCGCCGCACCTCGTCAGATCCTCCGCCGCCAACTCGAACGCCTCGCCGCACTCGGCCTCACCGCACAGGTCGGTACGGAGCTGGAGTTCATCGTGTTCAAGGACACCTACGAGCAGGCGTGGGACGCCGGTTACCGGGGGCTGACCCCGGCCAACCAGTACAACATCGACTACTCCGTCCTCGGCACCGGCCGCATCGAGCCCCTGCTGCGCCGCATCCGCAACGAGATGGCGGCCGCCGGTCTCACCGTCGAGTCCGCCAAGGGCGAGTGCAACCCCGGCCAGCACGAGATCGTCTTCCGCTACGACGAGGCCCTGGTCACCTGCGACCAGCACGCCGTCTACAAGACCGGCACCAAGGAGATCGCCGCCCAGGAGGGCGTGTCGATCACCTTCATGGCCAAGTACAACGAGCGCGAGGGCAACTCCTGCCACATCCACCTCTCGCTCACCGACGCCGACGGCGCCAACGCGATGGCCGGGCCCGACGGCATGTCCGACCTGATGCGCCACTTCCTGGCCGGACAACTGGCCGCGCTGCGCGACTTCTCGCTCCTGTACGCGCCCAACGTCAACTCCTACAAGCGGTTCCAGCAGGGCTCGTTCGCGCCGACCGCCGTCGCCTGGGGGCACGACAACCGCACCTGCGCCCTGCGCGTCGTCGGCCACGGCCGCTCCCTGCGCTTCGAGAACCGGCTGCCCGGCGGCGACGTCAACCCGTTCCTCGCGGTCGCCGGTCTGATCGCCGCCGGACTGCACGGCGTCGAACAGAAACTGGAGCTGCCCGAGGCCTGCACGGGCAACGCCTACACCGCCGGGTACGCACACGTGCCGACGTCGCTGCACGAGGCCGCCGCGCTGTGGGAGAACAGCCCGATCGCGCGGGCCGCCTTCGGTGACGAGGTCGTCGCGCACTACCGCAACATGGCCCGCGTCGAACTCGCCGCGTTCGACGCCGCCGTCACGGACTGGGAGCTGCGCCGCTCCTTCGAACGTCATTGAGCCCGCCGAACCCGCCGATTCCGCAGGCCGGTTGGGCCTGACGCCGTCGGCACCCGCCCCCCACCGATCCACCGACCCCACCGACCCCACCGACCCCTTCGAACGCGAGGTTGCTCCGTGTCCGTGTCCGACCGCCCCGAGCTGCGGGTTCTCGACCCCGCCACCGAAGAGGTCGTCGCCACCGTGCCCGCCGCCACCCCGGCCGACGTGGACGCGGCCGTCCTGCGGGCAACGGCGGCCCAGACGCGGTGGGCCGCCCTGGCGCCCGGTGAACGGGCCCGGCTGCTGCGCCGGTTCGCCGTCGTCGTCGACGAACACCGGGAGGAACTGGCCCGGTTGGAGGTGCGGGAGGCCGGACACACCCTCGGCAACGCCCGGTGGGAGGCGGGCAACGTCCGCGACCTGCTCGACTACGCGGCCGGCGGCGTGGAGCGGCTGACCGGCCGTCAGATCCCGGTGCCGGGCGGCCTCGACGTGACGATCCTGGAGCCGGTCGGCGTGGTCGGCGTCATCGCCCCCTGGAACTTCCCGATGCCGATCGCGGCCTGGGCCACCGCACCGGCGCTCGCGGCCGGCAACGCCGTCCTCCTCAAGCCCGCCGAGACGACCCCGCTGACCGCCCTGCGGCTGGCCGAACTCGCGCTGGCGGCCGGGCTTCCCGACGGCCTCTTCCAGGTGCTGCCCGGCCATGGCCCGGTCGCGGGCAACGCGCTCGTCGAACACCCCGGCGTCGCGAAGATCGTCTTCACCGGGTCGACGGCGGTGGGCAGACAGGTGTGGGCCAAGGGCGCGGACCGCCTCAAGCGCGTCACCCTGGAACTCGGCGGCAAGAGCCCCAACATCGTCTTCGCCGACGCCGACCTGGAAGCCGCCGCCGCGGCCGCCCCGATGTCGTTCCTCGACAACACCGGGCAGGACTGCTGCGCGCGCAGCCGCATCCTCGTCCAGCGTTCCGTCCACGACCGCTTCCTCGACCTCCTCGCCCCCGCGATCGAGTCGGTCGTCGTCGGCGACCCCTCCGACGAACGCACCCAGATGGGCCCGCTGATCTCCCACGCCCAGCGCGAACGCGTGCGGTCCTACGTCGACGCCGACGCGCCCGGCATCCGCGGCAAGGCGCCCGAGGGCCCCGGCTTCTGGTTCCCGCCGACCGTCCTCACCGGCGTCGACCCCCGCGCCCGGGTGGCCGTCGAGGAGGTCTTCGGGCCCGTCGCCGTCGTCCTCCCCTTCGACGACGAGGCCGAGGCGATCGCCCTCGCCAACGCCACCGACTACGGACTCGCCGGTTCCCTGTGGACCTGCGACGTCGGCCGGGCGCTGCGCGTCGCCCAGCGTGTGCGGGCCGGCAACCTGTCCGTCAACTCCCACTCCGCCGTCCGCTACTGGACCCCCTTCGGCGGCTTCAAGCAGTCCGGCGTCGGCCGCGAACTCGGACCCGACGCCCTGGCCGCCTTCACGGAAACCAAGAACGTCTTCATCAGCACGGAGGGCCCCGCACAGTGACCGCAGACAACAACGTGTGCCGTCGACTCGTCGGCCGTACGGCCGTCATCACCGGAGCCGGCAGCGGCATCGGCCTCGCCACCGCCCGCCGCCTCGCCGCCGAGGGCGCGCACGTCGTCCTCGGCGACATCGACGCGAGCAGCGGCCAGACCGCCGCCGAGGAGGTCGGCGGCACCTTCGTGAAGGTCGACGTCACCGACGCCGGGCAGGTCGAGGCGCTCTTCCAGACCGCGTTCGAGACCTACGGCAGCGTCGACATCGCCTTCAACAACGCCGGTATCTCGCCGCCCGACGACGACTCCATCCTGGACACGGGACTGGAGGCCTGGAAGCGCGTCCAGGAGGTCAACCTCACCTCCGTGTACCTGTGCTGCAAGGCCGCCATCCCGTACATGCGCCGCCAGGGCAAGGGCTCCATCATCAACACGGCGTCCTTCGTGGCCCGGATGGGCGCGGCGACCTCGCAGATCTCCTACACCGCGTCCAAGGGCGGTGTCCTCGCCATGTCCCGTGAACTCGGCGTCCAGTTCGCCCGCGAGGGCATCCGCGTCAACGCCCTGTGCCCCGGCCCCGTCAACACCCCGCTGCTCCAGGAACTGTTCGCCAAGGACCCCGAGCGGGCCGCACGCCGCCTGGTCCACATCCCGGTCGGCCGATTCGCCGAGGCCGACGAGATCGCCGCCGCCGTCGCCTTCCTGGCCAGCGACGACGCGTCCTTCGTCAACGCCACCGACTTCCTGGTGGACGGCGGAATCGCAGGCGCATACGTCACCCCGGTATAGCCCCTGCCCGGCCCTCCCCACCACCACCCGGGAGGGCCGCTCAGCACAATCCGGGCAGCCCCCAGGCCCGTGTTTTTAGGGGCGCGGGGCTGTGTCATTGTGCGGCTCCGCCGCGCGGGCGCGACAAGCCCCCACGGCGCCGCGCCTGTCCACGGACCTGTCCTGTCCAGGGGCGCGGGGAACTGCGCAAACCCCCCACCGGCGCCCACCTCGTTCTCGACCGGGGCAGGCCGGAGTTGAGGTGCTGGGCGTACGTCGACGCACGGACCAGCGTCTGCAACGCCCCTGACGCCGCCCGGAGTTCACTGCGCCGCCCGGACGGCACGACGGTCCCGGACCAACCCGAGACGATCAACTGACGCGGCCGTCACAGCCGTTGGAGAGATCAGAGGTAGGTGTGGCCCTCGCCCCGGTAGGTGGGCACGGTCGCCGTCACCCGGTCGCCCTCCACGAGGTGCAACGCGTCGAAACGCTCGCACAGTTCACCGGCCTTGGCGTGCCGGAACCACACCTTGTCGCCGATCAGCAGATCGTCGGCGGGGGCGCCGAGCAACGGCGTCTGCACCTCACCCGGACCCTCCTGCGGGTCGTAGCGCAGCCCCTCGGGCAGATACGGCACCGGCAGCCGGTCCCGCCCCGCCGCACCGGACGCCGGATAACCGCCGCCCAGCACCGTCACCACCCCCACCCCGGGCCGCCGCACCACCGGCTGCGCGAACAACGCGGCCGGACGGCCCCTGAACGACGTGTAGTTGTCGAACAGACGCGGCACGTACAGCCCCGACCCGGCGGCTATCTCGGTCACCGCGTCCTCCGCCGCCGTGTGCTGCACACTGCCCGTGCCACCGCCGTTGACGAACTCCAGGTCCCCCACGACCGCACGGACCGCCCGCACCGCCTCCGCACGCCGCTCGGCCAGCTCCCGCCGCGCCGCCGCCTGCATCAGCCGCACCGTACGCGACCACAACGGCCGCCCGGCCACCGCGTCGCCGACGCCCGCGACATGCCCCTCGTACCCCATGATGCCGACCACCTTGAAGCCCGGCCTGCGGGCCACCGTCCGCGCCAGGTCGGCGAGTTGGGCGGGGGAGTGCAACGGCGAACGGCGGGCGCCGATCCGCACCCGGCCCCCGGCCGGCTTCCACGCCGTGTCCAACTCCAGGCAGACCCGCACCACTTCACGCCCGCCGCCCCGTGCCTCGTCGATCAGCCGCAGCTGCGCCGGGTCGTCGACCATCACCGTCACGGCGGCGGCCAGCTTCGGATCGGCCGCCAACTCCGCGAAACCGGCCCGGTCGGCCGACGGGTAGGCCAGCAGAACGTCCTCGCATCCGGAGCGCGCCAACCACAAGGACTCGGCCAACGTGAACGACATGATTCCCGCGAACCCGTCCCGCGCCAGCACCCGTTCGAGCAGGGCACGGCAGCGCACGGACTTGCTGGCGACCCGGATCGGCTTCCCCCCGGCCCGCCGGACGAGATCGTCCGCGTTGGCGTCGAAGGCGTCCAGATCCACGAGCGCGAGCGGCGCGTCGAGGTGGGCTGTGGCCCGGTCGTAACGGGCCCTGTCGGCGGCGAGCGCAGTCATGCACGCAGCCTGCCAGACAGGATTACCGCAGGGTAGGGGGACGTTCCGGGCAGATGCCCCGGGGTGACGGGACTGGTTCCCCTTCGGCCGGGAGCAACCCGTAGAGTGACGCGCACGTACGGCGGAAACGACCCGGTCGCGAGCCCGCGCCGGGATGGCGTACCGCGCGTACGGGTATGCGTGCCCGGGACGGCGCGACCCGTCCGATCCCATCGGCATTGAGCGCCAGCACGCCGGCCCGCGTACGTGTAGGTCGGGCCCGGGGTGCGAGGAAACGGGGGGTGCATGGGTACGGAAGCGCAACACGCTCCCATACCGCCACGCCCGCCGCACCCCCCGACGGCCGGCTCACCGCCGCCCCCCGCTGCGGACCCGGGTGCCCCCTCCACCGGAGTCTGGTCCCCCTGGCAAGGAGCCACCCCTCCTTTCGACGCCTTCGGCCCCCGCCGCCCCCACGGCACGTCCGGCACCGCAGGGCCGGCCGGCGAGGATGCCTCCGGCACCGCCGGGTCGGGTGACGAGGGTGCGTTCGGTGGCGCCGGGTCGGGTGACGAGGGTGCGTTCGGTGGCGCCGGGTCGGGTGACGAGGGTGCGTTCGGTGGCGCCGGGTCGGGCAACGGTGGTGCGTTCGGTGGCGCCGGGTCGAGCAACGGCGGTGCGTTCGGTGGTGGCGGGTCGAGCAACGACGGTTTCTTCGGTGGTGGCGGGTCAGGGGATGGTCCGTTCAGTGGTGACGGCTCGGGCAGCGGTCAGTTCGCCGGTGGCCGGTCGGGTTCGGGTGCGTTCACCGGCGGTGAGTCGAGCAGGGACGGGTTCACCGGCAGTGGGCAGGTGTACGCCGGTGGCGGGTCGAGCACGGGCGCGTTCGGCGGGGGCGGCCCGGAAGCGGGCGACGACGGCTCGCGGGCTGGGCGTACGGCACGTGGTGCCGGTGATACGCAGGCCGGGTACGTGGAACCTGGTGTTGATGGCTCGCGGGGCGGGCGTGGGGGACGGGGAGTTGACGGTTCGCAGGTGAGGCGGGGTGGTGCGGCGGGCGCCGATGAGGGTGGCGTTGACCGTTCCGTGCCGGAACGACCCTCCTCCCGCCCGCACTTTCCCTACATCCGCCCTTCCCGCGCGGCCGACACCAACCCGGCCCCGCCGATGGCGTCCGCCCGCTTCCCGGATGCGCCGCCGACGGTGGGCGTGCGAGGCGCGGGCGAACGGCGTGCTTCGTCGCCCGGCGTGAGTCCGGGGGCCTCGCCCGCGCAGGGCCCCGGCGTGAGGAACGCGGTGCCCTCCGACGCGGCCACGCAGGGCACCCCGGAACGCGAGGGACGCGGCGAGCCCCGGGCGGACGGGAGTGCAGCGGGCGGCCACGTCCCGTCCCCGTCGCAGCCCGGCAGGGACGGTCACGGCACGCCCTGGCCTGGTCAGAACGGCCGAGGCCCACGCCGTTTCGAGCGGAACGCCGTGAATGAGTCGGCCTCGGCCGGAAACGCCACGGCCACGCCCACCCCGGAACGGAACTCCCCTCACACCCCCGGCCGCGAGGCACCGGGCACCTCCAACGCGCCCCGCTCGGACACCCCGGCCGGGGCCCCCGGCCCCATCGCCCCAGCCAACGGCTCCCGTGGACTAGACCGCCCCGCCCGCTCGAACTCCGGCTCTGCAACGGGGAGTTGGCCGACGGAAGGCAGCGCCCCGACCAGCGCCCCGGACGACGTTCCCGGCCCTCCCGTGCCCCCACGGCCGACCCGGCACCCCGAGCGCCCCTCCGGGCAGACACCCGTGCCCCCACGCCCGTCCCGCCGCCCGGCCGAACCGTGGTCCACCACAGCCCCGACGGAACCTCCCCGCCACCTCGACTCACCCCCGGGCCCCCAGGCCCCGGCCACCAGACAAACGCCGGACACCGGACGCCCACCGACTCACCCTGCCGCCCCTCGGTCCGCCGACCCCGGTCGCGGGTCCACCGGTCCGGCCGCTGCGCAGGCACCGGGTGCTGCCCCTTCCGCTTCGCGGGCTACTGATGCTGGGCGTGGGTTCGCGGACCTCGGGTTCGGTCAACCGTCGGGTGCTGAGCGTCCGCCTGCTGGCCCTCGGGTCGCCGCCCCCGGGCGTGGGTCCGCCGGTCCGGGCGCTGCGCAGGCACCGGGTGCTGCCCCTTCCGCTTCGCGGGCTACTGATGCTGGGCGTGGGTTCGCGGACCTCGGGTTCGGTCAGTCGTCCAGCGCTGAGCGTCCGTCCGCTGGCCCTGCCGTCCCTCGACCCGCCGGCCCCGAGCGTCGGACCGCCGGTCCGGGTTCCGCGCAGGCGCCCGGCGCTGGGCGTGCCCCTGTTCCGCCCGTTCCCCGGCATGCACCCGACAGCGCCGGTGCCGTGCAGTCCTCCGGTGCTGAGTGCCCGCCCGCTGCACCTCGGGCCGCTGATCATGGGCCCGGCGCTTCGGGCTCCGGGCAGCGCGGGGCCGTTCCGCCTGTTCCCCGGCGTGCGCCCAGCCCCGGTGCCGCCCAGTTGTCCGGCGCTGAAGGCCAGCTCCACCCCGGCGCTTCTCGGGCCGCCAACTCCGAGCGCGGGAACGCCAGTTCGCGCCCTGCGCAGTTGTCCGGCGCTGAAGGCCAGCTCCACCCCGGTGCCTCTCCGGCCGCCAACTTCGAGCGTAGGTCCGCCGGTTCGGGCCCCGCGCAGTCGTCCGGCGCTGCGCGCAGGCCCGTTCCGCCCGTCCCCAGGCGTGCACCAGCCGACCTCGGTTTCGGTCAGTCGTCCGGCGCTGAGGGCTCGCCTGCTGGTCCCGCTGCTCCTGGGGCCGCCGATTCCAGGCGCACCCCTGTCAGCCCCGGCTTCCCGCAGTCGTCCGGCGCCCAGCGCCCGCCCGCTCCCCCCGCCGCTCCTCGGGCCGCCGACCCCAGACATAGGTCCGCCGGTCCGGGCGCCCCGCAGGCATCCGGCGCTGGGCGTCCGCCCGTTGGCCCCACCGTTTCCGAGCGTGGGACCGCCGGTCCGGGCTCCGCACAGGCACCCGGCGCGGGGCGCGGGCCCGTCCACCCCGACTCCCGACGGGCGCCCGGCGTCCCCGACCCCCAGCGTGGCTCGGCCGACCCCGACCCCGACTTCCGGCGTGTGTCGCGGGACCCCGACTCCCGACGGGCGCCCGGCGCCCCTGATCCCCGGCGTGGCGCGGCCGACCCCGACCCTCGGCAGGGCTCGGCCGTCCCTGACCCCCGGCGTGGCTCCGCCGACCCCGACCCCCGGCGTGTGTCGCGGGACCCCGACCCCCGGCGTGGCTCCGCCGATCCTGGCCCTCGGCGGGTGTCCGCCGACCCTGACTCCCGGCGTGGCCCCGCGCCCCGACGGGCGGCCGGTGACTTCGGAGTTGGGCGGGCGGCCGGTGTTGGATGTTCGCCTGTTCAGCCTGTTCAGCCTGTTCAGCCTGTTGGGACTGGGGAGGTGACGGTTCGGGCTGGTTCGGGGGTGGGTGGGGATGGGCCTGATCCGGCGTTGTCCTGGAGTGCTCCTGGGCCCGTCGGGGGGCGGCCTGTTGTGTCGTTCGGGGAGCCGGAGGGGTACGACGGGCTGGGGCGGCCTCGGGCGATCGGGGGGCTGGTGCGGGGGCGGGTCGCCGCCGTCGCCGGGTGTGTGGTGCTCGGGCTCGGGCTCATCGGCGGTGCGGTGACCGGGAGTTGGCTGGTCGGGGAGCCGGAGGGGCAGGACCGCAGTTCGTTCGACACGGCGGCCGGGATCTGGCACAGCGTTCCCGTCGACGAGTTGTTCCCGCGCACCATCGAGGGCAAGGGCGCAGGGCCCGGCGGGGCCGACCGGACCTGGACCCGGGTCGCCGTCGCGCCCGACAGCGGCTGCCAGAACGCGTTCGACCCGCTGCTGCGCACAGCACTCGCGCCGGTGGGATGCCGACGCCTGCTGCGGGCGACCTACACCGACGCCACCCAGAGCTTCGTCACCACCGTCGGACTGATGTTCACCAAGGCCGACGAGGCGTCCACCCGCTCCCTCGCCCGGCGCTTCGAGAACGAGAAGCTGGACCAGCGGACCGACCTCATGCCCCGCCCGTACGCCGCCGAGGACACCGCCGCCGCCCGCTTCGGCGACGCACAGCGCGCGTCCTGGACGGTGTCCGTCCTCACCGACGCCCCCGTCGTCGTCTACTCCGTCTCCGGCTGGGCCGACGGCCGCAGCGTCGATGCCCCCCAGCCCGCCGAGGAAGCCATGAGTTCCGGCGCCACCACGCCCCCCGCCCAGGCCGGCCTCGGCAACGAGGCGCAGGGCCTCGCCGACCGCGTCGAACGCGCCCTGCGCAAGGACGTCGGCGCCGACCCGGAGCCGTCCGCGTGAGGGCCGTCGGCCGATCGGCGATCGGCGCGCTGCTCGCCGCCGGGCTCGTGCTCGTGCCGTCCACCGCCGCGCACGCCGACGGCATACGCGCCCAGCAGTGGGCCCTCGACGCCCTGCACACGCAGGAGGTCTGGCAGACCACCCGGGGCAAGGGCGTCACCGTCGCCGTTCTCGACACCGGCGTCGAGGCCGACCACCCCGACCTCGCCGGGAACGTCCTCACCGGCAAGGACATGGTCGGCTTCGGCGCGCGGGAGGGCGACCGTTCCTGGGCCCGGCACGGCACCGCGATGGCCGGGATCATCGCAGGTCACGGCCATGGCGTGGGGGACGCGGACGGGGTCATGGGCCTCGCCCCGGACGCCAAGATCCTGCCCGTGCGGGTGATCCTGGAGGACGGCGACCCGGCCCGCGCCAAGGCCCGCAGCACCCGTGGCAACGCCCTCGCCGAAGGCATCCGCTGGGCCGCCGACCACGGCGCCGACGTCATCAACCTCTCCCTCGGCGACGACTCCGCCTCCGCCCACCCCGAACCCAGCGAGGACGAGGCCGTCCAGTACGCCCTCAAGAAGGGCGTCGCCGTCGTCGCCTCCGCGGGCAACGGCGGCGAGAAGGGCGACCACGTCTCCTACCCGGCCGCCTACCCGGGCGTGATCGCCGCGACCGCCGTCGACCGCTACGGCACCCGCGCCGCCTTCTCCACCCGCCGCTGGTACGCCACCGTCAGCGCGCCCGGCGTCGACATCGTCATCGCCGACCCCGACCACAAGTACTACCAAGGCTGGGGAACGAGCGCGGCCTCCGCGTTCGTCTCCGGTGCCGTGGCCCTCGTCAAGGCCGCCCACCCCGGCCTCACCCCGGCCCAGATCAAGAAGCTCCTGGAGGACACCGCGCGGGACGCCCCCGTCGGCGGCCACGACGACTCCCGCGGCTTCGGGCTCATCGACCCCGCCGCAGCCCTCAAAGCCGCCGGCCGCCTCACCCCGGAAGGCCTCCAGGCGGCGTCCTACGGCGACAAGTACTTCGGCTCAGGGCCCGACACCGCCACGTCCGACACCGGCACCACCGACTGGGTCGCCCCACTGGCGGGCAGCGCCGGCGGCGTCCTGCTGGTCGCCGCCGTCGTCCTGTGGCGCGGACGCCGCCCACGGGAACTCGACGACGGCTTCTAGCCGACGGAACGAGTCATCCGGAACGGCTCATCGCAGCGCGGCGATCGCCGCCTTCGCCGTCGACTCCACCAGCGTGATGCCCTTCGCCTGCGTCGCGTTGCCCTTCGACACCACCGCCACCAGGTAGTGCCGGCCGTTCGTCGTCACCCGGCCGATGCTGTTGACGTCCCACAGATTGGTGGTGCTGCGCGGCAGCCAGCCGTTCTTCAGCGCCCACCCGGAACCGTCGTCCGCCGCCGAGACACCCCACTGCTGGTCGGACGCTATCTGCCCCATCAGCCCCTGGAGATACGCCCGCGAGGCCGCGCTCAGCTTCGACGTCGAGTTGGTGCCGAACACCTGCTCAAGCAGGGTGAGTTGATCGGCCGCCGTGGTCTGGGTCAGCCCCCACAGCACACCCGCGCCGCCCTCGGTGCCGGTCAGCCCGAACCGCTTGTTCGCCGCGTCGAGCCCCCCGGCCTTCCCGATCCGGTCCCACAACGCCGTCGCCGACGCGTTGTCGCTGTTCTCGATCATCGAGGTCGCGTACGACTTCTCCGCCGCCGTCAGATGCCGCCCCGCGTCCTGCGCCTGGAGCAGCAACGTCGCCAGGATGTCGACCTTCACGATGCTCGCCGTGTCGAACGCGCCCTTCCCGTACGAGGCGTTCGCCCCCGAGGAGACGTCCAGGACCGCCACCGACACCGCGGCGCCGTCCGGCACGCTCACGGACTTCATGGCCTTCGTCAGGCGGGCGTCGTAATCGACCGTCGGTTGCGCCACGGGTTCCACGGACTCCAGGGAAGGGCTGTCGGCTGCCGTCGCCGCCGACGATACGTCGGCCGCCCCGGAGTGCGCCTGCGCCTTCACATACACGGTCCCCGCCGCCGTTCCCCCCAGAACGGTCACCGCCGCCAGGGCGGTGTAGAGCAGCGGGCGGACCCGCGACGGACGGGCACGGCGGCGGGTGGCTCTGGGAGACTCCATCCCGTGATGGTGGGTGCGGGATCTGTGCGGCCGGTTAGATGAATGTTAGAGATGTGTCAGGTCTCTCTGAGAAACCTGTGAAGACGGTGACGGTCGCGTTTCCGGACCCGCACAGGCCCGGCGGCAGCCCCCCGATAGGCTCGGTGACCGTGGCGAACAAGAACATCCCCGACCCCGGCTTCTCCGACGACGACGGCTCGGCCGACCCGCGGCTGAGCGGCGCGCTCGCCGCCTGGGCCGAGGACCGCACCGCCGTCGCCCCCGTGCTGGCCGCGTTGCAGGGCGCCCGGCTCCTGGTGCCCGTCGTCGCGGTGCTCGGCGAGGTGGAGGAGGACGAGAACGGGCTGCGCCGCGAGAAGACCAGCGACATGGCCGTCCCCACCCTGAAGGCCGGCGCCCGCGTCGCGCTGCCCGCCTTCACCTCGACCCAGACGCTGGCCCGCTGGGACCCCGAGGCCCGCCCCGTCGCCGTTCCGCTGCATCAGGCGCTCCAGGCGGCGGCGCACGAGAAGGCCGACACCGTCGTCCTTGACCTGGCCGGACCGGTGCCGTTCGAGGTGACCGGGCCGCTGCTGCTCGCGCTCGCCGAGGGGCGCACCAGCACCGATCCGCACGCCGACCCCGTCGTGCGGGACGCGGTGCGGGCCGTCGTCGCCGCCGAGCCCGCCGTGCTCCGCGCCCATCTCGGTCCCGGCACGGCCGACGGCACCCTCGCCCTCGTCCTGGAGTCGGCCGGGGCCGCCCGCTCGGTCGCCGAGCGGCTCGCCGCCGACGAGACACTGAGGGCCCGCCTGGTGCGCGGCCTCGACCTGGCACTGCTGCCGGTCGGGGCGACGCCTCCGGGCGAGCCCTTGTATGTGAGGGAAGAGGTCCAGATCTGAGGGGACCGGGTCAGGCGTAGATCGGGCCCGTGTACTTCTCGCCCGGACCCTTGCCCGGCTCGTCCGGGACGACCGACGCCTCGCGGAAGGCCAACTGGAGCGACTTCAGGCCGTCCCGCAGGGGAGCCGCGTGGAAGGAGCTGATCTCGGTCGTGCTCGCGTCCAGCAGCCCGGCCAGCGCGGTGACCAGCTTGCGGGCCTCGTCCAGGTCCTTGTAGGCGTCGCCCTCCTCGGTCAGCCCGAGCTTCACGGCGGCGGCGCTCATCAGATTGACGGCGACCGTCACGATCACCTCGACGGCGGGGACCTCGGCGATGTCCCGGGTCATCGCGTCGAAGTCGGGAGCCTCGGCGGAGGGGACGGACTCGGCAGGGGTGTCACTCATGTCCCACACGATAGGCCCCGGCTCCCACGGGTTCGCACCACCCCCGGGCAGCTGCTAACCTTGTGTGACGACCGGCCGAACGTGCCCAGTGCGAGCTGAGTACCGGCCCACAAGTGGAGGCTCCGATCTCCCACCTGACCGTCCCCCGGGACAGGCAGGTCACCCGGTCAGGCGGCAGCCATCGTTCCGTACGGACGATGGAGTCGCCCGAAAGCGCGCCCCGCGACATCGCGGCGGTGCTCCGGTAGTGCTTTGGAGCCCCGCACCGTGATCGTCCGGGGCATTTTTCATGCTTCGGCGCGGTTAGGTCTGAGGAGAGTAGAGACATGCACGGCTGTCCGCCAGACCGTCGTGTGGTGCTAACCGAGGAGGATTCATCAGCGCCGAGCCCCGCATCAACGACCGGATTCGCGTTCCCGAGGTGCGACTTGTAGGCCCCAGTGGCGAGCAGGTGGGCATCGTCCCCCTGGCCAAGGCACTGGAGCTCGCTCAGGAGTACGACCTCGACCTCGTCGAGGTGGCGGCGAACGCCCGTCCGCCCGTGTGCAAGCTCATGGACTACGGGAAGTTCAAGTACGAGTCGGCCATGAAGGCCCGTGAGGCGCGCAAGAACCAGGCGCACACGGTCATCAAGGAGATGAAGCTCCGGCCGAAGATCGACCCGCACGACTATGACACCAAGAAGGGTCACGTCGTTCGGTTCCTCAAGCAGGGCGACAAGGTCAAGATCACGATCATGTTCCGTGGTCGCGAGCAGTCCCGGCCCGAACTGGGCTACCGGCTGTTGCAGCGGCTCGCGGAGGACGTTCAGGACCTCGGGTTCATCGAGTCGAACCCGAAGCAGGACGGCCGAAACATGATCATGGTTCTCGGTCCGCACAAGAAGAAGACCGAGGCGATGGCCGAGGCCCGCCAGGCGCAGGAAGCCCGCAAGGCGGACGCGAAGGCCAACCCGGGTCGCTCGCAGAACGCCGCCGAGTCCGAGGACGAGGCGCTGGACGGCGCCGAGACCGAGGTCGAGGCACCCGCCGAGGAGCCCGCCGAGGCGTGATCCACGGGACGCGAGTCCCAGGACCACAAGTAACCGACAACAGCGACGTTCCGACGTGCCCGGTTTTCGTGACCGGGCACCGGAACGCCACCGACGAGGAGAGAACGGCGCTATGCCGAAGAACAAGTCGCACAGCGGTGCCAGCAAGCGCTTCAAGGTCACCGGCTCCGGCAAGGTGCTCCGTGAGCGCGCCGGCAAGCGCCACCTGCTCGAACACAAGTCGTCCCGTCTGACGCGTCGCCTCACCGGCAACGCCGAGATGGCCCCGGGCGACGCCAAGAAGATCAAGAAGCTTCTCGGCAAGTGACGTCGGGCGCCGCAGGGCGCCTGACCTCTGACCGGGACCCAAACGTTTCCGGGCCGTGTGAGTCCCACCACGGCCCCGCTACAAGGAGTTAAAAAGTGGCACGCGTCAAGCGGGCAGTCAACGCCCACAAGAAGCGCCGGGCGATCCTCGAAGCCGCCTCCGGCTACCGCGGTCAGCGTTCGCGCCTGTACCGCAAGGCCAAGGAGCAGGTCACCCACTCGCTGGTCTACAACTACAACGACCGCAAGAAGCGCAAGGGTGACTTCCGCCAGCTGTGGATTCAGCGCATCAACGCCGCTGCCCGCGCGAACGGCATCACCTACAACCGCTTCATCCAGGGTCTGAAGGCCGCCAACGTCGAGGTGGACCGCAAGATCCTCGCTGAGCTGGCCGTCAACGACGCGGGCGCGTTCGCCGCGCTCGTCGAGGTTGCCCAGAAGGCGCTGCCGGCGGACGTCAACGCGCCCAAGGCTGCGTGACGCTGCGCTTGGCTTTGGCCGGGCGTGAGGTGGTCGGACCCGTAGGCCCATAGCGGTCTGCGGGTCCGATGTGCTTGGGGCCCGGGCCCCGCTCGCCGGACAACTCCGTTGTGGTGGGGCGCCGTTGCGGCGGGGAGGCAGTGCCGGTTCGGCGGGAAGAGACTGCCGGTTCGGCACCGCCGGGTGACTCCGTTGTGGTGGAGCGCCGTTGCGGCGGGGAGGCAGTGCCGGTTCGGCGGGAAGAGACTGCCGGTTCGGCACCGCCGGGTGACTCCGTTGTGGTGGAGCGCCGTTGCGGCGGGGAGAGATCGCCGGCTCGGCGGGGACTGGTGGTTTGGCATCGCCGGACAACTTCGTTGTGGTGGAGCGCCGTTGCGGCGGGGAGAGATCGCCGGCTCGGCGGGGACTGGTGGTTTGGCGCCGTCGGGCAACTTCGTTGTGGCGGGGAGAGGTTGGCGGAAGGAATGCCGGTTCTGTGGGGCTTGAGGGTTAGGTGAGCTTGGTGGAGTTGGGTTGGGGTGGGGTGGTCTCTGCTCGGTCTGCGCGGGTCGTTGCGGCTCGGCGGCTCGGGAAGCGGAACTTCCGGGGGAAGGAACGGCTGTTCCTCGCCGAGGGGCCGCAGGCCGTGCGGGAGGCCGCGGGGCACGGGGACACGCTCGTCGAGCTGTTCGCCACCGCCGAGGCCGCCGAACGGTACGCCGACATCGTGGGAGAGGCCCACGCCGTCGGTGCCCGGGTCCATCTCGCCGACGAGCAGGTCATCGCCGACATCTCCACCACCGTCACCCCGCAGGGCCTGGTGGGGGTGTGCCGGTTCCTCGACACCTCCTTCGAGGAGATCCTGAAGGCTCGGCCGCGGCTCGTCGCCGTGCTCGCCCATGTGCGGGACCCCGGCAACGCCGGGACCGTGCTGCGGTGCGCGGACGCCGCCGGAGCCGACGCCGTCGTCCTCACCGACGCCTCCGTGGACCTGTACAACCCCAAGGCCGTGCGGGCCTCCGTCGGCTCGCTGTTCCATCTGCCGGTCGCCGTCGGGGTGCCCGTCGAGCAGGCCGTGGCCGGGCTCAAGGACGCCGGGGTGCGCGTCCTCGCCGCCGACGGGGCAGGCGCCGACGACCTCGACGACGAGCTGGACCGGGGCGCCATGGGCGGGCCCACCGCCTGGGTGTTCGGCAACGAGGCCTGGGGGCTGCCCGAGGAGACCCGCGCCCTCGCCGACGCCGTCGTCCGCGTCCCGATCCACGGGAAGGCCGAGAGTCTGAACCTCGCCACCGCCGCCGCCGTATGTCTCTATGCCTCCGCCCGGGCACAGCGTGCCGCCGGAGGGTGCCGTTCCGTCACCGGGAGCCAGTAGGGTGACCAGCTCGGGGGGCGGCCCACCGCGTCGTCTGAAGGGTGAGGAACCGGGATGAGTGTCGGCACGGGCAGCGCACCGGGGACACGCGGTGAACGGGCTCACCGCGCCGCCGACCCGGGCATCGACCCGGACGAGCTGCCCGACGGGCTCGTGATCGCCGACGAGCACGGCCAGGTGATCCGCTTCAACGCCGCCGCCGAACGCATCACCGCCCTGCGCGCCGAGGACGCCCTCGGACGGCGGCTGGAGAAGGCCCTGCCGTTGGAGGACCTGGAGGGCAGGCGCTGGTGGCAGCTGACCGACCCCTACGGCGGCCTCGCCATCCGGTTACGGCAGCCCGAACGCAACCTCCTGCTGCCGGGCGGCCACGAGGTCCTCGTCACCGCCCGCTACCTCCGCACCCAGCCCCTCGGCCCCGTCCACCGCGTCGTCGTCGGCCTGCGGGACACCGAGGCCCGGCGCCGCACCGAGCGCAGCCACGCCGAGCTGATCGCCACCGTCGCCCACGAACTGCGCTCCCCGCTCACCTCCGTCAAGGGCTTCACCGCGACCCTCCTCGCCAAGTGGGAACGGTTCACCGACGACCAGAAGCGGCTGATGCTGGAGACCGTCGACGCCGACGCCGACCGCGTCACCCGGCTCATCGCCGAGCTGCTCGACATCTCCCGCATCGACTCGGGCCGCCTGGAAGTACGCCGCCAGCCCGTCGACATCGGGGCCGCCGTCGGCCGGCACATCCAGGCGTACGTCGCCGCCGGGCAGGCCGTCGACAAGTTCCTGCTGCGCATCGAACCGCCGCTGCCCGCGCTCTGGGCCGACCCCGACAAGGTCGACCAGGTACTCAGCAACCTGCTGGAAAACGCCGTGCGCCACGGCGAGGGAACCGTCACCATTGAGGTCAAGGCCACGGCGTCGCCGCGTGAGGGGGAGGACGCCGGTACCTCGGTGACCGTCAGCGACGAGGGGCCCGGCATCCCGGAGGAGTCCATGAACCGCGTCTTCACCCGCTTCTGGCGGGGCAGCAAGCGCGGCGGCACCGGTCTCGGGCTGTACATCGTCAAGGGCATCGTCGAGGCCCACGGCGGCACCATCACCGTCGGACGGGCCCCCGGCGGCGGCGCGCAGTTCCGATTTACGTTGCCCGTGAGCATGCCGGCCTATCTGGTCTGAGCGGCCCACGGGCGCGGACGTCCACCTCGACCCCGTTAGACTCGGCCTTTGGCACCTTTGCGTCCCAGGACCAGTGACGTCCTGTCCACGAGTCGATGACGGGGACCTCCAGCCAGCCAATCGGAAGCACGGGAAGAGATGTCGGCACCGAATAAGTCGTACGACCCTGTCGAGGTCGAGGCGTTGAAACCGCAAGAGATCGAACGGATGCGGGACGAGGCGCTCGCCGCCTTCGCCGCCGCCCCCTCCCTCGACGCGCTCCAGGAGGCCAAGGTCGCCCACACCGGCGGCACCTCCCCGCTGGCCCTCGCCAACCGGGAGATCGGCGCGCTGCCCCCGCAGGCCAAGGCCGCCGCGGGCAAGCTCGTCGGGCAGGCGCGCGGCGCCGTCAACAAGGCCCTCGCCGCCCGTCAGGCCGAGCTGGAGGCCGAGCGTGACGCCCGGGTGCTGGTCGAGGAGGCGGTGGACGTCACCCTTCCCTACGACCGGGTCACGGCCGGCGCCCGCCACCCGCTCACCACCCTGTCCGAGCGCATCGAGGACGTCTTCGTCGCCATGGGCTACGAGGTCGCCGAGGGCCCGCAGGCCGAGGCCGAGTGGTTCAACTTCGACGCCCTCAACATCGGCCCCGACCACCCGGCGCGCGGCGAGGCCGACACGTTCTTCGTCGCGGGGCCCGACGGCACCGCCGACTCCGGCGTCGTGCTGCGCACCCACACCTCGCCCGTGCAGGTCCGCTCGCTCCTCGAACGCGAGCTGCCGGTGTACGTGATCTGCCCCGGCCGGGTCTACCGCACCGACGAGCTGGACGCCACCCACACCCCGGTCTTCCACCAGGTCGAGCTGCTCGCCGTCGACGAGGGTCTGACCATGGCCGACCTCAAGGGGACGCTCGACCACATGGTCCAGTCCCTGTTCGGCACGGACATCAAGACGCGGCTGCGGCCCAACTTCTTCCCGTTCACCGAGCCGTCCGCCGAGATGGACATGGTGTGCTACGTCTGCCGCGGCGAGTCCGTCGGCAACCCCGACCGGCCCTGCCGCACCTGTTCCAGCGAGGGCTGGATCGAACTGGGCGGCTGCGGCATGGTCAACCCCAAGGTGCTGGCCGCCTGCGGCGTCGACCCCGAGAAGTACAGCGGGTTCGCCTTCGGGTTCGGCATCGAGCGGATGCTGATGTTCCGCCACAACGTCGAAGACATGCGAGACATGGTCGAGGGTGACGTCCGTTTCACCCGGCCGTTCGGGATGGAGATCTGATGCGGGTCCCGCTTTCCTGGCTGCGGGAGTACGTCGACCTGCCGGCGACGGAAACCGGCCGTGACGTACAGGCCAAGCTGGTGTCCGCCGGCCTGGAGGTCGAGACCGTCGAGCAGCTCGGCGACGGTCTCAAGGGCCCCCTCGTCGTCGGTCAGGTCCTGACCATCGAGGAGCTGGAGGGCTTCAAGAAGCCGATCCGGTTCTGCACCGTCGACGTCGGTATGGCCAACGGCAGCGGTGAGCCGCAGGAGATCGTCTGCGGCGCCCGCAACTTCGCCGTCGGCGACAAGGTCGTCGTCGTCCTCCCGGGCGCCGTGCTGCCCGGTGACTTCGCGATCGCCGCCCGCAAGACCTACGGCAAGACGTCCCACGGCATGATCTGCTCCGGCGACGAGCTGGGCATGGGCGACGACGGCAGCCACGGCATCATCGTGCTGCCGCCCGAGTCCGAGGTCGGCAAGGACGCCATCGAGCTGCTCGAACTGGTCGACGAGGTCCTCGACATCGCCGTCACCGCCAACCGCGGCGACTGCCTGTCGCTGCGCGGCGTCGCCCGCGAGACCGCCATCGCCTACGGCCTGCCGCTGCGCGACCCGGCCCTCCTCGACGTCCCCGGGCCCAACGCCTACGGCTACCCCGTGCAGGTCACCGACCCGGTCGGCTGCGACCGGTTCACCGCCCGCACGGTCACCGGGCTGAGCCCCGAGGCACGCTCCCCGATCTGGCTCCAGCGCCGGCTCCAGAAGGTCGGCATGCGCCCGATCTCCCTCGCCGTCGACGTCACCAACTACGTGATGATGGAGCTGGGCCAGCCGCTGCACGCCTACGACCGCGCGCTGGTCCAGGGCACCGTCGGTGTGCGCCGCGCCCAGGAGGGCGAGAAGATCACCACCCTCGACGGCGTCGAGCGCGTCCTGCACACCGAGGACCTGGTGATCACCGACGACCGCGGCCCCATCGGGCTCGCCGGCGTCATGGGCGGCGCGAACACCGAGATCGGCGACGACACCGAGCGGGCCACGACGGACGTCGTCATCGAGGCCGCGCACTTCGACGCGGTGTCCGTCGCCCGCACCGCCCGTCGGCACAAGCTGTCCTCCGAGGCGTCCCGGCGCTTCGAACGCGGGGTCGACCCGCAGGCCGCGGCGGCCGCCGCGCAGCGCACCGTCGACCTCCTCGTGCTGCTCGCGGGCGGCAGCGCGGAGGCCGGGGTCACCGAGATCGTCGCGCCGTCCGCGCCGCACACCATCAGCGCGCCGGCCGACCACCCCGACAAGGTCGCGGGTGTCACCTACGGCCGCGAGACCGTCGTACGCCGCCTCCAGCAGGTCGGCTGCGACGTCTACGGGCAGGACGAGCTGCTCGTCACGGTCCCGTCCTGGCGGCCCGACCTGGTCGCCGCCAACGACCTCGCCGAGGAGGTCATCCGCCTTGAGGGCTACGAGAACCTGCCCTCCACGCTGCCCAGGCCCCGCGCCGGGCACGGCCTCACCGCACGCCAGCGGCTGCACCGGCGGGTCGGTCGGGCGCTGGCCGGTGCCGGGTACGTCGAGGCGCTGAGCTACCCGTTCCTCGGCGAGCAGGTCTTCGACCAGCTGCTGCTGGCCGCCGACGACCCGAACCGTCAGGTCGTGAGGCTCGTCAACCCGCTCAACGACGAGGAGCCCGCCCTTCGTACGACGCTGCTGGCGGGGCTGCTCGGGGCGCTGCGGCGCAACGACGGCCGGGGCTCGCACGATCTCGCGCTCTTCGAGACCGGGCTCGTCTTCCACCCGCGTGCCGAGGCCGCCGTCGCCGCCGCGCTGCCCGTGGACCGGCGGCCCACCGTCGAGGAGATCGCCGCGCTCGACGCCGCGCTGCCCGATCAGCCCCGGCACGTCGCTGTCGTCCTCACGGGCGCCCGCGAGCAGGCCGGCTGGTGGGGCAAGGGCCGTCCGGCCGACTGGGCCGACGCGGTCGAGGCGGCGCGGGTCGTCGCCCGTGAGGCCGGTGCCGAACTCATCGTCCGCAAGGGGCAGTACGGGCCCTGGCACCCCGGGCGCACCGCCGAACTGGCGGTCGTCGTCGACGGGGTCGAGCGGGTCGTCGGCCACGCCGGTGAGCTGCATCCCCGTGTCCTGAAGGCGTTCGGGCTGCCCGATCGCAGCAGCGCGATGGAGCTGGATCTCGACGCGGTGGAGGCGGCCGGGGTGGCGCTCGTGCAGGCGCCGCGGATCTCGACGTTCCCGATGGCCACGCAGGATGTCGCGCTCGTCGTCGATGCCGGTGTGGCGCATGCCGATGTGGAGGCCGCGCTGCGTGACGGGGCGGGTGAACTCCTTGAGTCCATCCGGCTGTTCGACGTCTACGAGAACGCCGGGCAGCTCGGTGAGGGGCGGAAGTCGCTCGCCTACGCGTTGCGCTTCCGCGCGGGGGACCGGACGTTGACGGTCGATGAGGCGTCTGCTGCGCGGGATGCGGCGGTTGCCCTGGCGGGCGAGCGGGTCGGGGCGGTACTTCGCAGCTAGGCGCTGGCCGCGGGGGGTGCGGGGTCTTGCGCGGGTGCGCTGCGGCTTGTCGCGCAGTTCCCCGCGCCCCCTGATGGGGGCTGCGCCCCCATGCCCCGCGAACGGGGGTGCGTGGTCTTGTGCGGGTGCGCTGTGGTCGCTCGCGCAGTTCCCCGCGCCCCTGGACAGACGGGGTCGTGGGTGGGTGCGGCTCGGTGGGGGCTTGTCGCGCAGTTCCCCGCGCCCCTTGGTGGGGGCTGCGTCCCCATGCCCCTGCGGACGGGGTTGACCCGTGGAGTGCAGGTCGGCTGCAACCCCCTAGGGGCGCGGGGAACTGCGCGGCGAGCCACGACGGCGCTGCACCCGGTGAACTGCCTCTCACCGCAACGGAGTTGGTCCGTAGGGGCGCGGGGAACTGCGCGACCAGCCACGACGGTGCCGCACCCGGCGAACTGCCTCTCGCCGTAGCGGAGTTGGTTCACACCCCGTGTGAAAGGGGGTGGGCTACGGTGAGGTGTACCCATTGGTGGAGTCTGGGGGCGCGGCCGTGCAGCCCAATGCGTTACTTGACGCGATCCTTGACGAGGCCGGCATCTCGCATGCTGGTCTTGCCGCACATGTGAACCAGGCGGGGCGGGCACGAGGACTCGCCCTCCGTTACGAACACACCGCCGTGGCACGGTGGTTAAAGGGCCAGCGGCCCCGAGGCCAGGTCCCCGACCTGATCTGCGAGGTGCTCGCCACCCGCCTGCACAGACCCGTCACCCTGGACGACATCGGCCTCGGCCTCCCGGGCGAACCGTCCGCCGCGCACGCCACCTCCCTGTCCGGGTTCGTCGAACGGGCCACGGCCCTGTGGCGCTCCGACGAGCAGCAGCGCCCGCATGTCCTGGGCGCCCACGCCGTCACCGGCACCCCGGCCGTGATGCCGGTGTGGGAGTGGGAGAACCCGCCCGAGGACGTGGACGTCTCGCGGGGCGGCCAGCACCGGGTCACCGGCGTCGATCTGGAGGTGCTCAGCTCGGCCCGCGCGCACTACGAGCAGATGTACCGCAAGACCGGCGGCATCGCGACCCGCACCCGGATCGTCGGGTTCCTCAACGCCGAGGCGGCGCCCCTGCTGCGAGGCAGTTACCCCGACGGACTGGGCCGCCAACTGCACCGTGCCACCGGCGGGTTGGTCGCCGTCGCGGGGATCTGCGCGTACGACTCCGACGCGCACGGGCTGGCCCAGCGGTACTTCCATCAGGCGCTGCGGCTGGCAAAGGCCAGCGGGGACCGGGGACTTGGCGCCTATGTGATCGCGCTGCTGGTCAACCAGTCGCTGTTCATGCGGGAGTTCCGGCAGTCCGTCGCCTTCGCGGAGGCCGCGCTGCGGGCCGCGGGCAAGCAGATCACCCCGGCGCTCGCCTCGGACCTGTACGCGATGCAGGCGAAGGCGTACGCGCACCTGGGCGACTCCACCAGCGCCCTGGCCTGCATCCGCCGCGCCGAGACCGCCGCCGGGCGCATCCGGCGCGGCCACGAACCCGACGAGACCGGCTACGTCCAACCGGGCCTGATCAACGTTCAGGTGGCAGAGGCCCTGCTCAGCCTCGGGGAGCTGGCGGCGGCCGGAGAGCACGCGGCGGCGGCCGTGGACACCCCGGCGCACGACCGGGGGCGGGTGCACCGGCTGGCGATGCTCAGCACCATCGAGTTGCGCCAGGGGCACGCCGACAAGGCGGGCGCGACGGCGGTGCGGATGGCCGAACAGGCCCGGGGCATGGAGTCGCAGCGGCTGCGCGACCGGCTCCGCGAGGTGCGCGAGCACCTGGTGGGGCGCGGTGGCGCGGGCGCCGCCGAGGCCGCCGAGCTGATCGACGGGGCGCTGCGGGTGCCGCTGTAATCGGCGGCCCGGGGCGAGTGTCCCGGGGCTCAACCGCCCTCAGCGCGCCCTCACTGCGCCCGCCGCTGCGCCGGGCGCAGCTTCGTTCACGCCTGCTGCGTCGCCGTTTCGGCTGCGATATTGCCACCTACTCGGCGAAAGGTGGCAGAACCGTGCAGTGGGCGAAAAAGAACGAACAAACCGTGTACTCGAATCGCTGGTTCAGCGTCAATCTCGCGGATGTCGAACTGCCGGACGGCCGGCATCTCGACCACTTCATGATCCGGCTGCGGCCCGTCGCCGTGGCCACGGTGGTGAACGAGGCCAACGAGGTGCTCCTCCTGTGGCGCCACCGCTTCATCACCGACAGCTGGGGCTGGGAACTCGCGGCCGGTGTCGTCGAGGACGGCGAGGACCTCGTCGTCGCGGCGGCCAGGGAGCTGGAGGAGGAGACCGGCTGGCGGCCGGGACCGCTGCGCCACCTGATGAGCGTGGAGCCGTCCAACGGACTCACCGACGCCCGGCACCACATCTACTGGGCCGACGCAGGTGAGTACATCGGACACCCCGTGGACGACTTCGAGTCGGACCGCCGGGAATGGGTCCCGCTGAAGCTGGTCCCGGACCTGGTCGCCCGCGGCGAGGTCCCGGCCGCCAACATGGCGGCGGCACTGCTACTCCTGCACCATCTCAGGCTCGGACAGGACGACATGTCCTGACCCCCCGAAGCCTCCCACCGGGTCCTGGACCGTCATCGGCCCAGGACCTGCCAGACCGTCACGACGAGCGCGCCCAACGACGTGAGCGCCGCGACCGCGGGCAGCGGCCAGCGGGCGTGCTCCAATGTCCCGACCCGGGCGGTCAGTTCGTCGATCTCCTTGCCGGTCTCCTCGGTACGGTGGTTGAGCAGCGCCAGTCCGCCCTCGACGCGCGCGTACGCGACATCGAGGCGGCGGCGTAACTCCGCGAGTTCTCCATGAACCACGGTCTGCTCGGGTTCGGCGGTCACGAGGCCGCTCCTCTCCAGTTGACGCATCGTGTGCCTGCGCGTGTCGGCCTGCACATGAGGAGTCAACCCGTCCGCCGCGCGCGGGGGGAGCGTGTGGGAGGGGTGGGTACGAGCCCGGCGCGCACACGGAGTGTGAATGCGACGGGCCCGTTCGCACCGGAGCGTGACGCCGGACTCAGCCGTAGCTGTAGAACCCCGACCCCGTCTTGCGGCCGAGGCGGCCCGCGTCGACCATCCGCTGGAGCAGTGGGGGAGCGGCGTAGAGGGGCTCCTTGTACTCCTCGTACATCGAGTGCGCGATCGACGCGACCGTGTCCAGGCCGATCAGGTCCGCCAGTTTCAGCGGGCCCATCGGGTGGGCGCAGCCCAGCTCCATGCCGTTGTCGATGTCGTCGCGGCCCGCGATGCCCGACTCGAACATCCGTACCGCGGACAGCAGATACGGCACGAGCAGCGCGTTGACTACGAACCCGGAGCGGTCCTGGGCGCGGATCGCGTGCTTGCCGAGCAGCTTCTCGGCGAAGAGCTGGGCCCGCGCGAGCGTCGCCTCCGACGTGGTGAGCGCCGGGATCAGCTCGACGAGCTTCTGGACCGGCGCCGGGTTGAAGAAGTGGATGCCGATGACCTGGTCGGCCCGCGAGGTGGCGACCGCCAGCTTCACCACCGGGATCGACGAGGTGTTGGAGGCGAGGATCGCGTCCGGGCGGGTCACCACCTGGTCGAGCACCTGGAAGATCTCCGTCTTCACCTGCTCGTTCTCGACGACGGCCTCGATCACCAGGTCCCGGTCGGCGAACTCGCCGAGGTCGGTGGTGAAGCTGAGCCGCGCCTGCGTGGCGTCCCGCTCCTCCTCGCTGATCTTGCCGCGCTCGGCCGCCCTGGCCAGGGAGTTGTACAGCCGGGTGCGGCCGATCTCCAGGGCCTCGCCGGTGGTCTCGGCCACCTTCACGTCCAGGCCGGAGCGGGCGCACACCTCGGCGATGCCCGCGCCCATCTGGCCGCAGCCGACCACTCCGACGCGCTCGATGTCTCCCGCCGGGATGTCCGTCACATCGTCCCCTTCGCTGGTCTCACGCGTGCGGCAGGACCCACTCGTTCGGGGCCTGCTCCGATCGTGCACGTTACTCCCAAGTATCGATGATCGATCGCCGGGGGCGGGCCCGCGTCGGGCATGCTGTGCGCGGAGCCGGTCCGTGACGTGCGGACCGCATTGTTCTTCTGGGGGTGTGCAGATGGGGCGAGTGACACGGCGGGCGTTCACCACGGCCGTGCTGTCGACGCTCACGTTCACGCCGGGTGCCACGGCGGCGGCGGCGCGGGGCGGGCGGCGCGCGGTCACCGAGATGCGCGGGGTGTGGCTGGCGACCGTGGCCAACCGGGACTGGCCGTCCAGGACCGGTCTGACGGCGGCGGCGCAGCGCGCGGAGCTGATCGCCCACCTCGACAAGGCGGCGCGGGACCGGCTCAACGCCGTGATGTTCCAGGTGCGTCCGACGGCCGACGCGCTGTGGCCCTCGCCCTACGAGCCCTGGTCGCAGTACCTCACCGGGACCCAGGGCGTCGACCCCGGCTGGGACCCGTTGCAGACGGCGGTGACGGAGGCGCACGCGCGCGGCCTCGAACTGCACGCCTGGTTCAACCCGTACCGGATCGCCAACCACACCGATCCGTCGAAGCTCGCCGCCTCGCACCCCGCGCGCACGCACCCGGAGTGGGTGGTCACCTACGGCGGCAAGCTCTACTACAACCCGGGGCTGCCCGAGGTCCGCGCGTTCGTGCAGGACGCCATGGTGGACGCGGTGCGCCGCTACCCGGTCGACGCCGTCCACTTCGACGACTACTTCTACCCGTACCCGGTGGCCGGGCAGACCTTCGACGACGACGAGGCCTACGACCGCTACGGCGCCGGGTTCCCGGACCGGGCGGCCTGGCGGCGCGACAACATCGACCGCCTGGTGCGCGAGATGGCCGCCCGCATCAAGGAGACCCGGCCGACCACCCGGTTCGGCATCAGCCCGTTCGCGGTGTGGCGCAACGCGACGACGGACGCGCGGGGTTCGGACACGGCGGCGGGGGTGCAGACCTACGACGACCTCTGCGCCGACACCCGAAAGTGGGTGCAGGAGGGCTGGATCGACTACATCGTCCCGCAGGTCTACTGGAACATCGGCTTCCCGGCCGCCGACTACGCGACGCTGGTGGACTGGTGGGCCGACGTCGCGCGCGACTCGAAGACCCGCCTCTACATCGGCGAGGCCCTCTACAAGGCGGGCGACCCGGCCCAGCCCGCCGCCTGGCAGGACCCGGCGGAACTCTCCCGCCACCTCACCCTCGCGAAGAAGTACCCGCAGGTGCGCGGCCACGTCTTCTTCGCCGCGAAGGAGGTCACGACGGACCCGGCGGGAGCGATGGCCCGCGTGGTCGCCGACCACTACCGCACCCGCACCAGAAGCCCACGGTGAGGTGAGCCGACAGCGCCGGAGGCCTCACTCCTTGAGGTCAGCGGCGCGCGGGTTCCGGCCCAACGCCCGCTGGGCTGCGGGCTGTTGTCCGGCGGTCCGTGCAACGGCAGTTCTGGTGCAACGGTGGTGAGGGCCGGGTCCGTCGACCGGCGGGCCCGGCTCAACGCCCGTCAGCCTCACGGCCGTTGAGCGGTGGGCCCCCTCCAACGGCCCTCGGACCGGGGCCCGTCGCGCGTCGCCCGCTGCTCAACTCCCCTCAGCCCCGGGACCGTTGGGTCACCGCGATGCAGGCCAGGACCGCGAGGGCGGTCAAGGGGGCCGTCAGGGGGAGGTGTTCGCCGAGGAGGAGCACCGACCAGGCCAACGTCAGCAGGGGCTGGGCCAGTTGGAGTTGGCTCGCGTGGGGGACGCCGATCGCGGCCATGCCCCGGTACCAGACGACCAGGCCGAGGAACTGCGAGACGGCGGCCACCCACACCAGCCCCACCACACTGTGCCCCGTGAGGTGCACGGGCTCGTCGGCCAGCGCGACGGCGGCAGCCGGCACCGCCAGCGGCAGGCACGCCACCAGCGCCCAGCCGATGACCTGCCAGCCCGGCATCACCCGTGCCAGCCGCCCGCCCTCCGTGTACCCGGCCGCGCAGACCAGCAGCGCCCCGAACAGATACAGGTCGGCGGAGGTGAGCGCGCCGCCGCTCTGCCACACGGTGAACGCGATCACCGCGCCGGCGCCCGCGAGCGCCGCGAGCCAGAACGTGCGGGACGGCCGGGTGCCCGTGCGCAGGGCGGCGAACCCGGCCGTGGTCAGCGGCAGCAGCCCCACCACGACGGCCGCGTGCGCGGTGGTCGACGTCCGCAGCGCGAGCGTGGTGAGCAGCGGGAAGCCGACGACGACCCCGGCGGCCACCACCGCGAGCCCCGCCCAGTGCGCCCGCGCGGGCACCCGGACCCGCAGCGCCAGCAGACAGCTCCCCGCGATCAGCGCGGCCAGGACACAGCGCAGCGTCCCCAGCGACCAGGGGCCGAAGCCCTCCAGACCCCAGGCGGTGGCGGGGAACGTGAGGGAGAAGGTGACGACACCCAGGGCGGCCAGCGCGGTACCCCGGGCACGGATCGCGGGGGCGGCGGGGACGGCGGGGGCGGCGGGGGCGATGGGGGCGATGGGGGCGGCGAGTGTCGGCCGCGGGGTGTGCACCGCTATCGCGGCCGGGTCAGTAGCGTTACTCTGTGCTCTCATGCACGAGAGTAGCAGCGTCAATGAACTGGCGAATCGCCTACGGCAGGAGCTGAACCGCTACTCGCCAGGTGGAAAGCTCCCGTCGAGCCGGGCCCTCGTCGAACGGTTCCGGGTCAGCCCGGTGACCGTCTCGCGGGCCCTCGCCCAGCTCGCCGCCGAGGGACTGGTCGTCACCCGCCCCGGCGCCGGTGCCTTCCGCGCCGAGCCCCGCCGGGCCGCCCCTGCCGTCCCCGGCGACACCTCCTGGCAGGAGCTGGCGCTGAGCGCGGACGGCGCCGCCGACCTCGTCCCGCGCACGGTGGACGCCTCCGGGGTCGTCGCGACCCTCGCGGTGCCGCCGCCGGGGGTGGTGGAGTTCAACGGCGGTTATCTGCACCCCTCGTTGCAGCCGGAACGGGCGATGGCGGCGGCGCTGGCCCGGGCGGGCAGACGGCCCGGCGCGTGGGGGCGGCCGCCGATGGAGGGGCTCTCCGAGCTGCGGGAGTGGTTCGCTCGGGGCATCGGCGGCACGGTCACCGCGGCCGAGGTCCTGATCGCGGCGGGCGGGCAGGCCGCGCTCACCACCGCGCTGCGCGCCCTCGCCCCGCCGGGTGCGCCGGTCCTGGTCGAGTCGCCGACCTACCCCGGCATGCTGGCGATCGCGCGGGCGGCGGGGCTGCGCCCGGTGCCGGTCCCGGTCGACGCCGACGGGGTCCGCCCCGACCTCCTCGCCGCCGCCTTCCGGGCCACCGGCGCCCGCGTCCTGGTCTGCCAGCCCCTGTTCCAGAACCCGACCGGCGCGGTCCTCGCCCCCGAACGGCGCCCCGAGGTGCTGCGGATCGCCCGCGCGGCCGGGGCGTTCGTCATCGAGGACGACTTCGTGCGCCACCACGCCCACGAGGACGCCGCGCCGCTGCCGAGCCCGCTCGCCGCCGACGACCCGGACGGCGTCGTCGTACACGTCGGCTCGCTCACCAAGGCCACCGCGCCCAGTTTCCGGGTCAGCGCCCTCGTCGCCCGGGGCCCGGTCCTGGAACGGCTGCGGGCCATCCACATCGTCGACACCTTCTTCGTGCCCCGGCCGCTCCAGGAAGCCGCCCTCGAACTCGTCGGCTCGCCCGCCTGGCCCCGCCATCTGCGGGCGATCTCACGGGAGTTGACGCTCCGCCGCTCCACCCTGACGTCGGCCCTGCGGCTGCGCCTGCCCGAACTCGCCCTGCCGCACATCCCGTCGGGCGGCTACCACCTCTGGCTCCGGCTGCCCGACGGCACCGACGAAACGGCGCTGACCTCGGCGGCGTTGCGCGCGGGCGTCGCCGTCACCCCGGGCCGCCCCTACTTCTGCGCCGAACCCCCGGCCCCGCACCTGCGATTGAGCTTCGCGGCGGTCGCGGGCCCGGCCGAGATCACCGAAGGGGTACGGCGGCTGAAGGCCGCGTGGGCCGAGACGCGCGGCGAAATCCGCTCGACGTCCGCCGACCCGAATGCGAGCCTCCCCGCATGACCGACACCACCCCGGGCCTCCCCGACGGCTACGCACTCTCCACCGACCGCGCCCGCCTCGACGCCGCACGCGTCCACCGCTGGCTGTCCACCGACGCCTACTGGGCGCTCGGCCGCTCCCGCGAGAAGCAGGACCGCGCGATCGAGGGATCGCTCAACTTCGGCGTCTACGACGAGACGTCGGGGGAGCAGGTGGCCTACGCGCGGGTCGTCACCGACCTCGCGACCTTCGCCTGGCTCTGCGACGTGTACGTGGACCCGTCGGTACGCGGCAAGAGCCTGGGAACGGCGCTGGTGATGGCCGTGCGCGAACATCTGCGCCCGTACGGGCCACGGCGCCTCCTGCTGGCCACCCAGGACGCGCACGGCGTCTACGAGAAGGTCGGCTTCACCGCACTCCCGCACCCCGAGCGGTGGATGGCGCTGCTGTTCCAGCCGGAACCCTGAGCCGGGTTTCCGGGACGGCGCCCCGGGTCCCTCTTGACCTGGTGTCCCGCTCGACTCACCATCACCGCATGGCACTTCGGGTCACTTTCGTCGCCGCGGCGCGCAGTTCCTCGCTGCTCGCGGAGCGGTTCGAGGACGACCGGCCGCTGGACCAGGCCGGTTGGGACGAGGTGCTGCGGGCCGGTCCCGAGCTGGCGCCGCTCGCCGCGGCCGAGCTGCGGTACTGCTCGATCGCCCCGCGCAGCCGCGCCACCGGCGAGGCCCTCGGCTACACGCCGCTGGTCCAACTCGCCCTGCGCGACTGCGACATGGGCCGTTGGCGCGGACTGACCCTGGGCGAGGCGATGGCCCGGGAACCGGCGGAGGTGGACGCCTGGCTGGCCGACCCGGCGGCCAGCCCACACGGCGGCGAGTCGCTGCTCGCGTTCGTCTCCCGGGTCGGCGGCTGGCTGGACACCCGCCCGGTCGGTGACGGTGGCCGGATCGTCGCCGTCGCCGAACCCTCCGTGATCCGGGCCGCGTTGGTGTACGCGCTCAAGGCGCCGCCGTCGACGTACTGGAACATCGACGTGCGCCCGCTCTCGGCGGTCACCGTCACCGGACTCGCCGGGCGCTGGACCCTGCGGGTCGAGGGCGGGCCGACTCAGGTCTCGCGGACGTAGTCGGTGCTCAGCAGCAGGTCCTTGGCGGGGCCGCCGACCCGCCACACCGACCGCCAGTGGTCCGCGTCCCGCACGGTGAACTCGCCCCGGTAGAGGTCGGCCGCGCACGGATGGTCGGTGACATGGTGGCCGGTGCGCAGGTCCAGGTCGTGGAAGGGGCGCCCGTCGGCGAAGCGCACGTCGGCGGTGCCGGGCTCGGCCCCCGGCAGGAAGCGCAGGGTGCGTGCGGCGGGCCGGGGCGTCCCGAGCCAGGTGAACGTGCCGGTCTCCTCGTGCAGCAGCCCGCCGTCCGGGAGGTCGCCGAAGACGGTGACGCCCTCGAAGTGCCCGCGTGCGCCGCTCGCCCGATCGCGTACGTCCCGCTCGACGCGCCAGCGCCCCCGCAGATGGGCCAGCACATCGGGTACCGGCCAGCCGCCGCCCATCGTCACGACCCTTTCCGGCCAGGTTCCGGCCAGATCCCGGCCGGAACCCCCTGCGGAACCGGCGCATCCGTCCCGACTTTACGTCCCCGTGTCCGATCCATTGACGCGTTCATGGCGCATGCCTATCTTCCCGTTCGAAGTGTTGATCGATGTCTGATATTTCGAACAACGAGCCGCGGAGTATCCATGACACGTCCCACCCGCACCCGCCCCGGCCGCTGGAGACTCGGCCTCGGCGCGAGCGCGTTCCTGCTGGCGACGGCCCTCGTCCCGGCCCCCGCCCATGCCGCCGAGGTCACCGACTACGCCATCACCGTCGACCCCGCCGCCCGGGGCGCGACGATCGACCCCTCCCTGTACGGCGTCTTCTTCGAGGACATCAACCGCGCCGCCGACGGCGGTCTCTACGCCGAGCTGATGCAGAACCGATCCTTCGAGTACACGACCGCCGACAACACCACCTACACCCCCCTCACCGCCTGGCAGGTCACCGGCGTCGCCCAGGTCCTGAACGACCCCGGCCGCCTCAACGACCGCAACCGCAACTACCTTGCCCTGGGCGCCGGTTCGGCGGTCACCAACGCCGGGTACAACACCGGCGTCCGGGTCGAGCAGGGCAAGACGTACGACTTCTCGGTGTGGGTCCGCGCCGCCCGCCGCACCGGCCTGACCGTGTCCCTCGCGGACGCCGGGGGCACCCTGGGCGCCGCCCGTGAGATCACCGCCCGGGGTGGCTGGGCGCAGTACCGGGCCACGTTCACCGCCGAGCGCACCAGCAGCACCGGCCGCCTCACCGTGTCTGCCGACGACGCGGTCGCCCTGGACGAGGTGTCCCTCTTCCCCCGCGACACCTACCGGCACCAGTCCAACGGCCTGCGCAAAGACCTCGCCGAGAAGATCGCCGCCCTGCACCCGGGGTTCGTGCGCTTCCCCGGCGGCTGCCTGGTCAACACCGGCTCCATGGCCGACTACAGCGAGTCATCCGGCTGGCAGCGCAAGCGCTCCTACCAGTGGAAGGACACCATCGGGCCGGTCGAGCAGCGCGCCACCAACGCCAACTTCTGGGGCTACAACCAGAGTTACGGCCTCGGCTACTACGAGTACTTCCGCCTCGCCGAGGACATCGGGGCGATGCCGCTGCCCGTCGTCCCAGCCCTGGTGACCGGCTGCGGCCAGAACAAGGCCGTCGACGACGACGCGCTCCTCAAGCGGCACATCCAGGACACCCTGGACCTCATCGAGTTCGCCAACGGCCCCGCCACCTCCACCTGGGGCGGGAAGCGCGCCGCGATGGGCCACCCGAAGCCGTTCCACCTCACCCACATCGAGGTCGGCAACGAGGAGAACCTCCCCAGCGAGTTCTTCGCCCGCTTCACGCAGTTCCGCACCGCCATCGCGGCCGCGTACCCGGACGTCACCGTCATCTCCAACTCCGGCCCGGACGACGAGGGTTCGACCTTCGACACCGCCTGGAGACTGAACCGGGAAGCCGGCGTCGACATGGTCGACGAGCACTACTACAACAGCCCCCAGTGGTTCCTGAAGAACAACGACCGCTACGACTCCTACGACCGCGCCGGTCCCAAGGTGTTCCTCGGTGAGTACGCCTCCCAGGGCAACGCCTTCAAGAACGGCCTCGCCGAGGCGGCGTTCATGACCGGCCTGGAACGCAACGCCGACATCGTCGAACTCGCCTCCTACGCGCCCCTGTTCGCGAACGAGGACTACGTCCAGTGGCGCCCCGACCTGGTCTGGTTCAACAACCACGCCTCCTGGAACTCCGCCAACTACGAGGTCCAGAAGCTGTTCATGACCAACGTCGGTGACCGCGTCGTCCCCTCCACCGCCACCGCCACCCCCGCGCTCACCGCCCCGATCGGCGGCGCCGTCGGCCTGTCCACCTGGAACACCAGCGCCGCCTACGACGACGTCCAGGTCACCGACGCCGACGGGAACACCCAGCTGAGCGACGACTTCTCCGGCGACGCCTCCCGCTGGACCCCCTCCGGCACCGGCGACTGGAGCATCCAGGACGGCCAGTACACGCAGAGCTCCACCACCGCCGAGAACACCATGGTGTCGGCGGGCGACCCCGGCTGGCACGACTACGACCTGCGGGTGAGGGCCACCAAGAGGTCCGGCAAGGAGGGCTTCCTGATCGCCTTCGGCGTGCAGGACACCGGGAATTACTACTGGTGGAACCTCGGCGGCTGGAACAACACCCAGTCCGCGGTCGAGCAGTCCGTCGACGGCGCCAAGTCCACCCTGCTCAGCAAGGCCGGCACCATCGACACCGGCCGCGCCTACGCCATCGACATCAAGGTCCGGGGCCGCCAGGTCACCCTGTACCTCGACGGCCAGGAGTGGGGCAGCTTCACCGATGACCGGCCGGCCGAGCCGTTCCGCCAGGTCGTCACCCACGATCGGAAGACCGGCGACCTGATCGTCAAGGTCGTCAACGCCCAGGACGCCGACGCCCGTACCGCGATCGACCTCGGCGGGGCCAGGGTCGCGTCCACCGCCCGGGCGACGACGCTGCGTGCGGCGCCGGACGCGGTGAACACCGAGACGGCCACCGCCGTCGCCCCGGTCACCGCCACCGTCCGGGGGATCGCGAGCCGGTTCACGTACACCTTCCCGGCGCACTCCGTCACCTTCCTGCGGATCAGGCAGAGGTAGCCGGACCGCCGTCCGCGGGCTGCTGTCCCACCGGCAGCAGCCCGCGCTCCGCGAACACCTTCCGGGCCACCGACGTGGCGTTCAGCGCCTTCGGGAAACCGCAGTACCCGGCCGCGTGCAGCAGCGCCTCGACGATCTCCTCGGGCGTCAGCCCCACGTTCAGCGCCGCCTGCACATGCACCTCCAGCTGCGGTTCGCAGCCGCCCAGCGCCGTCAGCATCCCCAGCGTCACCAACTGGCGGTCGCGCGGGGCCAGTTGCGGGCGGGCGTAGATCTCGCCGAACCCCCAGGCCACGATCTGGTGCCCCAGCTCCGGGCTGACCTCGGCGAGCGAGTCGACCACCCGCTGCCCGACCTCCCCGTCGACGGCCCGCAGCACCTCAAGACCGCGCGCGAAACGCTCCTCACGGGTCGTGCTCTCGCTCATACGTACTCCCGATGTCCGCCGCCCGACGGGCCGTCCGCCGTGGTCGCTGCACCGTAGAACCTGGAGCGCACTCCAGGGCAAGCGACGCCGCCGACCGGCCGCAGAACCCCTCACAGGCCGCCCGGACGCCGCCCGCCGGATTCCCCGAATTCACCCCGAACTACGCTCCGGGACATTTCCGTTTCCCGGCTGTTCATCTCTTCGTTCAGCGTACTTACGGGCCATCGGAATTCGTCTTGCTACTTTCATCGGGCGGCACAACCAATCGGAAACGAGGGCCGTCTAACTCCGCGAATCAACCACCCTCGGGGAGTAATCAGGAATGGACCGCTCGACCCTGCGCAAAGCCGTTTACGGCGGCCATTCCCCGACCCGACGGGCCGCGGCACTCCTTGCCGCACTCCTCACCACCGCCGTGTTCTGCGCCGGTGACATCCTCGCCCGCAGCTACCCCTTCGGCCCCCGCACCCGCAGCGTCAACGACCTCGGCAACCAGTACGTGCCCTTCCACGCGCACCTCTGGGACCTGCTGCACGGCCGCGCCGACGGAGGCCTGTTCCTCAACTGGCAGTCCGGCTACGGCACCAGCTTCCTGCCCGACCTCGGCACCTACCTCAGCAGCCCCTTCGCCCTCCTCGTCGCCCTCTTCCCGCGCGACGAGATCGACCTCGCCGTGTACACGATCACCGTCCTCAAGACGGCGTGCGCCGGAGCGGCCATGGCCTGGCTGCTGCTGACGCTGCGCTCCGGGCGCTGGTGGGCGGCCGGGTTCCTCGCCACCTCCTACGCCCTGTGCGGCTGGAGCGTCGCGGTCGCCTCCTACAACCCGATGTGGCTCGACGGCCTCCTCGCCCTGCCCCTGTTCTGCCTGGTCGGCGAGTGGGCCAGAGAACGCCGCCACCCGCTCCTCGGCGTCCTCGTCGTCGCCGTCGCCTGGATCGCCAACTTCTACACCGCCTACATGGCCACCCTCGCCGCCGGTCTCGTGCTGCTCCTGCGGCTCTGGCTCGCCGACCTCGACCGGCGCCGCACGGCAGCGGCCCTCGGACGCGCCGCCCGGACCGTCGTGCTCGGCATCGGCCTGGCCGCGCCCCTGGTGACGGTCGTCTACGTCGGCACGAAGCACGCCTACCCGGGCCGCGAGGCCGCGTTCACGGCCGTGCCCGCCCGGGATCTGCTGGCCCGGCTGCTGCCGACCACGTACAGCTTCAACAGCCCGGCCGTCTACGTCGGCACCGCCGCCCTCCTGCTCGCCCTCGCGCTGCCCTTCCACCGCCGGGTCCCGCGCCGGGTGCGGACCGGCTGGACCGTGCTGACCTGCGCCGTCGCCCTCTCCTTCCAGTGGGCGCCGACCAGCCTGGTCTGGCACGCCTTCGCCACCCCGCAGGGCAGCGCCTACCGGCAGACGTTCGTGCTCTGCGCGCTCCTCGTCACCGCCGCCTGGCTCAGCCTCTCCCACGGGGTGCCCGACCTCCGGGCCCTGGGCGCGGCGGCCGGGCTCCTCGCCCTGATCGTCGCCGTCGCGAGCCGCAGCGCCCTGCTGCACCCGGTCGCCTGGCTGGTGCTGGCGCTCGCCCTGGTCGGCGCCCTCGGCGGTCTGGTCCTGCTCGGCCGCGACCCCGGCCGACACCGAGGACGGCTGGCATCGCTCGCCCTGCTCCTGCTGTTCGGCGGGCAGTTCGGCGAAACGGCGGCCACCTACGCCGTCGCCGACCGCCTCCGCCTCGGCCACATGGACGACTACGCCCCCTGGGGCACCCGGCAGCAGGAGCAGGCCGACGCGATCGCCCGCGCCGACGACTGGCCCGCCCACCGCACCGAGCCCGGCCGCGAACAGACCGTCGGCAACGACCCGTTGCTGGTCGGCGGCCAGGGCGCCCAGTACTACAGCAGCCTCACCCCCGACATCCTCAGCCGCACCCTCACCGCCCTCGGCGACGGCTACACCTCCCGGGGCCGCAGCGTGCAGAGCCTCGACAACGACGTCACCGACGCGCTCTTCTCCGTCGGCGCCCGCGTGCACTCCCCGCCCGACCCGCACCAGAACTGGTTCCCGCAGGACGGCACCCGCCCGACCGTGACCCGCGAGGACGTGCCACCCCTCGTCACCGTCCACCCCGCCCCCACCCAGCACTTCGGCAACTCCCCTTACCGCAACCAGGAGTTGCTGCTCGGCAGCCGCGTCTACACCGTCCCGCGCCTCACCCTGCGCGACGCCGACGGACAGCAGCTGCCCCCCACGTCCTGGGTCGGACAAGGCACCGCGGTCCTCGGCGCCTCGATCACCGCCACCTGCCCGGCGGGCGACGAGGTCTACCTCTGGGCCCCGCGCTACTCCGGCACCGCCGCCACCGGCTCGGGTCCGACCGGACGGTTCCGCGCCGACCGGGGCACCAAGATCTCCGCGATGCAACGGCTCGGCACCGTCCCCGCCTCCGGACACCTCCGCGTCGACCTCACCCCGGCCGCCCCAAGTCCCGTCCCCGCAGGGGCCGTCGGCTGCCTCGACACCGACCGGCTGCACACCGCCGTCGCCCGCCTCAAAGCCACCGGCGCCACCGAGGTCCACGTCTCCGACGCCACCGTCGAGGCCCGGATACCGGCCCACAGCAAGGGAGTTGCCGTCATCGCCGCGCCCCGGATCGCCGGGTGGCGATGTGCGGCCGGTGCCGACGACGCCGTTCCCGCCGGGCAGTACCACGGCCTGATCGCCGTTCCGCTCGACGGCTCGGCCACCACCGTGACCTGCACGTTCCATCCGCCCGGGCTGCGCCTGGGCACCGCCGTCGGCGCCTCGGCGCTGCTCGGGCTGCTCCTCACCGCGACGCTCGGCGCCCTGCGCCGCAGACGCGCCGCTCCACCGGAACCGGCGGCCACCACCACCGGACCGCTCGACCGCGTCGGCGCATGACCGGCGTCCCGCGCACCCGCACCAGGGGGAACCCCATGCTCATCTCGATCGTCGCGCCCTGCTTCAACGAGGAAGAAGTCCTCGACCGCTTCCACGAGCGGCTCCAGAACGTCGCGGAGGAACTCCTCCCGCTCGGCCACGACATGGAGTTCGTGTACGTCGACGACGGCAGCCGCGACCGCACCCTCACCGTCCTGGAACGGCTCGCCGCCCTCGACGCGCGCGTGCGCTATGTCTCCTTCAGCCGCAACTTCGGCAAGGAAGCAGCCCTGTTGGCGGGCCTGCGGCACGCGTCAGGGGACTCCGTCGTCGTCATGGACGCCGACCTCCAGCACCCGCCGGATCTCATCAGGCCCATGGCCGAACTCCGTGAGAAGGGCTTCGACCAGGTCATCGCCCGCCGCACCAGGACCGGCGACGGCCGGACCCGCACCCTGCTGGCCCGCCTCTACTACCGGCTGGTCAACCGCGTGGTCGACGTCGAACTCGTCGACGGCGTGGGCGACTTCCGGATGATGTCCCGCCGGGTCGTCGACGCGGTCCTGGACCTCACCGAGTACAACCGCTTCTCCAAGGGCCTGTTCGCCTGGGTCGGCTACCCCGCCACCACCTTCAGCTACGAGAACGCCGCCCGCGAGGCGGGCCGCACCTCCTGGAGCCTGCGCGGCCTGCTCAACTACGGCCTCGACGGCCTCCTCTCCTTCAACAACCGCCCGCTGCGCGCCGCCCTCTACCTCGGCATGGGCCTGCTGCTCGTCGCGGGCCTCTACACCGGCTGGATCGTGGCCGCCGCGCTCGTCAACGGCGTCCAGACGCCCGGCTACGTCACGATCATCACCGTCGTCACCGCACTCGCCGGCGTGCAGATGGTCATGCTCGGGGTGATCGGCGAATACACCGGACGCATCTACTACGAGGTGAAACGCCGCCCGCACTTCCTGGTGAAGGCCAGCAATGTCGACCGCACGAAGAACCTCATTCCCTGATGTCCCGCCAAATGCTCACGTTCGCCCTCATCGGCGTACTGAACACCGCGACCTACTACGGCCCTTATCTGGTGTTCCTCACCCGATTCCCGTATCTCGTCGCCCATGTCCTCGCGACGTTCATCAGCATGACGATCTCGTTCTTCCTGAACGCGCGATTCACCTACCGCACCCGGCCCACCTGGCGGAAATTCCTGCTCTTCCCGCTCTCCAACGCGGCGAACTTCCTGATCACCACGGCCGGCGTCTACGTCCTTGTCGACCTTCTGCACACCGACAGCCGCTACGCCCCGCTCCTCGCGTCGCTGGCGGCGATCCCGGCGACCTTCCTGATCTCCCGCCGGATCATGCTCCCGAAGACCGCCTGAGCCGGGTCCGGCGGCCGCACCGGGAGTAATCGCGCCGTCCGACGCGTTGTCCGCGACGACGACAGCGGAGTGGACCTCGGTCCACCGCAGGGAGAGGACGGGACGCGATGAGCCTGCGCCAGTACGAATACGCCCTGGCCGTCGCGGAGGAGGGCTCGGTCACGGCGGCGGCGGAGCGACTGCGCGTCGCCCAGCCCTCGATGTCCCAGCAGATCCGCGGGCTGGAACGGGAACTCGGCGTGAAGCTCTTCGCCCGCACCCCGACCGGTCTGGTGCCCACCACCGTCGGCCGCGCCTTCCTGCGGGAGGCGGAGGTCGCGGTGAACGCCTCACGGCGGGCGCGGGCGACGGCCCGGGCCGGCGCCGGTGACCTGGTGGGCGAGCTGACCGTCGCCGTCCAGATGGGCTTCGGGACCCGCCAACTGCCGGACGCCCTGGGCGCGTTGCGCCGCCGCTTCCCACGCCTTGAGGTCACCGTCTTCGAGGAACCGAGCGGCGCCGAGCTGGAACGGCTGTGCCGCCGGGGCGTGATGGACCTCGCCCTGATGGCCGCCTGCGAACGGACCCCCGCCCACGCCCACCACCTCGGCGACGAGGAGTTCGTCGTGGTGCTCGGTGCCGGACACCCGCAACTCGCCGCTGAACGCGTCGAGTTGCGTGAACTGGACGGGGAGCCGTGGGTGCGGTTCGACCGGGACAGCGCCCTCGACAGCGTGCTGCTGAGCGTGGTGCGGGACCACGACCTGACCCCGGCCACGGTCGCCCGCGTGACCCAGACGGCGACGGCCGTGCGCTGGGCCGCCCAGGGGCTCGGGGCGACGCTCGTGCCGCGCTCCGCGGTGCCCCCCGGCCACGAACACCTCGCCCGCCCGGTGTTCCCGGCCGTCTCCCAGCCCGTCATCGCCGTGCTCCGCCAGGACCCGGGCCCCGCGGAGACGGCCCTGCTCGACCTGCTGGGTCAGGAGGCCTGGTCGACAGCGGAGGCATTCACGCCGGTACCTTGAGGGCCGGTGTCTTGAGGGGGCCAAGGGGTGCGCCGCCGAATTCCGCCCTCACCCCCTGGGGAATTCACCGCCGTCCACGACGAGATTGCTTCCGGTGAGCCAGCTCGCGCGGTCCGACAGCAGGAAAAGCACCGCGTCGGCGATATCGGCGGGCTGTCCCTCACGCCCCAACGGCACCGGGCTGCCGCTCTGGACCTGTGTCGGGTCCAGCTGCGCCCACTGCTCGCGCACGGCCTCGCCGCCGGGGGTGACGACGCGGCCCGGGGTCACCGTGTTGACCCGGACGCCGGCCGGGGCCAGCTCCGCGGCCAGACCCCGGCTGTAGTTCTCCAGCGCCGCCTTGGCCGCCGTGTAGTGCAGGAACTGCGGTGCCACGGCGGGCACGGCGGCCGAGGAGATGTGCACGATCGCGCCGGAACGCTGCTCCCGCATCGCCGGTGCCAGCAGGGCGTCCAGGCGCACGGCGGCCAGGAAGTTGATGTCCAGGGCGTCCTGCCACTCCTCGTCGGGGATGGCCGCGATGCTCGCGTGCGGCCGGGCCGCGCCCGCGTTGTGGACGATGACGTCGAGCCCGCCGAGCGTCTCCCGCACCGCCTCCGCGATGCCCCGGGCCCCGGCCGGTGTCCGCACGTCGGCCGTCACGAAGGAGGCCCCGTCCGGCACGGTGGCGGACGCCGACCTGGCCGTCGTGAGGACCTCGGCGCCCGCGTCGAGCAGCGCCCGCACGATGCCCGCCCCGATCCCCCGGGAGCCACCCGTGACCAGAGCCCGCTTTCCCTCGAACTCCCGCATTCCCGACCCGTTCTCCAGTGCGCTCATGCCGCTCACCCTCTCGCTCACGTATACGTCCACCCGACGGAAAAGGGAATCCCGGGAAATCCCGATGACCACCTCGTCGAGCTGTTTTCACGGTACGTCCGAAAAAGAAAGCCAAGCAAAGACGAAAACCGAGCAGCCCCCATAGCCAATCCCTATGGGCCGACCTCGCCACGCCCATCTCGGCACGCCGACCGGAGCACGGCGATCCCGGGCGCCGGTTGCGCGTGACCACGCCGACGGGGAGGAGGCCGTCCGCGACGCGCCACGCGCAGGCGTCGTCGAGCTGCGCCGCGAACGCGTCGAGGCTCACCCCGGGCCAGGGCGGCAACGGCGCCGTGTGGAGCACCCGGGGAATCCCCGCGATTGCATAAACGTGCAGCGAAACGTATAGTCATGCCGTCCAGGAGGAGGATGACATGGTGGTACGTGCGGCGGTGGCCGGGGCTAGTGGGTATGCGGGAGGGGAACTCCTGCGGCTGCTTCTCGCGCACCCCGAGGTCGAGATCGGCGCCCTGACCGGGCACTCCAACGCGGGCCAGCGGCTCGGCGGGCTCCAGCCGCAGCTGCTGCCGCTGGCCGACCGGGTGCTGGCCGAGACCAGCGCCGAGGTTCTCGCCGGACACGACGTCGTCTTCCTCGCCCTGCCGCACGGCCAGTCCGCCGCCGTCGCCGAACAGCTCGGCCCGGACGTCCTCGTCGTCGACATGGGCGCCGACTTCCGGCTCAAGGACGCGGCCGACTGGGAGCGTTTCTACGGCTCCCCGCACGCCGGCACCTGGCCCTACGGCCTGCCCGAACTGCCGGGCGCCCGCGCCGCGTTGGAGGGGTCCAAGCGCATCGCGGTGCCCGGTTGCTACCCCACCGCCACCACCCTCGCGCTGTTCCCGGCCTACGCCGCCGGGCTCGCCGAGGCCGAGGCCGTGATCGTCGCCGCGTCCGGCACCTCGGGCGCGGGCAAGGCCGCCAAGCCGCACCTGCTCGGCAGCGAGGTCATGGGCTCCATGTCCCCCTACGGCGTCGGCGGCGGCCACCGGCACACCCCCGAGATGATCCAGAACCTCGGCGGCGTCGCGGGCGAGCCCGTCTCCGTCTCCTTCACACCGACGCTCGCGCCGATGCCCCGCGGCATCCTCGCCACCTGCACCGCCAAGGCCCGCCCCGGCGTCACCGGCGAGTCCGTGCGCGCCGCCTACGAGAAGGCCTACGCCGACGAGCCGTTCGTGCACCTGCTGCCCGAGGGGCAGTGGCCCGCGACGGCGTCCGTCTACGGTTCCAACGCCGTTCAGGTGCAGGTCGTCCTGGACGAGGCCGCGGGCCGGATCATCGCGATCAGCGCCATCGACAACCTGACCAAGGGCACCGCGGGCGGTGCCGTCCAGAGCATGAACCTCGCCCTCGGGCTCGACGAGTCCACCGGGCTGACGACGATCGGAGTCGCGCCGTGAGTGTGACGGCAGCACAGGGATTCACGGCCGCGGGCATCGCCGCCGGGATCAAGGAGAACGGCAACCCGGACCTGGCCCTCGTGGTCAACAACGGGCCCCGCCTCGCCGCCGCGGGCGTCTTCACCTCCAACCGCGTCAAAGCCGCGCCGGTGCTCTGGTCGCAGCAGGTCCTGAAGAGCGGCAAGGTGACCGCCGTCGTCCTCAACTCCGGTGGCGCCAACGCCTGTACGGGGCCGAAGGGCTTCCAGGACACCCACGCCACCGCCGAGAAGGTGGCCGACTCCCTCAACAGCGCGGGGCTCGACGACACGGGCGGCCACGCCCCGGGCCTGATCGCCGTCTGCTCCACCGGCCTCATCGGCCTGCTCCTGCCGATGGACAAGGTGCGGGGGGGCGTCGACAAGGCGGTCGCCCAGCTCTCTCCGCACGGCGGCGAGAAGGCCGCCATCGCCATCAAGACCACCGACTCCGTCCACAAGACCGCCGTGGTGACCACCAAGGCCGGCTGGACCGTCGGCGGGATGGCCAAGGGCGCAGGCATGCTCGCCCCCGGCCTCGCCACCATGCTCGTCGTCCTCACCACCGACGCCGACGTGCCGAGTGACGTACTGGACACGGTACTTCGGGCCGCCACCCGCACCACCTTCGACCGCGTCGACTCCGACGGCTGCATGTCCACCAACGACACCGTGCTGCTGCTCGCCTCCGGCGCCTCCCAGGTCACCCCGGACCAGGCCGAGTTCGCCGAGGCCGTGCGCGCCGTCTGCGACGACCTCGGGCAGCAGCTCATCCGGGACGCCGAGGGCGCCAGCAAGGACATCAAGATCGAGGTCGTGAACGCCGCGACCGAGGACGACGCCGTCGAGGTGGGCCGCTCCATCGCCCGCAACAACCTCCTCAAGTGCGCCATCCACGGCGAGGACCCCAACTGGGGCCGCGTCCTGTCCGCCATCGGCACCACACAAGCCGCCTTCGAGCCCGACCAGTTGAACGTCGCGATCAACGGCGTCTGGGTGTGCAAGAACGGCGGCGTCGGCGAGGACCGCGAGAACGTCGACATGCGCTACCGCGAGGTGCACATCGTCGCCGACCTCGCCGCCGGCACCGAGACCGCCACCATCTGGACCAACGACCTCACCGCCGACTACGTCCACGAGAACAGCGCCTACTCGTCATGAGCACTCGTAAGCACACCGCACTGCCGAAGGCCGAGATCCTCATCGAGGCGCTGCCCTGGCTGACCCGGCACAACGGCCGCGTCGTCGTCATCAAGTTCGGCGGAAACGCCATGGTGGACGAGGAGTTGAAGGCCGCGTTCGCCCAGGACGTGGTCTTCCTGCGGCAGGCGGGACTCAAGCCCGTCGTCGTCCACGGCGGCGGCCCGCAGATCAGCGCCGCCCTCGACCGGCACGGCATCGTCAGCGAGTTCAAGGCCGGCCTGCGCGTCACCACCGAGGAGGCCATGGACGTCGTCCGCATGGTCCTCGCCGGACAGGTGCAGCGCGAACTGGTCGGCCTGCTCAACCAACACGGGCCGCTGGCCGTCGGGTTGACCGGCGAGGACGGCAACACCATCACCGCCGTCAAGCATCTCCCCGAGATCGACGGCGAGTTGGTCGACATCGGCCGGGTCGGCGAGATCACCGCCATCGACACCGGCGTCATCGAGGCCCTGCTCGCCGACGGCCGCATCCCGGTGGTCTCCTCCATCGCCCGCGGCGCCGACGACGGCCACATCTACAACGTCAACGCCGACACGGCCGCCGCCGCGCTCGCCGCCGCGCTGGGCGCCGAGACCCTCATGGTCCTCACCGACGTCGAGGGCCTCTACGAGGACTGGCCCCACTCCGACGAGGTGATCAGCCGCCTCACCGCCGGCCAACTGGAGCGCCTGCTCCCGGAGTTGTCGTCCGGCATGGTGCCCAAGATGCAGGGCTGCCTGCACGCCGTGCGTAACGGAGTCACCACCGCCCGCGTCATCGACGGGCGGGTCCAGCACTCGATCCTGCTGGAGATCTTCACGGATGAGGGAATCGGCACGATGGTCGTGCCCGACGCGTCGGAGGGGGAGTCGTCATGAGCAACCAGGAACTGACCGAGCGGTGGCAGGGCGCGCTCATGAACAACTACGGCACCCCCCGGCTGCCCCTGGTGCGCGGCGCGGGCGCCCGGCTGTGGGACGCCGACGGCAAGGAGTACCTCGACTTCGTCGGCGGCATCGCGGTCAACGCCCTCGGCCACGCCCACCCGGCCATCGTCGAGGCCGTCAGCCGCCAGGTCGCCGAACTCGGCCATGTCTCCAACCTGTTCGTCGCCGAACCCCCCGTCGCCCTCGCCGAACGGCTGCTGCGCCTCTTCGGCCGCGACGGCAAGGTCTTCTTCTGCAACTCCGGCGCCGAGGCCAACGAGGGCGCCTTCAAGATCGGCCGGCTCACCGGGCGCACCCACATGGTCGCCACCCACGGCGGCTTCCACGGCCGCACCATGGGCGCCCTCGCGCTCACCGGCCAGCCCGCCAAGCAGCAGCCGTTCCTCCCGCTGCCCGGCGACGTCACCCACGTCCCCTACGGCGACGCGCAGGCGCTGGCCGCCGCCGTGACCGAGGAGACCGCCCTCGTCGTCATCGAACCCGTCCAGGGCGAGAACGGCGTCGTCGTCCCGCCGCCCGGCTACCTCAAGGCGGCCCGCGCGATCACCGCCGCCACCGGCACCCTGCTCGTCCTGGACGAGGTGCAGACCGGCATCGGCCGCACCGGGCACTGGTTCGAGTACCAGGCCCACGAGGGCGTCCTGCCCGACGTCGTCACCCTCGCCAAGGGCCTCGGCGGCGGGCTCCCGCTCGGTGCGACCGTAGCCTTCGGCCGCGCGGCAGACCTGCTCCAGCCCGGCCAGCACGGCACCACCTTCGGCGGCAACCCGATCGCGTGCGCCGCCGGGATCGCCGTTGTCGACACCATCGAGAACGACGGTCTCCTCGCCAACGTGAAGCGGCAGAGCGGGACGTTGCGGGACGGAATCGAAGGCCTCGGCCACCCGAAGATCGCGCATGTCCGGGGTGCGGGCCTCCTGCTGGGTATCGTGCTCACCGAGCCGCACGCACCCCAGGTGCAACAGGCGGCTCAGGAGGCCGGTTTCCTGGTGAACGCCCCCGCCCCCGACGTCGTCCGGCTGATGCCCCCGCTGAACCTCGACGACGACGCGGTCGACGCGTTCCTCCGGGCCCTGCCCGGCATCCTCGACGCGGCGGGCGCCGCCGCATGAGCGGGAGAATGGGACGACGATGAGCCAGCCGCAGGACGACGACGGCCAGCACGCGGGGCCTGCCGTGCCGCAGACCCGTACGGCCCGCCACCGGCGGATCGTGGACATCCTCAACCGTCAACCGGTGCGGTCGCAGAGCCAGTTGGCGAAGCTGCTGTCCGATGACGGGCTGAGTGTCACGCAGGCGACGCTCTCCCGCGACCTGGACGAGTTGAACGCGGTGAAGATCCGCAACACCGACGGTGACCTCATCTACGCCGTGCCCAGCGAGGGCGGGTTCCGCACGCCCCGGGTGCCGCTGGGCGGGTCGGCGAAGGAGGAGCGGATGCGGCGGCTGTCGCAGGAGCTGTTGATCTCCGCGGAGGCGTCCGCGAACCTGGTGGTGTTGCGGACGCCGCCGGGGGCCGCGCAGTTTCTCGCCTCGGCGATCGATCAGGCCGAGTTGCATGACATTCTCGGCACGATCGCCGGGGATGACACGTTGATGCTGATCAGCCGGGAGGCGGCGGGGGGGCAGGCGTTGGCCGAGCACATGTTGCGGCTCGCGCAGAACGGGCACCCCGGCCGGGAACCCTCAGCCTAGTTTTTTGGGCAGGCCCTCCGTGCATCTGACCTCGTCGCCTGCTGTGATGAGGAGGGCTTCTGTGTCGGGGAGGGACTCCAGCCAGGTCAGGGCGTGGCGGGAGCCCATCGCGAAGGCGGCTGTCGCCCAGGTGTCCGCCCAGGTCAGACTGGGGGCGACCACCGTCACCGCGACCAGGTCGGTGATCGCGGAGCGGCCGGTGCCGGGGTCGACGATGTGGGCGCCGCGTTCCGCCGTGCCGGAGGTCGCCACCGCCAGCTCGTCCGCGCCGGCCGCCGAGATCACCGCCGCCAGGCCGCCGGGGCGCAGCGGGTCCGAGACGCCGACCCGCCACGGGCGCCGGGTGCCCGGCACGCCGAGCAACTGCACATCGCCGCCGCCGTTGACGCTCACGCCGGTCGCCCCCGCCGCCGACAGCAGCCGGGCCGCCCGTTCGGCCGCCCAGCCCTTGACGATGCCGGTCGGATCGAGCCGGCCCCGGTAGGACGTGCTGAACCAGCCGTCGCTGACCCGCTCGGCCTCCGCGCCCAGCTCCAGCACCTCGGCGACCTCGGGATCGCACTCCGGGACGGTCAACTCGCCGCGCGCCAGCCGCGATATCTGGCTGCCGTGCCGATAGGTGCTGAACACCTCGTCCACCCGGTGCAGTCCCGCGACCGCCTCCGTCAGCGCCGCGCGCACGGCGGCGGGTTCTCCGCCACGGACGTCGAAGGAGAACACCGTCCCCATGACCTCCTCGGCATGGCGTACCTCAGCCACCGGCCTGGTCCAGGGCGGACTGGAGGGACTGCTGGTAGCCGGTGCTGGTGTAGGTGGCGCCGGTGACGGTGTCGATGTCGGCGGTGCCCTGGGCGACGGCTTCCTGGTTGAGCTTGGGGACGGCGAGGGCCGTTTTCTCGGTGCTGGTGCCGCCCGTGGGGGCCTGGACCGCCTCGGCCTTGGTGAGCTTTCCGCCGGTCAGCGTGATGCGGACCTGGACCGGGCCGTACTGGGTCTGGGCGACGGCGCCGGTCACCGTCCTGGCCTGCGCGGCGCCGGAACCCTCGGCGGCACCGGCGGTCTTCATCTTGTCCAGGGCGGACTGGAGGGACTGCTGGTAGCCGGTGCTGGTGTAGGTGGCGCCGGTGACGGTGTCGATGTCGGCGGTGCCCTGGGCGACGGCCTCTTGGTTGAGCTTGGGGACGGCGAGGGCCGTCTTCTCGGTGCTGGTGCCACCCGTGGGGGCCTGCACCGCCTCCGCCTTGGTGATCTTTCCGCCGGTCACGGTCAGCCTGACCTGGACCGGGCCGTACTGGGTCTGCGCGACCTCGCCGGTGACCGTGCTGTCGCCGGCCGCGGCGGCACCGCCCTGCGGCGACTCCTGCGCGGCGGCGCCCTGTTGGGCCGCGCCCGCCGCCGACGCGCCGCCCGGATCGGACGCCGGTTTCAGCGACAGCAGCAGGACGACGCCGGAGACGGTGGCCGCGGTGGCCAGCACGACACGGCGGATGGGGTGACTCTTCCTCATCGGTTTCGAGCTCCTGGAATCCCGTCGCTCACATCTCGAACGACTCGTGATGGATGCGGCGGGCGGGCACTCCCGCGCCGCGCAGTGCTTCATAGACGGACTGCGCGAACCCGGCGGGCCCGCACATGAACACGTCGTGCTGCTCGATGTCGGGCAACTTCTGCCGCAGCCGGTCCGCCGAGATGTCGGGGCGTTCCCCGTCCGGGCTGTTCACGGCGTACATCAGCCGGGCGCCGCGGTCCTCGGCGATCGTCGCCAACTCGTCCCACAGGGCCAGGTCCTGCGTGGTGTTGGCCCGGTAGAGGAGCGTGATGTCGCCCGCCGCGCCGGGCAGCGTCTCGAACAACGCCCGCATCGGCGTGATCCCGACACCGCCCGCGACCAGCAACACCTTGCCCCGACTGCGCCGTTGGGCGGTCATCGCGCCGTACGGACCCTCGGCCCACACCCGGGTGCCGGGCGTCAGCTCACGCAGCCGGGCGCTGTGGTCGCCGATCGCCTTCACGGTGATCCGCAGCATGCCGGGCCGGGGCGCCGCCGACAGCGAGTACGGGTGCGAGCTGAACCGCATGCCGGGTGCCAGGAACCGCCAGCGGAAGAACTGCCCCGCCTGCGCGCCCATCCGGTGCAGCTTGCGCCCGCCGATCAGCACCGACACGATGCCCGGCGTCTCCTCGATCACCGCCTCGACCCGCATCCGGTGACGCAGGTTCAGCCGGATCGGCGTGAGAATCCGGTACCACAGGACCAACGCGGTCACCACGCCGTACAGCGCGTACCAGAACGTCTTCGCGAGCGGCTCGACGGCGAAGTCGTTGCCGGTGCTGATCTGGTGCCAGAACGTCAGGAACACGGCCGCGTAGGTGAGGAGATGGACGTGGTACCAGGCGTCGTACGGGAGGAGCCGGCGGACGAAGCCGACCGAGAGCAGCCCGATGAGGAACAGCAGACCGGTGCCGATCACCGCGATGCCGACGTCCGGCAGCTGGTTGGCGGCGTCGATGGTCTGCTGGACCAGGTCGGCGGCCGTGCGGCCCGACTGCAACGCCATGCCCCACATGGTGAGCCCCACATGCGCGACGACCAGACAGATCGTGTACCGCCCCGACATCGCGTGCCACCGCGCCACCCGGTCGGAACCCACCCGGCGCTCCAGCGCGGGCACCCGGGCCATCTGGAGCACGACCAGCGCCATCAGATACCCGGCCAACAGACCGGTGATCCGGCCCGCGTTGAGGATCTTGCCGTTGGTGTCGGCGATGGCCGGGGTGTTGTGCCACCACAGCCACAGCACCCCGGCCGCGCCCGCCCACACGAAGAGCAGCAGGACGGTCGCGGGGGAGCGACGCGGGCGGATGCGGCGCATCGTCTGGCGGCGGGCGGCCCGGCCGCCTGCGAGCGTGGTGGTCACGGTTCCTCCGGAAACGGGCACAACGGGGATGGCGTGTCCCTTGGCCCTCGAATACGTGCCGGAGTACGGTCGTGTTCAGCCATTCACCGAGTCTGTGAAGACCTGTGAACCACCCCTGACCGGGCGGGAGTTCGGCCCGCCACGGGGTCAGTACCGGGTGATCGCGGTGGGCCCGCCGGTGGTGCCGATCGCGAGGTGCGGGGACCGCGCGGGGTCGGCCCAGCGCAGGATCTCCCGCATCGCCTCCACCGGCACCGACACACAACCGGCGGTCGCGCCACGGCCGTTGACATGCAGGAAGATCCCGGCGCCCCGACCACGCACCGGACGCGCGTAGTTGAAGTCGACGACGAGCGCGTGGGCGTACTGGGCCGGGAAGTCGGCGAGCCGCTCGGACTCGGCGGCCCGGCAGTCGGCGGGGCGCGGATCGGTCCAACGGTTGTAGGAACGCGAGGAGTTGTCCTCGCACCACCATGAAGTCGGCGTCACGGCACGGTAGTCGTGCCGGGTCCCCGGCGGCGCGGCCTCGGTACCGAAGGCGAACGGCAGCCCGAACAGGCCGGTGGGTGTGGTGCTGGTGCCCTGCTCACGTGCGGTGCCCTCGACGAGCCCGTGGGAGCCGAAGCGGGCCGGTGCCGAGCCCGTCTCCCGCCACTGTCCGTCGCGCAGGTCCCACCAGGTGACCGTGCCGGTGGTGGCGTGGGTGTCGGCGGCCACGGCGGTGATCAACTGGCTGCCGCCCCCGGTGTCCGCCATCCGCGCGGGCAACTCGGGGGTCGGCGCCGACCCCAGCGTGAACAGGGACGCGGCGGCGAGGACGGTGGCGACGACGGGACGCATGCCCCCGACGCTAGACGCAGCCGGGGCCGGCGGCAGCCCGGGTGGGCCGGCGGAGAAGGGGCCCGCCCCGGCCGACGCGCACCGGGGCGGACACCACGCCGGTCACCTCACTGGTTGAGGGCACACGGGGCGAGGGCGTCGAGGCCGGTCGGCTTCTCGGCGGTGCGGCCGATGGCGGTGGCCATGCGGTTGATGGTGGCGACGCGCTTGTCCTTGAGGGGGCCGAGGATGGCGTTGTTGACGAAGTTGGGGCCACCCTGTCCGACGGTGTCGACGAGGCGTTTGTTGGCTTCGTCGATCTGGGTCTGGAGGAGGGTGAGGTTCCGGTCGATCTCGGCCTGCGCGGAGGCGGGGATCGCCGGGAGCTGCGAGGCCACGTCCGGGCAGGAGATCGTGCCGGCGGCCGCGTTGTTCCCGGCCCCGGTGTCACCCGTGCCCGCGCCGGTGTCCGCGCCCGTGCCCGCGCCGGTGTCCGCCCCGCCCGCGTCCGGCGCCGACGGGCTCGGGCTGGCCTCGGCCCCGGTGTCACCCGCGCCCGCTCCCGTGTCCGCACCGGTGTCCGCAGCGCCCCCGGCGTTCAGGGTGCAGGGGGCGAGGGCGTCGAGGCCGGTCGGCTTGGTCGCCGTTCGGCCGATGGCGGTGGCCATGCGGTTGATGGTGGCGACGCGCTTGTCCTTGAGGGGGCCGAGGATGGCGTTGTTGACGAAGTTGGGGCCGCCCTGTCCGACGGTGTCGACGAGGCGTTTGTTGGCTTCGTCGATCTGGGTCTGGAGGAGGGTGAGGTTCCGGTCGATCTCGGCCTGCGCGGAGGCGGGGATCGCCGGGAGCTGCGAGGCCACGTCCGGGCAGGAGATCGTGCCGGGGGAGGCGGCGAGGGTACGGGCGTTCGCGGTGCTGTCGCTCTTGGAGCTCTCCCCGGCCAGCGCGGAACCGGCGATCACGGCTCCGGACAGCACCACGGCGGCGGCACCGCCGATGACGGCGACGCGACGCTTGTTGTACTTCGGAAGGGCCCTGGACATGGCGATGCCTCACTTGGGTCAGGGGTCGGGTGTCAGGAGTGGGGGGAGTGGGGGAGTGCGGTGTGACGGACGCGGCGCCGGCGTCGGGGGTGAGTACGAGCAAGCGGTTTCGTTTGTTCAAACACCCCGCACAACTTTCTTCCGGACCCGCTCGGCTTTCTTCCGGGCCCCGTTCCGCCCCGGCTCGTGACCCGCGATCGTTGGACAGGTGGGCCGGACGGCCCGGTGGGTCTCGGCTCGATGGGCCGGGGCGAGGGCCGGGGGCGGAAGTCGGCTCGATTGACGAATCATGCAGACTTCTGCATACTCATGCAGAGCAGTGGGTCAGTGCATCGGTGCAAGGGAGCAACGCAAGTGAGCAGCAACAGCGGAGACGTTCGGCTCTGGGGCGGCCGGTTCGCCGACGGGCCCGCCGAGGCCCTGGCCAAGCTGTCCGCGTCGGTCCACTTCGACTGGCGGCTCGCCCCCTACGACATCGCCGGTTCCCGCGCCCACGCGCGCGTGCTGCACAAGGCGGGGCTGCTCACCGAGGACGAGCTGACCCGGATGATCGCCGGGCTCGACCAGCTGGAAGCGGACGTGGCGGACGGCTCGTTCGTCGGCACCATCGCCGACGAGGACGTGCACACGGCGCTGGAGCGCGGCCTGCTGGAGCGGCTCGGCCCCGACCTCGGCGGCAAGCTCCGCGCGGGCCGCTCCCGCAACGACCAGGTCGCCACCCTCTTCCGGATGTACCTGCGCGACCACGCCCGGATCATCGGCGCCCTGATCGCCGACCTCCAGGACGCGCTGATCGGCCTCGCCGAGGCCCACCCGGACGTGGCCATGCCCGGCCGCACCCACCTCCAGCACGCGCAGCCGGTGCTCTTCGCCCACCATGTCCTCGCGCACGTCCAGTCGCTGTCCCGGGACGCCGAGCGGCTGCGGCAGTGGGACGAGCGGACCGCCGTGTCCCCGTACGGCTCGGGCGCCCTCGCGGGTTCCTCCCTGGGCCTCGACCCGGAGGCGGTCGCCGCCGACCTCGGCTTCGAGCACGGCAGCGTCGGCAACTCCATCGACGGCACGGCCTCCCGTGACTTCGTCGCGGAGTTCGCCTTCATCACCGCGATGATCGGGGTGAACCTCTCCCGGATCGCCGAGGAGATCATCATCTGGAACACGAAGGAGTTCTCCTTCGTGACGCTGCACGACGCGTTCTCCACGGGTTCGTCGATCATGCCGCAGAAGAAGAACCCCGACATCGCCGAGCTGGCACGCGGCAAGTCCGGCCGCCTGATCGGCAACCTGACCGGTCTGATGGCCACCCTCAAGGCCCTCCCGCTCGCCTACAACCGTGACCTCCAGGAGGACAAGGAGCCGGTCTTCGACTCCTGCGACCAGCTGGAGGTCCTGCTCCCCGCGTTCACCGGCATGATGGCCACCCTCACCGTCAACCGCGAGCGCATGGAGGAGCTGGCCCCGGCCGGGTTCTCGCTCGCCACCGACATCGCGGAGTGGCTGGTCAAGCAGGGCGTGCCGTTCCGTGTCGCGCACGAGGTGGCCGGCGAGTGCGTCAAGGCGGCCGAGGCCGAGGGCAAGGAACTGGACGAGCTGACCGACGAGCAGTTCGCGAAGATCAGCGCCCACCTCACCCCCGAGGTCCGCACGGTCCTCAACGTCCCCGGCGCCCTCGCCTCCCGCAACGGCCGAGGCGGCACAGCCCCGAGCGCGGTAGCCACCCAACTGACAGAGGTCAAGGCGGACCTGGCCATCCAGCACACCTGGTCGACGGCCAAGAAGCACGCCTGACCACCGCACGCGGGGCGGGGGGCGGCCTGTCGTTAAGGGGCGCGAGGCTGTATCGATGTGCGGCTCCGCCGCGTGGGCGCGACCAGCCACGACGCACCCGCACCCGGCAACGAGCCGAACCCCCCACCCCCCGTCCCACCCCCGTCCAGCCCCCCTCCGCACCGAACCCGTTTCGAACCGCCTCACCGGGTTACGTTGGTCGAAAGCCGTACCGGAGCCGACCAACGGAGCCCGCGATGCCCTTCGCCCGACTGGCCACAGCGACCACCCCCACCTGCCACATCGGCCTAGGTCTCGCCGCGGTGGGCCGCCCCGGCTACATCAACCTCGGCCGGGACGACGACCTCGGAGCCGACCGCACCGTCGACACGCTCCGCACCCGCACCCATGAGCTGCTGGACGCCGCCTACGCGCAGGGCGTCCGCTACGTCGACGCGGCCCGCTCCTACGGCCGTTCGGAGGAGTTCCTCGCCGACTGGCTGAAGAGCCGCCCGAACGTCACCGATGTCGTCGTCGGCAGCAAGTGGGGCTACACCTACACCGCCGACTGGACGACCGACGCCGAGAAACACGAGGTCAAGGACCACTCCCCGGCGACCTACGAACGGCAGCGGGCGGAGACCGACGCGCTCCTCGGGGACCGGCTCGACCTCTACCAGATCCACTCGGTGACCCCGGACAGCCCAGCCCTCACCGACAAGGAACTCCACGCGCAGCTCGCCGGGGCCGCCGCCCGGGGCGTCACCGTCGGCTTCTCCACCAGCGGCCCCGCCCAGGCCGACGCCATCCGCGCCGCCCTCGACATCACGGTCGACGGCGAACGCCTCTTCCGTACCGTCCAGTCGACCTACAACGCCCTGGAGACCTCGGCCGGGCCCGCGCTCACGGAGGCGCACGACGCCGGGCTCACGGTGATCGTCAAGGAGGGCATGGCCAACGGCCGGCTCGCGGACCCGCACGCGCCGGACGCGTTGAAGGCGGTCGCCGAGGAGACGTCCTACGGCTGCGACGCGGTGGCCCTCGCCCTGATCCTGCACCAGCCGTGGGCCGGCGTCGTCCTGTCGGGCGCGGCGACCAGCGCCCACCTCGCCTCCAACCTGCACGCGGCCGCCGTCGACCTCGACGAGGACCACCTCGCCCGCCTCGCGACCCTCGCCAAGGACCCGCAGACCTACTGGGCCGAGCGCGCGGCCCTGCCCTGGCACTGACAGGCCCCGCCCCCGCACCCGCCCCCCGACCGCAAGCCATGAGCCGAGCGCACCCGCGATGAAGTAAGCGGTGAGACATGAATGTCTCACATGGGTTACGCTCGTCTCATGGCTGTCGATCGTGATCAGGTGCTGCGCAGCGCCGCCGCCCTGCTGACCCGCAAGTCCACCGCGACGATGGACGAGGTCGCCAAGGCGGCCGGGATCAGCCGTGCCACCCTGCACCGGCACTTCGCCGGGCGGGACGCGCTGGTGAGGGCGCTGGAGTCGCTGGGCATCGCGGAGTGCGAGGCCGCCCTCGACGCGGCCCGCCTCGACGAGGGACCGCCCGCCGACGCCGTTCACCGGCTCGTGCGCGCGATCGAACCGGCCGCCGCGCTCCTCGCGTTCCTCTACACCGAGAACCAGCTCTTCGAGGGCGAGCAGCGCGACGCCGGCTGGGCCCGCATCGACGACCGCATCTCCGCCCTGTTCCGGCGCGGCCAGCAGAGCGGCGCGTTCCGTATCGACCTCACCCCGGCGTGGCTCACCGAGGCGCTGTACGGGCTGCTGGCGTCCGGCGTCTGGGTGGTGTCCGAGGGCCGGGTGGCCGCGAAGGACTTCACGTACATGATCGTCGAGCTGTTGCTCGGCGGCGCGCTGAGGAGGGACGCCTCGTCGGGGCAGGCGTCATGACCAGCGCCCTGCGTCCGGCCGACCCGACCGAGGCGGCGCCGCGTCCTGGCCGGTGGCTGGCGCTGTCGGTCCTGGTGCTCGCGGTGCTCCTGGTGGCCGTCGACGCGACCGTCCTCGGCCTCGCGACCCCGTACATCAGCGAGGATCTCAGGCCCTCGGGCACCCAGTTGCTGTGGATCGGCGACGTCTACTCCTTCGTCATCGCCGGACTCCTCGTCTCCATGGGCAGCCTCGGCGACCGCATCGGCCGCAAGCGCGTCCTGCTCGTCGGCGCCACCGCGTTCGGGGCGATCTCCGTCCTCAACGCCTATGCGTCGACACCGGAGTTGATGATCCTGGCCCGCGCCCTGCTCGGCGTCGCGGGTGCCACCCTGATGCCCGCCACGCTGGCCCTGATCCGCAACCTCTTCCACGACCCGCGCGAACGCAGCCTCGCCGTCGGCATCTGGGGCGCCACCGCGTCGGCCGGTACCGCCGTCGGCCCGATCGTCGGCGGGTTCCTGCTCGAACACTTCTGGTGGGGCTCGGTCTTCCTGATCAACCTGCCGGTGATGGCGGTCCTGGTCGTGGTCGGCGTCAAGTTCCTGCCGGAGTCGAAGAGCGCGCACCCCGGGCCCTGGGACATGACCAGCGTCGCCCTGTCCCTGGTCGGCATGATCGGCGTCGTCTACGCGGTCAAGGAGGCGGCGACCCATGGCTTCAGCTGGCCGACGCTGGGCGCGGGCGTGCTGGGCGCGGCGGCCCTGTACTGGTTCATCCGCCGCCAACTCACCCTGCCCACGCCGCTGTTGGACATGCGGCTGTTCCGCAACCGGGGTTTCAGCGGGGCCGTCCTGGCCGACCTGCTGACCATCTTCGGCCTGGCCGGGCTGGTGTTCTTCCTCTCCCAGTTCCTGCAACTCGTGCAGGGCAGGGGCCCGTTGGAGGCAGGCCTCGCCGAACTCCCCGCCGCTGTAGGGGCGGTGGTGGCAGGGCTGCTCGCGGGCCGTGCCGCCCGCCGTTTCTCGGTGCGCTCGGTGGTCTCCGGCGGTCTGGCGGCGATCGGTCTGGCGCTGGCCGTCCTGACGACCCTGGACCGCTCCACGGGCTACCCGCTGCTGGGCGCCGCGCTCCTGGTCGTCGGCGTCGGCGCGGGCCTGTCCTTCACGGTGACGGCCGACGTCATCCTCTCCAGCGTCCCCAAGGACCAGGCGGGCTCGGCGTCGGCGGTCTCGGAAACGGCCTACGAACTCGGCGCGGCCCTCGGTATCGCCGTCCTGGGCTCCATCGTCACCGCCGCCTACCGGGGTTTCCCGTCCCCACCGGGCACCCCGGAATCCGCCCACGAATCCCTGGGCGCGGCCACCGAAGCAGCGTCAACTCTCCCACCCCCCAAGGCAGAAGCCCTCCTGACGGCAGCCCAGACCGCCTTCACCCACGGCCTGACCCTGGCAGCCACAGCAGGAGCAGTCATCCTCCTCACCACAGCAACAGCAGCCTGGTACCTCCTACGCACCCAACACCTGGAAGAGAGCCCACCCAAGAGCACCTCTTGACGAAGGCTGAGGAAACCCGCCCAGGGGGCGCGGGGCTGTATCTCATACGCGGCTCCGCCGCGCGAGCGCGACCAGCCACGACGGCGCCGCACCCGCCCCCGGCGAGAAGCCCAACGGCGCTGGATCAGGGGCGCGGGGCTGTGTCTCATATGCGGCTCCGCCGCGCGGGCGCGACCAGCCACGACGGCGCCGCACCCGCCCCCGGCGAGAAGCCCAACGGCGCTGGATCAGGGGCGCGGGGAACTGCGCAAAACACCTCAACGCACCCGCACGATCCAGCGCACCCTCAGTAGAAGCGGCTACGCCGCCTTGGCCTTGGTCGCGTACATGTCCACATACTCCTGCCCGGACAGCCGCATGACCTCGGTCATCACCGAGTCCGTCACCGCCCGCAGCACATACCGATCCCGGTCCATCCCCTCGTACCGCGAGAACTCCATCGCCTCACCGAACCGCACAGTGACCCGCCCCGGCCGAGGCCACCCCGCACCCCCCGGCTGCAACTTGTCCGTACCGATCATCGCGAACGGCACGACCGGCGCCCCGGTCATCAGCGTGAGCCGCGCGATCCCCGTCCGCCCCCGGTACAACCGCCCGTCGGGCGAGCGCGTCCCCTCGGGATAGATCCCGAACATCCGCCCCTCCTCCAGGACCCGCCGACCGGTCATCAGCGCGGCGACACCGCCACTGGCCCCGTCCCGGTCGACCGGGATCATGCCGACGCCGGTGAAGAACCAGGCCATCAGGCGGCCCTTGAGCCCCTTGCCGGTGACGTACTCGTCCTTGCCGATGAAGAAGACCTGCCGGTCGCAGACGAGCGGCAGAATCATCGAGTCGATGAACGTGAGGTGGTTGCCGGCGAGGATGACGGGACCGTCCCCCGGGATGCGCTCGGCGCCCTCCACTCGGGTGCGGAACATCAGGCGCATGATCGGTCCGAGCACTGCCTTGATGAGCGCGAAGCGGGACAACGGGACCCTCCGTGGACGGGGAAGTCGAGGACAGTCGAGCAAAGCGGTATGAGTCTGTGCAGGTGAGGACGATACTCGCGGTTCCGGGGGCCGCGCACCTCGGGTTCACCCAGCTCTTACGCGATATTGACGTGGATTTACCTGCGGGAAAGCCGCGCCGCACCCCCGGCGAGGGCGAACGACACCGCCGTTGCCCGGAGTTCCCCGGCGCACGGGTGCCCGTCCTCAGCCGACATCACACATCACCCGGGTGTTCCGGCCGAGGCCTCCCCGGCGTCATGTCCACGACCCTACGATCGGGCGTCATCGTCGAATGCGTCAACGAATACATCGATGAACGCGACGAAGACGAAGAAGACGAAAACGACGAAGACGACGACGGCACAGGCGATGGACACAGGAGGCGCGGGATGGCGACGCAGGGGTCGGACGAGCGGGCGGCGGGCGCGACGGGGCGACGGGCGCTGCTGGGCGCCGGACTGCTGGGCGCGGGCGGAGCCGTCCTGGGCTTCGGCGGCAGCGCGCGGGCGGCCGAGGCACACACCGGCGGCGGCCTGAAGAGCCTGCCCAAGCCGACGATCATCGGCCACCGGGGCGCCAGCGGCTACCGCCCGGAGCACACCTTCGGCTCCTACCAGCTGGCCCTGGACATGGGCGCCGACATCGTCGAGGCGGGCGATTTGGTGCCGACCAAGGACGGCCATCTGGTCTGCCGGCACGAGCCGGAGATCGGGTCCACCACGGACGTCGCCGACCACCCCGAGTTCGCGGGCCGCAAGACCACCAAGTCGCTGGACGGCGTGGCCACCACCGGCTGGTTCACCGAGGACTTCACGCTCGCCGAGCTGAAGACCCTGCGCGCCATCGAGCGCATCCCGGCCAACCGCCCGCACAACACGCTCTACAACGGCCGTTGGGAGATCCCCACCTTCGAAGAGGTCCTGACGTGGCAGGACGAGCAGACCCGCAAGCGCGGCAAGCAGGTGTGGATCTACCCCGAGACCAAGCACCCCACCTACTTCCGCAAGCTCGGCCTCGGCGTCGAGGAGCGGGTCGCCAAGGTGCTCCACAAGCACGGCAAGGACCGACGGGACTCGCCGGTGATCCTCCAGTCGTTCGAGCCGACCGGCGTGCAGCGCCTCAACACCCTCGTCGACAACCCGCTGGTCGTGCTGCTCTCCTCGGCCGACAGCCGCCCCTGGGACTTCGTCGAGTCGGGCGACCCCCGCACCACCGCCGACCTCATCACCCCCAAGGGCCTGCGGGAGATCGCCGGTTACGCCCAGGGCATCGGCCCCACCCTCGACCTCGTCGTTCCGCGCACGGCCGACGGCAGCCTCGACGCGCCGAGCACCCTGGTCAGGGACGCCCACAAGGTCGGCCTGATCCTGCACCCGTACTCGATGCGCAACGAGAACCCGTTCCTGCCCACCGAGTACCGCAAGGGCAGTGCTCCGGACGCCTACGGTGACGCGTTCGGCGCGTTCCAGACCTACTTCGCCACCGGCATCGACGGCCTCTTCACCGACAACACCGACACCGCCCTGCTGGCCCGCGCCGCCTTCGTCAACGGCTGACCCCGCACCCCCGGTGGGGGTGACAACCGTCCGCCCGGGCAACCTCCCGCCCGGGCCGACGGTTGCCCGGGTCATGCCGCGACTGACCCCTGAACTGGTGACCGCCCTGCGCCCGCTGCTCGCCGCCGAGGCCCACGCCGAGGCCGCCGCCACCGGCACCGACCCCGGCGACCTCGAACAGACCGTCTGGCTGCGCCTGGTGGAACACCTCGACGCCGCCGGGTTACCCCGCGACCCGCCCCGCTGGCTGCGCGACACCGCCCACACGGAGGCCCGCCGCACCCGGCACACCACACTCATCGAACGGCCGTACGCCACCGAACCCGTCGCCGACCCCGCCGACGGCCCCGAGCGCCTCGCCCTGGCCGCCGACCACCGGGCCGCCGTCCGGGAGACGGTCCGCCTGCTGCCCGCCCGGTGCGCCCGGCTGCTGGGCGCGCTGCTCTCCCCGGACGACCTCACCTACCGCCAGATCGCGGGCGAGTTGGGTATCTCACAGGGCGCTGTCGGTCCGGAACGTTCCCGATGCCTGGCTTGTCTGCGGCGAATGCTGACGCCGGAGGTTGCGGCGCGGCTGGCGCGGGGATAGGAGTGGGAAGAACCGGCGATCAGGTGAGCGGGAGGCGTGCGCACATGGGCATGAGCGTGATCATCTCGGTGGCGACCGAGCAGGACACCGAGCAGATCTTCAGGCTCCAGTACCTGTGTTTCCAGAGCGAGGCGGCGCTGTACGGCAACTACCGCATCGATCCCCTCGTCCAGAGCCTGGACTCGGTCCGCCAGGAAGTGGCCGCCGACTGCGTCTTCGTCGCCCGGCTCGGCGACGAGGTCGTCGGCTCGGTCCGCGGCCACCTCGACGAGGACGGCTCCGCGGCCATCGGCAAGCTCTGCGTCCACCCCCGGCTGCAAGGCCACGGCATCGGCGCCCGGCTGCTGAGGGTGGCCGAGTCCGCGCTCGCCGAGGAGCGCGGCGCCACCCGCTTCCGCCTCCACACCGGCCACCGCAGCGAGGGCCGCCTCTACCGCCGCGTCGGATACGAGACCGTCGGCACCTCGCTGGGCGCCGACGGCGTTCCGATGATCGTCCTGGAGAAGACCGCGGCCGCGTACGCCACCACGGCCTGACGCCGGGCCCGACCGCAGGGGGTCAGCCCGCGTCCCCCTGCGGCTGCGGTGCGCGCGCGGCGCGCAGCCAGTACAGCGCGGTCAGCGGCAGCAGCACCGGGATGAAGACGTACCCCATGCCGTAGTCCGACCACACCGTCGTGTCCGGGAACGCCGACGGCTCCACGAGCGTCCACGTGCCGACGATCAGCACGCCCGCCAACTCGGCGGCGCAGCAGGCCAGCGCCGCCCTGCGCGCCGTTTCCCCGCCGCGCACCAGCGAGTACGTGATGAACCCGTACACCACACCCGCCACCGCCGACAGCGTGTAGGCGAGCGGTGCCCGGTCGAACTCGGTGGCGATCTGGTACGCCGAACGCGACACCGCGCCGACCACCATCACGCCGTAGAACCACACGAGCAGGATGCCCGGCCCGCCGACCAGGCTCCTCGGCCGTTCCTTCACCGTGCTCACCTCAGCCTCCCCAGATGTCGTAGAGCCGTACTTCCAGCACCGCCAGGACCACGCCGCCCGCCGCCACGGTCGCCGAACCCCATCGGGTGCGCTCCGCCAGCGACATGAGACCGGCCGCCGGGACGCACGCGAAGGCGCCCAGCAGATACGCGACGAAGATCGTCGTGCCCTGCGCCGGTTTCTCGCCCCGGGCCAACTGCACGATCCCGACCACCAGTTGGACGACCGCCAGCAGCGAGACCAGCGCCATCGCGGCGAAATGCCAGTCCTTGGTCGACTGGTCACGGGAGGCGGCCCAACCGCACCAGGCGGCGAGCAGCAGCGCGGCGACGGCGGTCACCACCGTCAGGGCATCAAGCATGCCGCGACCCTATTACGGCCCAAAAGGCCCGCTGTCCCGGGGCCGGTCGCTCAGCCCAGGGTGCCCACCGGTTCTCTGGGGGTTCTCTCGGGGTCTCTCGGGTTCCCTCGGGAAAATCGCGCGCCCGTAGGGTCGAGGGCATGAAGATCCGCGCACACGCCCTCCTGTTCGACAACGACGGCACCCTCGTCTCCTCCCTCGCCTCCGTGGACCGCTGCTGGACCCGCTGGGCGGGGGAGTACGGCATCACCGCCGAGGAGTTCGCCCGGGTCGCGCTGCACGGCCGCCCCGCCGCCGAGATAGCCGCCGACCTGCTGCCCGCCGACGTCGTCCCCGAGGCCGTCGCCCGCATCGAGCAGCTGGAGGTGGCCGACGTGCCCGACGGGGGAGTGGAGCTGCTGCCCGGCACCACCGACCTCCTCGCCGCGCTGCCCGCCGACCGCTGGGCCGTCGTCACCTCGGCCACCCGGCGCCTGGCCGAGGCCCGCCTCGGCGCCGTCGGCATCGTGCCCAAGACGCTCGTCGCCGCCGACGACATCACCCGCGGCAAGCCCGACCCCGAGCCCTACCTGCTCGCGGCCCGGATGCTCGGTGTCGAACCGGCCGACTGCGTCGTCTTCGAGGACGCCCCCGCCGGGCTCCAGGCCGGTCGCGCGGCCGGAATGACCACCGTGGCGTTGGCCACAACCCACCGGCCCGACGAGCTGGACGCCGACCTCGTCGTCACCGATCTGTCGGCCTTGTCCGCCCTGCTCGTCGACGGGTCGGTGGAGATCTCGACGCGCGCCTGACCCCTGTCCGCCGCTGTCCGCGATGTGGACAGCGGCGGTGCTGTCAGGAGCGTCGGTCTGGTTTACTGATCGCATGACCACGACGAGCAGCCGCACCCTTGCGACCGAGGCGACCCTGACGCCCGGTGCTCGTTGTACGGGTCGAATGCGCGCCTTCTAGAGGGCCACACCCCGAGTCTCGTGCCCCGAAACGAGACGCCGTGGCGCGTCCACGCGGCCTCCGCCGGACGCCTGCCGTCCGCGCGCACCCGTTCTCCCCCGGTTCCACCGCCACAGCGAGAACCGTGTCGCGTCCCTGACCGAAACCCCCGCCCCGAGACCCCGGTCCCGTGCGCACGGGGGACCCGCATCGGGCACACCCACGCCCACCCCTCGACAGTGACGGAAACCCCAGTGATCACCACAATGGGCCTGACCAAGGTCTACCGCTCACGCGGCCGAGATGTCACCGCCCTGGACGGCGTCGACCTCCACGTCCGCGAGGGCGAGGTGTTCGGCGTGATCGGCCAGTCCGGCGCCGGCAAGTCCTCGCTCATCCGCTGCGTCAACCTGCTGGAGCGCCCCACCGCCGGCACCGTGACCGTCGACGGCCTCGACCTCACCGCCCTCGCCGGGCGCGGGCCGCGCGCCGGACGCGAACTGCGGCAGGCCCGCAGCTCGATCGGCATGGTCTTCCAGCACTTCAACCTGCTGTCCACCCGGACCGTCCAGGACAACGTCGAACTGCCCCTGGAGATCCTCGGCCGCACCGGCAAGGACCGCTCCCGCAAGGCGCTGGAACTCCTCGACCTGGTCGGCCTCGCCGACAAGGCCGCCGCCTACCCGGCCCAGCTCTCCGGCGGCCAGAAGCAGCGCGTCGGCATCGCCCGCGCCCTGGCCGGCGACCCCAAGGTGCTGCTCTCCGACGAGGCGACCAGCGCCCTCGACCCCGAGACCACCCGCGCCATCCTCCAGCTGCTGCGCGACCTCAACCGCCGGCTGGGCCTGACCGTCCTGCTCATCACCCACGAGATGGACGTCGTCAAGTCGGTCTGCGACTCGGCCGCGCTGATGGAGAACGGGCGGATCGTCGAGTCCGGCACGGTCGGCGAGCTGCTCGCCACCCCGGGCTCCGAACTGGCCGCCGCGCTGTTCCCGGTCGGCGGCGAGGCCACCGGCGACGACCGCACGATCCTCGACGTCACCTTCCAGGGCGAGGCCGCCACCCAGCCGGTCATCTCCCAGCTCTCCCGCACCTACAACATCGACATCTCGATCCTCGGCGCCGCCATCGACACCGTCGGCGGCCTCCAGATCGGCCGGATGCGCATCGAACTCCCCGGCCGCTACGAGGACAACGTGGTGCCGGTCGGCTTCCTGCGCGAACAGGGCCTGCACATCGAGGTCGTGGGCCAGGAGCCCGCACTCCTGAAGGAAGGTGCCAAGTGAGCTGGACTGAGATGCAGCCCCTGCTGTCCCAGGCCTGTTGGGACACCCTCTACATGGTGGGCTGGTCGACCGTCATCGCCGTCGTCGGCGGCCTGCCGCTCGGCGTCCTGCTGGTCCTCACCGACCGGGGCGGACTGCTCCAGAACGTCGTCGCCAACAAGGTCATCGGCCAGATCGTGAACGTCGCCCGGTCGATGCCGTTCATCATCCTGATGGTCGCCCTGATGGGCTTCACCCGGTCCCTCACCGGCACCACCATCGGCCGGGAGGCCGCCATCGTGCCGCTGGCGATCGGCGCCATCCCGTTCTTCGCCCGCCTCGTGGAGACCGCGGTGCGCGAGGTCGACGGCGGACTCGTCGAGGCCGTGCAGTCGATGGGCGGCAACACCTGGACCGTCGTGCGCAAGGTCCTCGTCCCCGAGTCGCTGCCCTCCCTCATCTCCAGCACCACGACCACCATCGTCGCGCTCATCGGCTACTCCGCCATGGCCGGCACGGTCGGCGCCGGAGGCCTCGGCGACATCGCCATCCGCTACGGCTACCAGCGCTTCGAGACCGAGTTGATGTGGATCACCGTCGGCGTGCTGGCCGTCGTCATCTCGCTCATCCAGTTCGCCGGCGACTTCGCGGCCCGCTCCCTGTACCGCCGGGCCGGACAGGCCGGGCCCGCCCCCAGGCTGCGGCTGCTCAAGGCCAAGGCCAGGAGCGAGGGGCCGACGGCGCCGGGCGAGCCCGCTGCCCGGACGTCGAGCGAGACCGTCTGACCGCCCCCACCCGCTTGCCGCAACCCCGGTCGGCCGCGCGCCGACCGCCCGCACTCCCGCACCACCCATCGCGGGGCGCTCCACCTTTAAGGAAAGGCACTTTTCGTGCGTAACACCGTAAAGATCACCACCGCCGTCCTCGCCGCCGGAACCCTCACCTTCGGGCTCTCCGCCTGCGGCTCGGACAAGGACTCCGCCGCCGACTACAGCGGACCGCTGATCGTCGCCGCGAGCCCCACCCCGCACGCCGAGATCCTCGACTACGTCAAGGACCACCTCGCCAAGAAGGCCGGACTCGACCTCCAGGTCAAGGAGTTCACCGACTACATCACGCCCAACACCGCGACCGAGGACGGCTCGGTGGGCGCCAACTACTTCCAGAACAAGCCCTACCTGGACGACTTCAACAAGAAGCGCGGCACCGACATCGTGCCCGTCGTCACCGTCCACCTGGAGCCCCTCGGCCTCTACTCCCACAAGGTGAAGAGCGTCGACGCCCTGAAGAGCGGCGCCACCGTCGCCATCCCCAACGACACCGTCAACGAGGCGCGTTCCCTCAAGCTCCTCGCCGCCAACGGCCTGATCACCCTCAAGGACGGCGTCGGCACCGAGGCGACCCCGCAGGACATCGTGAAGAACCCCAAGAAGCTGACGTTCAAGGAGGTCGAGGCGGCCCAGACCGCACGCTCCCTGGACGACGTGGACGCCGCCGTGATCAACGGCAACTACGCCATCTCCTCCGGCATCAAGCCCGCCAAGGACGCCCTCGTCCTGGAGTCCGCGAAGAACAGCCCCTACGGCAACTTCCTCGCCGTCAAGAAGGGCAACGAGAAGGACCCGCGCGTGAAGAAGCTCGCCAAGCTCCTCACCTCGCCCGAGGTCAAGAAGTTCATCGAGGACAAGTACCAGGGCTCCGTCGTCGCGTCCTTCTGAGCGCCGGACCCGCCCGCACCGCGCGTACACCGCGTATCGCCACGCACGGGGTTCGCTCCCTCACCGGGGGTGGACCCCGTCGTGCGTTTCCCGGCTTTCATGCTGCATGCTGGGCAGTTGCCACACCCCGAAGGTTTTCCCGAAGGTTACGGAGCGGCGTATGACGAACACCTTCCCCACCATCTCCCTCAGCACGGAGCGGTTGGTGCTCCGTCCCCTCGACCTGGGCGACGTCCCCGCCCTCACCGCCATGATGAACGACGAGCAGGTCGCCGCCTGGACCGACGTCCCGCGCCCCTTCACCGAGGACGTCGCCCGGCGCTGGATCATCGAGGACGCGCCCGCCGAACGGAACACCGGACGCGGCCTCGACCTCGCCGTCACCGAGTTCCTCACCGGACGCCTGGTCGGCATCGTGCAGTTGACCAAGACCAGCTGGCGCATCCGCTCCACCGAGATGGCGTACATCATCGCCCACTGGGCACGCGGCGAGGGCTACGCCTTCGAGGCCGCGCTCACCACCGCCCAATGGCTGTTCCGGGAGCAGCGGTTCGAGCGCGTGGAACTGCGCACCGCCGCCGGCAACACCGCCTCCCAGCAGGTCGCCCAGAAGATCGGCTGCATCAGCGAGGGCGTCCTGCGCAACGCCTGCATAGCCCATGTCCGCGCCGACGACGGCACCTGGAGCGACCTGCGCACCGACTACATCGTGTGGAGCCTGCTGCCCGAGGACCTCGCGGGCGTCGGCGAGGAACTGACCGACTCCGGCGGCTACCGCCCCTACTCCTCCGGCTGGAACTGACCATCCCGGCACCTCCCGCACCCCGCACCACCACCGCACCGGGTACCCTCACCAGACCCCTTCGCGGGCCCCCGACCCTGACGACCAGCACCAACCCTGGAGACTGACGACGATGGCCGACCGGGTCACGGTGATCGGCTGGGACGGCTCGCCCCTGACCGCGGCGGCCCGTGCCGCCCTCGGCGCCGCCACGCTCGTCGCCGGTGCCGCCCACCACCTCGCCCTGCCCGAGGTGCCCCCGGCCGCCGAACGCATCCGCCTCGGCAGCGTCGCCCTCGCCGCCCGCCGGATCGCCGGGCACCGCGGCTCCGCCGTCGTCCTCGCCGACGGCGACCCCGGCTTCTTCGGCGTCGTACGCACCCTGCGCGCCCCCGAGTTCGGCCTGGAGATCGAGGTCGTCCCGGCCGTCTCCGCCGTCGCCGCCGCCTTCGCCCGGGCCGGCATGGCCTGGGACGACGCCCAGGTCGTCGTCGCCCACCCGCGCACCCTGCGCCGCGCCGTCAACGTCTGCCGGGCCCACACCAAGGTCGCCGTCCTCACCGCGCCGGGCGCCGGACCCGCCGAACTCGGCCTGCTCCTCGAAGGCGTCCACCGCACCTTCGTCATCTGCGAGGAACTCGGCACCGACCGCGAACGCGTCACCGTCGTCACCTCCGACAAGGCCGCCGACCACACCTGGCGCGATCCCAACGTCGTCATCGCCATCGGCGGACCCGCCACCACCGGCGCCGACGGCGGCTGGTTCGCCGGGCGCGACCCGGCCGCAGGGCCGCGCGGCTGGACCCTGCCCGCCGACGCCCACGACGGCCCCCTCGGCGAGGGCGAGACGGATCTGCTCCGCGCCGCCCAGCTGGCCCGGCTCGGCCCCCGCGTCGGCGACCTGGTGTGGGACATCGGCTGCGGCAGCGGCGCCTTCGCCGTCGACGCCGCCCGCTCCGGCGCCGCCGTCCTCGCCGTCGACCGGCTGCGGGCCGCCTGCGCCCGCACGGACGCCGCCGCACGCCGGCAGGGGGTGCAGCTCCAGATCGTCCAGGGTCTCGCCCCGCACGTCCTGGAGAACCTCCCGGAACCCGACGTCGTCCGGGTCGGCGGCGGGGGAGCGGCCGTCGTCTCCGCCGTCACCGACCGGCGCCCCCGGCGGATCGTCACCCACGCCGCCACCCGGGACGCCGCCGAACTCGTCGGCCGCGATCTCACCGAGCACGGCTACCGCGTCGAATGCGCCCTGATCCAGTCCGTCCAACTCGACACCCGGGCCTGGACGGAGACCGAACGCAGCGTCGCGTTCCTGCTCAGCGGCGTCCTCGCCGAGCGCGAACGCTGACCCCCGTCATGCCCGGCTGATCCTGTTTTCTTCCCTCCCGGTGATCCTGTTGTCGTACCGCTCGCGGTAGGCTGGCGGACTGTCGTACCGCTCTCGGATGCCCGGCACTTCGTCGGACAATGTCCCCAAAGGACGCCCGTTTTGGGGTGAGTGTGGTACGGCAGGACCGGAGGACGCGCAACGTGGCGCAGTCCACAACGGACCGCGGCCGATGAAGCTGACGCGACGGGGAACGACCGGGACAATGCCAGTTAATGGCTTTGTCGTCTTTCCCGGCGAGTCGTTCGTGCCGCCGGGCACGCGCGCTCGTTCTTCAACGGGGGCGATCGGTGCGCCGTCCCCGGTGAGCTGGTCGCAGAAGCACTAACCGATGGGCGAGGGGTTACGCATGACCGACACCGGCCAGGTCCCGGGCGAGGGACTGCCGGAGAACGCAGGCACGGCACCGCAGCCGGGCGTCCCCGCCCATGCCGCGTACGCCTACCTCTCCGAGACCACCGCCGAGGACGAAGACCTGCTGCTCCTGCCGGGCGCGCAGAGCCCGTGGGGCAACGAGGTCGCGCCGCCCGCGCCCGAGCCGGTCGTCGAGGCCGTCCACGAGCCGGGCCCGCACGAGACGGACGGCCGGGACAGCGGCTCCGTCGACCTCGGCGGCGTCCGGCTGCCCGAGCCGCCGCCCGCGTCCCCGAGCCTGGCCGCGGCCCCCACCCGCCGCCCGCTGCACCTCGGCCCGCCGACCCCGGACGCCTCCGCGAGCCCGGTCCGCTCGCTGGCCGACCGCGGCCCCGCCGGAGCACCGGTCCGCCAGCCGCTCACCCCGCCGCCCGCGGGCCCGGAGTACCTCGACACCACCGCCCAGTTGCGCGGCCTGCCCCCGCAGAGCGGCGCCCCCTGGGGTGCCCCGGCGCCGATCCCGGTCATGGTCCCGACCCAGACGGCCACGGCGACCTGGCCGGCCGAAACGGCTGCCCCGGCCCCCGAGCCCGCAGTCCCGGCCCAGGTCGCGCAGCCCACCGGGGCCCACGCGGGCCCACCAGCCCCCGAACACGAGTACGCCCCCGCAACGGCACCGGCTGCCGAGGCCGAGCCCGGGTTCGCCCCGGAGGCCGGTGTGGACGACGAGCAGATCACCCCGGCCGCCCCGGAGGCCGCAGCTCCACCCGAGGCCGCGCAGGCCGAGGTGGCCGACGCCACGCAGGCCGAGGCAACGGAGACTGTCGCGGCGCCGGTCGCGGTGGCGCCGGTGGCTGAGGCCGAGGTCGAGGCGCCGGAGATGGCAGCGCCGGTGACCGAGGTGCCGGAGGCTGAGGTGCCGGTGCCGGTGCCGGTGCCGGTGCCGGTGCCGGTGCCGGACGCGGTCGTGCCGGTACCCGTGCCGGAGGCCGAGGTGCCGGGCACGGTTGCTCAGGCGCCGGTCGCGGTGGCACCGGTGGCTGAGGCTGAGGTGCCGGACGCGGAGGCCGAGGCGCCGGACGCGGTCGTGCCGGTGCTGGCGGCCGAGGTGCCGGGTGTGGCCGAGCCGGTGCCCGGTGCTGAGGTGCCGGATGCCGTTGTGGCGGCGCCTGTTGAGGTGCCGGTGGTGGCCGAGGGTGAGCCCGTGGCCGAGGCCGGGGTGGCTGTGGCGGAGACGCCGGTGGCCGAGGCCGGGGTGCCCGAGGCTCAGGTGCCGGTGGCCGAGGTTGTCGTTGACGCCGGGCCGGTCGCTGGTGACGCCGAGGGTGTTCCGGTGGCCGTCGCGGAGGCGGGACCGGTGCCGGTGGCCGAGCCTGAGCCGCTTGCCGACGTTCAGCCCGTTGCCGAGGCCGAGGCCGAGGGTGTGGCGGTGGCTCCGGTGCCGGACGCCGTCGAGCCGGTGGCCGAGCCCGAGGCGGTCATGGACGTGACGCCCGAGCCCGAGCAGGTCGCTGACGTCGTTGCCCCCGAGGCGGTGGCTCCCGAGGCCGCTCCGCCGGTGCAGCCGGTCGCCGAAGCCGTGGTGCCGGAGGCGCCGGAGCCTGCTGAGCAGGTCACCGAAGCTGCCGTTCCCGAACCGGTGGCTCCCGAACCGGTGGCTCCCGAGCCCGTGGCTCCCGAGGCCGCTGAACTCCCCGAGCTGGAGCCGGAGTTGGAGGCGGAGCCGGAGGTCGTGCCGGTGCTGGAACCGGCCGCCGAACTCGCCGCCCCGGAGGCAGCGCAGGTCCCGGTGCCGACCGCCCCCGAGGCCGAGCCCGTCGTTGATCAGCCGACCGAGCCTGTCGCCGGTGAGCCTGCCGACGTCGCGGCCGAGGCTCTCGTGGCTGAGGCCGCCGTTCCGGCTCCGGTGCCGGAGGCCCAGCCGGAGCCCGTTGCCGCCCCGGCGCCGGTCGCGCCCCAGGGCCCGGTGTCCGTCGCGGCCGTCCCGCTCGCGGAGTTGCCGCAGCCGGTGACTCCGGCCGCCGTCACGGACGTTGCGGCCCAGCCGGAGAGCCACGAGCCCCAGCCGGAAGCCGTGCTGCCCCCGGCGGCAGACGTACCGGACGCGGAGGTTCAGGACCCCGACCCGGCCCCGGAGCCGGAGGCGCAGGTGCGTCGGGTGTCCGCCGGGCCCGCCGCGCCCGCGTACGACGACGCCGAGCGCGCGGCCGTGCTGAAGGTGATGCGGGAGCGGCGGGACATCCGCAACGGCTTCCGGGACGACCCGATCCCGCACGACGTGCTGCTCCGCGTCCTGGAGGCCGCGCACACCGCGCCGTCCGTGGGCCACTCGCAGCCGTGGGACTTCGTCGTCATCCGGTCCGCCGAGACCCGGCGCGGCATGCACGACCTGGCCATGCGCCAGCGCGACGCGTACGCGAAGTCGCTGCCGAAGGGGCGCGCGAAGCAGTTCAAGGAACTGAAGATCGAGGCGATCCTCGACACCCCGGTGAACATCGTCGTCACCGCCGACCCGACCCGGGGCGGCCGGCACACGCTGGGCCGGCACACCCAGCCGCAGATGGCGCCCTACTCCTCCGCGCTCGCCGTCGAGAACCTCTGGCTCGCCGCCCGCGCCGAGGGCCTCGGGGTCGGCTGGGTCAGCTTCTTCGACGAGCGGGAGATGGTCCGCGCGCTGGGCCTGCCCGAACACCTCGACGTCGTCGCGTACTTGTGCGTCGGATACGTCGACGAGTTCCCGGACGAACCCGAGTTGATGCAGGCCGGGTGGGCCAAACGGCGGCCGCTGTCGTGGGTCGTCCACGAGGAGACGTACGGGCGGCGCGCGCTGCCCGGCGAGGACCCCCACGACCTGCTCGCGGAGACCGTCGCCAGCGTCCGCCCGCTGGACGCCAAGGCGCTCGGCGAGGCGTGGGAGCGGCAGAAGCGGATGACGAAGCCGGCCGGCGCGCTCGGCATGCTGGAGATCATCTCCGCGCAGTTGTCGGGACTTTCCCGGCAGTGCCCGCCGCCGATCCCGGAGCCCGCGGCCGTCGCCATCTTCGCCGGTGACCATGGTGTGCACGCCCAGGGCGTCACCCCGTGGCCGCAGGAGGTCACCGGTCAGATGGTGGCCAACTTCCTCGGCGGCGGCGCCGTCTGCAACGCCTTCGCCAGCCAGGTCGGCGCCGAGGTGTGCGTCGTCGACGTCGGTGTCGCGAGCGAACTGCCCGCGACGCCGGGGCTGTTGCCGCGCAAGGTGCGGGCGGGCACGTCCGACATGACGACCGGGCCCGCGATGACCCGCGAGGAGGCCAAGCAGGCCATCGAGGTCGGCATCGAGACCGCCCGCGACCTGGTGGCGGCCGGCAACAAGGCGCTGCTCACCGGTGAGATGGGCATCGCCAACACCACGGCGTCGGCCGCGCTGATCGCCGTCTTCACGGGCGCCGACCCGGCCGAGGTGACCGGGCGCGGCACCGGCGTCAACGACGAGACGCTGGCCCGCAAGACCGAGGTCGTGCGCCGCGCCATCGAACTGCACCAGCCGGACCCCGCCGACCCCATCGGCGTCCTGGCGGCGGTCGGCGGCTTCGAACACGCCGCGATCGTGGGCCTGTTGCTCGGCGGTGCGTCGTTGCGGACCCCGGTGATCCTGGACGGCGTCAGCGCCGGCGCCGCCGCGCTGGTGGCCCGCGCGATCGCCCCCGAGGTCCTCGCGGCCTGCATCGCCGGGCACCGCAGCGCGGAGCCCGGCCATGTCGCCGCCCTCAACAAGCTCGGCCTGCGCCCCCTGGTCGACCTCGACCTCCGCCTCGGCGAAGGCACCGGCGCCCTCCTGGCCCTCCCCCTGGTCCAGAGCACAGCACGGGCCATGCACGAGGTAGCCACCTTCGACTCAGCAGGCGTAACGGAAAAATAACCCCGCCAGGCAAGGGGCCCGCCGACCACATCGCCGGGCCCTCCGCCGTCCCCACGTTCAGGCAACCCCGAGAACGAAGTCCGCCTGACTGGTGGGCAGTTGCTCCAGGGTCGAGGAGAGGCCAGCCGCGTTCGGACGAACCCAAGAGGCAAGCCCGAGCGCCCGGCGGCCAGTCACCCCACAGCCCGACGGCACCCCATCCCCCTGGGGCCCAGGCCGGGTCCCCCTCCCACCACCCCGCCCCCCCACCCACCCAGGGGCGCGGGGAACTGCGCGCCAAGCCACAACAAACCCGCACCCACCCCCCACCGGTACCCCCACCCCCTGGGGTCCAGGCCGGGGGTCCCCCTCCCACCAACCCGCCCCTCACCCACCCAGGGGCGCGGGGAACTGCGCGCCAAGCCACAACAAACCCACACCCACCGTCCACCCGCACCCCCACCCCCCTGGGGCCCAGGCCGGGTCCCCCTCCCACCACCCCGCCCCTCACCCACCCAGGGGCGCGGGGAACTGCGCGCCAAGCCACAACAAACCCGCACCCACCCCACACCCACACCCCCCACCCCCTGATTCCACCCTCCCAGCGCCCCCACCCGCCGTAGGCGACACCGCCCCGGCCGCCCAGGCCCAGCCCACCCGCCGTAGGCGACACCGCCCCGTCGGGCAAGAGACCACGCCCCGCCACCCAAGCGGCACCCCCCACCCCCCTGCCCGTAAAATCTGCACGTCAGGGCCACCGTCCGCCGCACCAGGGAGCCGCACCCTCATGGCCGAACACCCCGCCTACCCCGTAGGCCTCCGCCTCACCGGCCGCAGGGTCGTCGTCCTCGGCGCAGGACAGGTAGCCCAGCGCCGCCTCCCCGCACTCATCGCCGCGGGCGCGGACATCGTCGTCGTCTCCCCGCAGGCGACCCCGTCGGTCGAGGCGATGGCGGACACCGGCGAGATCACCTGGCACCGCCGCCCCTACGCCGACGGCGACCTCGCGGACGCCTGGTACGCGTTGATCGCCACCAGCGACCCCGCCGCCAACACCGAGGCCTCCGCGGAAGCGGACCGGCACCGGGTGTGGTGCGTACGCTCCGACGACGCCGACGCGGCGACCGCGTGGACACCGGCCACCGGACACAGCGCGGGCGTCACCGTCGCCGTTCTCACCAGCGACGCGCGCGGCCGGGACCCCCGGCACACCGCGGCGATCCGGGACGCGGTCGTCGAGGGCCTGCGCGACGGCACCCTGGTCGCCCCGCACCACCGCACCCGCGCCCCCGGCGTCGCCCTGGTCGGCGGCGGCCCCGGCGACCCGGACCTGATCACCGTGCGCGGCCGGCGCCTGCTCGCCGAGGCCGATGTCGTCATCGCCGACCGGCTCGGCCCGCGCGACCTCCTCGCCGAACTCCCGCCGCACGTCGAGGTGATCGACGCGGCGAAGATCCCGTACGGCCGCTTCATGGCGCAGGAGGCCATCAACAACGCCCTGATCGAGCACGCGAAACAGGGCAAGTCGGTCGTACGGCTCAAGGGCGGCGACCCCTACGTGTTCGGCCGGGGCATGGAGGAGGTGCGGGCGCTGGCCGAGGCGGGCATCCCGTGCACGGTGGTCCCCGGCATCTCCAGTTCGATCTCGGTGCCGGGCGCGGCCGGTATCCCCGTCACGCATCGGGGCGTCGCCCATGAGTTCACGGTGGTGAGCGGGCATGTCGCCCCGGACGACGCGCGTTCGCTGGTGGACTGGCCGGCGCTGGCGCGGCTGACCGGCACGCTCGTGATCCTGATGGGCGTCGACAAGATCGGCCAGATCGCCGAGACCCTCGTCGCGCACGGCAAGTCGCCGGACACGCCGGTGGCGTTGGTGCAGGAGGGCACCACGGCGGCCCAGCGCCGGGTGAACGCGACGCTGGCGACGGTCGCCGAGACCGTCCGCGCCGAGGACGTGAGGCCGCCCGCCGTCATCGTCGTCGGCGAGGTCGTCACGGTGGGCCCCGACCCGCTGGCGTGATCCCGACCACCTCGCGTAACCCCGGGTAACCCACCCACTCCCAGCCGTTGGCACCGCACCCAGGACAAGGCAGTATCACCCTGTGGCCGATCTCATCACCGTCGACAACCCCGACGACCCCCGCCTGCGCGACTACACGGGCCTGACCGACGTCGAACTGCGCCGCCGCCGCGAACCCGCCGAGGGCCTGTTCATCGCCGAGGGCGAGAAGGTCATCCGGCGGGCCAGGGACGCCGGTTACGAGATGCGCTCGATGCTGCTGTCGGCGAAGTGGGTCGACGTCATGCGCGACGTCATCGACGAACTCCCCGCCCCCGTCTACGCGGTGAGCCCCGAACTCGCCGAACAGGTCACCGGCTACCACGTCCACCGCGGCGCCCTCGCCTCGATGCAGCGCAAGCCGTTGCCGACCCCGTCCGACCTGCTGCGCACCGCTCGCCGGGTGGTCGTCATGGAGTCGGTCAACGACCACACCAACATCGGCGCCATCTTCCGTTCCGCCGCCGCCCTCGGCATGGACGCGGTCCTGCTCTCCCCGGACTGCGCCGACCCGCTGTACCGGCGCAGCGTCAAGGTGTCGATGGGCGCGGTGTTCTCGGTGCCGTACGCGCGCCTGGACAGCTGGCCCAAGAGTCTGGAGTCGGTCCGCGAGGCGGGCTTCTCGCTCCTCGCGCTCACCCCGGACGAGAAGGCGACGAGCCTCGACGAGGCCGCCCCGCACCGCATGGAACGCGTCGCCCTGATGCTCGGCGCCGAGGGCGACGGCCTCTCCACCCGCGCCCTGGTCGCCGCCGACGAATGGGTCCGCATCCCGATGTCCCACGGCGTCGACTCCCTCAACGTCGGCGCCGCAGCCGCCGTAGCCTTCTACGCGGTGACCACAGGCCGCCCGGAGTCCTGACCCGCCGCTCCAGCGGACCGCGAGCCCCACCCGACCATCGTGCGTGTGCCGCGTCTCTTCTCCGTGCCGACGAGGGAGAAGGCAGCGTGGCAGCCGAGGGCATGCTCCCCGACGGGCTCGGCTCGCGCTTCCGACCGCCTCCGCCGGGGCGTGCAGAGCTACGCCGACGGGCGGGAACGAAGCACCAGCGGTCCCGCGCCCGCCAGATAGCCGAGCCGACTACCCGTAGGTGAGGCCACGCGCCCCTCCCCGACCCCCGCCCGCTGGATCACCCCACCCCCGGATCACCCCACCCCGTCGCTCACCGTCGGCACCGCTCGCCCGTGCGCCAGTTAGCCGTGGCGGCGGCGATGACGGTGCCCAGTCTGTCCCGGGCGTTCATCAGATCGCTGATCCGGCTGTCGATGCGCTCCTGTTCCGCCGAGAGCCGTTCGAGCAGTTCCGGCGTGGCCTCGTCGTCCACGACACAGGGCAGCAGGTCCGCGATCGACTTGCTGGGCAGCCCGGCGGCGTACAGCTGCTGGATCAGCTGGACCCGGTCCACCGCGCTGTCCGGGTACTGCCGTTGGCCGCTGGGGCTGCGGTGCGAGGTGAGCAGGTGCTGTTCCTCGTAGTAGCGCAGCGCCCGGACGCTGACGCCTGTCCTCGCGGCGAGTTCGCCGATACGCATCGTGTCTCCCCGATATGAGCCGGGCCACATTCCTTGCCTCTGACGTCAACGTCAGGTTCTAGCGTAGCCCGTGACGGCCGACCCCTCCGCTGAGGCGACGAGGGAACCCCCGTGACCAGCCAGTTCACCAGCATTCCCCTCGGAAACGCGAAGGAAGCCCCGCCCATGACCGCATCAGACGCGACGCCCAAGCCCACGGCCGCACCCCCACCCACCGACATGGCCGCCCCTTACCCTTCCCCTTCCCCTGCCCCCGTCCCCGTCGTCTCGGTGAAGCCACTCGTCCTGGACGTGCCCGGTCGTGGTGAAGCCCTGCGGGTGAGGATCTCCGCGCCGATGACCGGGAGCGACCTGCCGGTCATCGTCTTCTCGCACGGTTTCGGGTCGTCCTCGGACGGTTACGGCCCGCTCGTCGATTTCTGGGCCGCTCACGGTTTCGTGGTGATCCAGCCCACCCATCTCGACTCCAGGACCGTGGGCCTCGCCCCGAACGATCCCCGCACACCACGGATCTGGCGCCTCCGCGTCCAGGACGTACAACGCGTCCTGGACCGGCTCGACCTGCTGGAGGCCGCCGTTCCCGGTCTCGGCGGGCGCGTGGACCACAGCCGTATCGCCGCGGCCGGACACTCCTTCGGCGGCCAGACGGCGGGCACCCTGCTCGGCCTGCGCGTCCACGATCCGGTGACCGGGAACGCGGACGACATGTCCGACCCGCGGATCAAGGCGGGCGTGCTGCTCGCCACGGCCGGCCGGGGAGGCGACGACCTGACCCCCTTCGCGGCCGAGAACCTTCCGTGGCTGAAGGGCCCGGACTTCGCCCACATGACCACGCCGACCCTCGTGATCGCGGGCGACCGGGACGACCTGGGGATGTCCGTCAGGGGCCCGGAGTGGCTCACCGACCCGTACCACCTGAGCCCGGGGCGCAAGAGCCTGCTCACCCTGTTCGACGCGGAGCACTCCCTCGGCGGAATCGCCGGGTACGACGTCCGGGAGACGACGGACGAGAACCCCGAACGCGTGGCCCTGATCCAACGGATCAGCTTGGCCTACCTCCGCCACGCCCTCGACATCGAGCACACCGACTGGACGGCTGCACGCAAGACCCTGTCGGAGAGCCCCACCCCCATGGGCCGGATCGACTCCAAATAACGCCCCGAGAAGCGAACAGCACCGAGGCGATTCCGCACCGCGTGGCACACGAAGAACCTCAACTGCACGACGTTCCCCACGAGTTGCCCCCACTGGCGCAAGCCCGCCTGCCAAGGAACCGGCAGGACAGCGAAGACCCCGGCGCACCCACCGCCGCCGCACGAACCGAAACCGCAGCCACGCACCCCAGAAGGGGGGACGAACAGAACGACACTGATGCCGATGCCGATGCCGATGCCGATGCCGATGCCGATGCCCGTGACCAGGTCGGCGGGAGGCTCTACTCGGGCACCTGTACCTCGACGCCCCCGCGCTGCCCGTCCCGTACGAGCGGAACGCCACCCGCCCCCGGATCGACCCGCTGGTTCTGCACGACGTCCTTGTCGTCAGGGCCGAGTCCACGCGACGGACCCTGACAGCCCTGCGCGAGGGCGATGCAGAGGGTGACCAGCAGCGTGACGACGACGAACACGAACAGGCGCTGACGCAGCAGCCGCGGATTGGCGGGCCGCAGTCCCGACCCGGTGGGCCGAGGCCCCGGCCGCCCGGAACCACCGCGCGGCACCGGCCGACTCCCGGACCGACCGGCCTGCGTCGACCGTCCCCCGGCGGGCCGCGTCGCACCGCCGCCCCGGGGGACACCGTTGCCGTGCGAGGGCGCCGGGCCCCGGGACGGAGTGCCACCGCGGACCGGTCCGGTGCCGCGCGGTGCGGGCGTGGTGCCGCGCGGCGGGGGAGTGCCCGGTGGACGTCGTTGAACGCGTTGCGGCTCCGGATAGGTGTCGGCCAGCGGCCCACGCGGGGCGCGGTCCGCGTCCCCGGCACGCGGCGCGGGCGGTCGCGCGTCGGCGAGCCCCTGCGCCTCGCGGGCGGCGATCTCCTTGAGCCGCAAGGAGAGTTGGAGGGTGCTCGGCCTGTCCTCCGGGTCCTTCGCCAGACAGGCCCGCACCAACGGGGCCAGCGCGTCGGGAACGCCGTGCAGTTGGGGTTCCTCGTGCACCACGCGGTACAGCATGACCTCGGAACTGCCGTGCCCGAAGGGGGAGTCGCCGGTCGCCGAGTACGCGAGAGTCGCGCCGAGCGAGAAGACGTCCGTGGCCGGCGTGACGGCGACCCCGCGCACCTGCTCGGGCGCGAGGAACCCGGGGGAGCCGACGGCGGTGCCGACATGCGTGAGGGTGGAGGCGCCGGTCGCCCAGGCGATGCCGAAGTCGATGATCCGCGGCCCCTTGGGGGACAGCAGGATGTTGGACGGCTTGAGATCCCGGTGCACGACACCGGCCTCGTGCACGGCGACGAGCCCCTCGGACAGCGCGGCGCCCACCGAGGCGACGTCGACGGCGAGCATCGGACCCTCGTCGGCGACCCGGTCGTGCAGCGAGGGTCCCGGCACGTACTGGGTGGCGAACCACGGCCGTTCGGCGTCGAGATCGGCGGCCACCAGCCGCGCGGTGCACCCGCCACGAATCCGCCGGGCCGCCGAGACCTCCCGCGCGAACCGCGAACGGAACTCCTGGTCCTCCGCCAGATCGGGCCGGATCACCTTCAGCGCGACCCGCTGCCCCTTCTTGTCGGAGCCCAGGTACACCACGCCCATCCCGCCCGCGCCGAGCCGTCGGTGAAGCCTGAACGAGCCGACGACACGCGGGTCCTCGCGCCTCAGGCGCATCATCGCCATGTTCATCCCCGCTGCCCGGTCCGTGTGACGTGCCACAGCTTACGTTTCCACAGCCGCCCGCGCGCAGGAGCCGCGCCCTCCGTTCCGATCGATTGTCAGTGCAGAACGGGCCCGTTCGAAGCCCGGTCAGGAAACCGCCGGACAACGGGAGTTCGCCCCCGCGCAACCACCAACCTCCTTTCCGGCAAGGGGGATTGGGGACGGAACGGGCGAGGCCGAGGAGACGATCAAGGACCCCGGCACCTTGTCTTGGACAGCGGGCCCGGAGCCGACCGGGACGGTCTGTCCGGCGATAGGTGGAGACGGCACGGAAGTGAGTGATGTCACCCGGAACGCCCCCGGGGAGCGCACGGCGCGTTCCACGGTGACCTGAGCGCCGCGCGCGCCCCTTCCGGGAAGACCCTGAGACCTGGGCCGCCGTCTCCACCCAGGGGAGTACGCACCGGACGCCGGCTCATCCTCCGGGAGGCCCGGCAATAGGTACGACGGCATGACGTCGCCGACGCCCCCGACGCCTAGATTTGAGGTCAAGCGGCGGGTGCAGCACTCGTCCCCCGAGGTCAGCCACTCGCCGCTTGCCAACGACAACTGAGACGGTCAGGAGAGGGACCATGGCCCTGACGGCACCGCGGACCCGCGTCCGCATCCAGGAACGCAAGGCGCACCACGCCTTCCGCCCGCGCCGACAGGGCCGTCGCCACCCGGTGGTGGCGACCCTGATGGCCCTTCCCTTGGCGGCCCTGCTCCTCCTCGTCTTCGACGGGTGGGAGACGGTGGCCACACAGGCGTCGTCCGTGGGTGTGATGCTGGGGCGCTGAGCGGCGACCCCAGGCCCGGAAGAGCGGTCCGGGCGGGGACATCCGGCCTTGAAACCCCGTGGGGACGGGGGTACGGCGGACGGCAAAAATGCCGGCGCAGCTGGGGAGCTGCGCCGGCATTGCTTTACCCCCACCCAACGCGCCTCACTAGCCCCCCAAGAAACCGCACAACAGCCACAACCCAAACCCCAACGGCCCCCCCAGGGGCGCGAGGAACCGCGCGCCAAGCCCCCACCGGCCCGCAAGTCAAACCTCAACGGCCACCCCCTCCAGGGGCGCGGGGAACTGCGCGCCAAGCCCCCACCGGCCGCAAGCCAAAACTCAACCCTGCCCCCCAGGGGCGCGGGGAACTGCGCGACCAGCCCCCACCGGCCGCAAGCCAAAACCAAATCTCACCCCCCGCCAGCCCAGGAGCAGCGATTTGCCCGCCACCCCCCTGCCAACCCACCTCAGCACCCACGCACGGAGCGCGGCGCACGCAAACCACCCCCACTGCCCCTGCGAAGCAACCACCCTCGCCGACCGCCCCGACGCCACCGTCGTCCGCCACGGCGCCACCGTCGCCAAGGCCCACGCCCCCGGCACCACCCTGTCCGACCTGTCGCCCCGCGTAGCCGTCGCCGCCCGCCTCACCGGCATCCTCCTGCCGCCGCTCACCCCGGAACCCGGCATCCTCGACGGCCGCCCGGTCACGTTCTGGCCCTACGGCACCCCCGTCGACCCGGACGACCCCGACGCGGCCCCCTGGGAAGCCGCAGCCACCCTCCTCGCCCACCTGCACCGCACCCCACCCCCGCTCACCCTGCCCGCGATGCGCGGACCGGCGAAGGCCGCCCGGGCGCTCGCCGCACTCGACGCCATCCCGCACCCGGCGACCCCGCACCTGCTGCGGGCCTGGGCCGCCCTGCCCGCGTGGGCCCGCGCCGAGGCCCCGCAGCCGGACCGCACCACCCTCTGCCACGGCGACCTCCACCTCGGCCAACTCGTCCGCCACCCCGCCCCCGACGGGCCGTGGCTCCTCATCGACGTCGACGACCTGGGCACCGGCGTCCCGGCCTGGGACCTCGCACGCCCGGCGGCCTGGTACGCGTGCGGACTGCTGGCGCCGGAGGAGTGGGCCCGTTTCCTGTCCGCCTACCGGGAGGCCGGCGGCCCGGCCGTGCCCGCGACCGGCGACCCCTGGCCCGCCCTGGACATCCCGGCCCGCGCCCTGACCGTGCAGACCGCCGCCCGCTCGATCGTCAAGGCACATGCGCGCAGCCGTCCGTTGGACGAGGTCGAGCTGTCCGTGATCGACGCTTGTGTCCGAATGGCCTCCACCGCGCCGGAGTTGACCCAAGATCACGCCGAGTAGGGTGCAACCGGCCGGGTTCGGACGGAGTCTGTCCCGGTGTCACGTTCACAGAGGATTGACCGGCGAGGAGTTGAGCCGACGATGCAGTGTCCCAAGTGTCATGCGCCCATGCACACCTACAACCGCAACGGCGTCCAGATCGAGCAGTGCAGCGGCTGCCGCGGCATCTTCCTGGACTACGGGGAGCTGGAGGCGCTGACCCGGGTGGAGTCCCAGTGGTCGCAGCCCGCCCCGCCGCCCCCGGGCCCGCAGGGCTACCCCGCCCCGGCCGCCCCCGCCTGGGGCGCCCCGCAGGGCGGCCACGGCGGTCACTACGGAGGCCACCACAGCGGTCACGGCGGCCATCACCGGCACAAGAGCTTCGGCCACATGCTGTTCTCCAGCTGAGCCGGGGCACGAAGAAGCCCCCGGCCGCAGGGCCGGGGGCTTCGGTGTGTGGACGATACTGGGATTGAACCAGTGACCTCTTCCGTGTCAGGGAAGCGCTCTCCCGCTGAGCTAATCGTCCTCGGGACCACGATCCGAAGATCGCGGGATCTGCGTGCGCGATACTGGGATTGAACCAGTGACCTCTTCCGTGTCAGGGAAGCGCTCTCCCGCTGAGCTAATCGCGCGGGTCGAAGCCTCAAGGCTCCAGTGGACGATACTGGGATTGAACCAGTGACCTCTTCCGTGTCAGGGAAGCGCTCTCCCGCTGAGCTAATCGTCCTTGGAGGTGGAGACGGGATTTGAACCCGTGTAGACGGCTTTGCAGGCCGTTGCCTCGCCTCTCGGCCACTCCACCAGGAGCGTAGGGGTTCGGGAAGATCCCCCACTTCCTGCGAGCGGACGACCAGGTTCGAACTGGCGACCTCAACCTTGGCAAGGTTGCGCTCTACCAACTGAGCTACGTCCGCTTGTCGTTTCCGTTCAGCTTGCGCGTCGCGGCGACGTGTTGAACTCTAGCGGATTCCGGGGCCAGCACAAAAACGCGTTTGCGCAGCGTGCTGCGGTGCGCTCGGTCGCGTGTGTGGTCAGGGCCTCCTCGGGGTCACGGCGATGTGACCTGTCGGACACCCGTCCTAGACTCGATGACGTGTCCGACCTGTCTGCTCTCGCCCGCTTCGGTGACCGCCTCGCCACCGGCCTCGTCGACGTCACGAACGACCCCGAGGCCCTGGAGTCCACCGGGTTCTGGGCCGTCGCCCTGGACTTCGAGGGCGGTGTGACCTGCGCCCGCTTCGCCGACGTGCGCGAGACGCCGGTGCCCGCCCCGGTGCCGGGCGCCTGGCACGGGCCCGCGGTGGGGGAGTGGACGACGTCCCTGGACCGGGCCGCGTACACCGGCGCCGTACGCCGCGTCCGGGAGCAGATAGCGGCGGGCGACGTCTATCAGGCCAACCTCTGCCGGGTGCTCACCGCGCCCGTGCCCGCCGACGCCGACGTGGACGCCCTGACCGCCCTGCTGGCCCGCGGCAACCCGGCCCCGTACGCCGGGACGATCCGGCTGCCGGAGCACGGCGTGGAGATCGCGACCGCCTCCCCGGAGCTGTTCCTGCGCCGGTCCGGGCGGACCGTCGAGTCGGGGCCGATCAAGGGCACCGCGCCGACCGGGGCGGAGCTGCTGGACAAGGACCACGCCGAGAACGTGATGATCGTCGACCTGGTCCGCAACGACCTCGGCCAGGTCTGCGCCACCGGCAGCGTGACCGTGCCCGACCTGTGCGTCGTCGAGAAACACCCCGGCCTCGTCCACCTGGTCTCCACGGTCCGGGGCACCCTGCGCGAGGACGCGGGCTGGCCGGAGCTGCTCGCCGCCGCGTTCCCGCCCGGCTCGGTCACCGGCGCCCCCAAGTCGAGCGCCCTGCGCGTCATCGACGCCCTGGAGACCGCGCCCCGCGGCCCCTACTGCGGCGGCGTCGGCTGGGTCGACGCCGACCGGGGCACCGCCGAACTCGCCGTCGGCATCCGCACGTTCTGGATCGACCGGGCCGCCGGAGTGCTGCGGTTCGGCACCGGCGCCGGCATCACCTGGGGCTCGGACCCGGAGGGGGAGTGGCGGGAGACCGAGCTGAAGGCGGCCCGCCTGCTCGCGGTAGCGTCGGGGGCGTACGAGGAGAGCGGAGAAGGGCGCACGACGTGAAGATATGGCTCGACGGCGGCTTGCGGGAGACCGACGCCGCCCGCATCTCGGTCTTCGACCACGGACTGACCGTGGGCGACGGCATCTTCGAGACGGTCAAGACGGTCGACGGGAAGCCGTTCGCCCTCACCCGCCACCTCGACCGGCTGACCCGCTCCGCGCGGGGCCTCGGCCTGCCCGACCCCGACCACGACGAGGTGCGCCGCGCCTGCGCCGCCGTTCTCAACGCCGATCCGGTGCCGCTGGGCCGGCTGCGCATCACCTACACCGGTGGCCTCGGCCCGCTCGGCTCCGACCGGGGCGAGGCGGGCCCGACGCTGCTCGTCGCCCTCGGCGAGAGCGGCCGCCGCCCCGACAGCACCGCCGTGATCACCGTCCCCTGGACGCGCAACGAACGCGGCGCGCTGGCCGGCCTGAAGACCACCTCGTACGCCGAGAACGTCGTCGCGCTCGCCCGCGCCCGTGAACTCGGCGCCTCCGAGGCCCTGTTCGCCAACACCGTCGGCCAACTCTGCGAAGGCACCGGCTCGAACGTCTTCGTCGTCCTCGACGGCGAGATCCACACCCCGCCGCTGGCCTCCGGCTGCCTCGCCGGCATCACCCGCGCCCTGACCGTCGAGTGGACCGGCGCGCACGAGAGCGACCTCCCGCTGGACGTCCTGGAACGGGCCGACGAGGTCTTCCTCACCTCCAGCCTGCGCGACGTCCAGGCCGTGCACCGCGTCGACGACCGTCAACTCCCCGGCGCCCCGGGCCCGGTGACCGCCAAGGCGATGCGCCTCTTCGACGAGCACGCCGGCGCCGACCTCGATCCGTGACCGCCGCGAAAACCGGCTGACTCGGCCCGCGACGGCGGGTAGAACTCCCCTGATGACCACCACCCTGCGGCCGACCGAGCCGCTCCAGCACGCCGCCGACGGGACCCGCTCCCGCCACTACCAGGTGTGCGTGAACAGCCGCCCCGTCGGCACCCTCCACCTCGGCACCTCACCGGCCCTGGGCGACTCCGTGGCCCGCGTCCTGGACCTGCGCGTCGACGAGCGGGACCGCCGACGCGGCCGGGGGACGGTGGCCGCGCTCGCCGCGGAGGAGGTGGCGCGCGGCTGGGGCTGCCGGGTGATCGAGATCGCCGTCCCGGCCGACGCGGGGGCGGCCCTGCGGCTCGTCGAGGCGCTCGGCTACCTGCCCCGCAACCGAGGCATGCACAAACACCTCCCCGACACCCCGCCCGTCCTGCCGGAGGGCAGCCGGGGCCGCCCGATGACCGACGCCGAGTGGCGGGCGCACTTCGGGCCCGAACACTGGGAGGCGTACACCCGCAGCTGGACCGGCCGGGGCGTCCCCGAGGCCGCCGCCCGCGCGAAGGTACGACGCGACCGGGAGGCGGCCCCAGGCTTCGGCGCGAAGAACGTGCGGTTCAGCGTGCTCGAACACCAGGGCACCCGCGTCGGCACCCTCTACCTGGGCCTGCGCGAACAGGAGGCGTTCGTCTACGACGTCCAGGTCGACCCGGCCCACCGGGGCCACGGCCACGGCCGCACCCTCATGCTCCTCGCCGAGCGCCAGGCCATCGAGGCGGCCCACCGCACCCTCGCCCTGAACGTCTTCGCCGGCAACACCCCGGCCGAACGCCTCTACACGTCCCTCGGCTACGAGCACACCGTGTGCGTCCTCCAGAAACCCCTGCTCTAGAACGACGTTCAGGCGCCCGTCGGGGCCAGCAGCCGGTCGGCGATCTCCTCGATCCGCTCGCGCAGGCCGGCCTGGCTCTTGCCGCCGTCCAGACGTTCGTCGCCGATCACATAGGTGGGGGTGCCGGTGACGCCGATCGCCTTGCCCTCGGCCTGGTCGGCGTCGACGATCAGGATGTGCCGGCCGTCGATCAACGCGGTGTCGAACTCCTCGGCGTCCAGGCCGAGTTCACCGGCGACCCGGACCAGGAACGGTTCGCCCTCGCGGTCCAGCTCCTCGACCCGGCCGAGCACCGCCTCGATGTACTCCCAGCCCTTGCCCTGCTCCACCGCCTCCTCGACGGCCTGGGCGGCGGCGAAGGAGTGCTGGTGCTTCTCCAGCGGGAAGTGCCGCAGCCGCACCTCCAGCCGGTCCCCGTAGCGGGCCCGCAGCGCGCGCACGTCCGCCAGGGCGCTCCGGCAGTCGGGGCACTGGAGCTCGCACCAGAGATCGAGCACGGCGGCGGGGGAGGAGGGCGCGGCGGGGGCGGATTCGTTCATGCGCCCAGTCTTCCAGCTCTCCCGGGGGAGGAGCGCATCGGGCGGTGACCGGCACCTGGGGAGGAGTCGACCCCGAGATCTCCCTGATCTCTGGCCCGGACCATGGCCCGGCGGGGGTCGGGCGGTGCAGGATGGAAGGGACGAAGTGCCATGGCCCGACCGAGCCCGCCTGGAGGACCGGATGATCGCCGAGACAGTCTGTTCCGCCGTGTCCGTGGCAGGCCTCGGTATCGCCGTGGTCACCGCCTTCCGCAAGCGCTTCCTGGCGGCGACCCACATCGCCGCCTACGCGCTGGTCCCGATCGGCCTGGTGATGACCGGCGCCGTGGGCTGGCTGGCGCACACCGCCTTCAGCCCGACGGCCTGGGCGGGCTTCTGCGTGCTCGGCGGCGCCTGGCTGCTGTTCGCGACGACCCGCGCGGTGGAACGACGCCGGGGCACCACCCGCAAGCAGCGCAAGGAGGCCAGGGCCGCCGCACAGCGCGGTGACGCCGTCGCCCCGGCCGCCTCGGCCCCCTCCCTCGGCACCGGTACCCGCCCGGCGAACACCCCTCAAGCCGGAGCCAAGCCGACGGACGACTTCAGCGACATCGAGGCCATCCTCAAGAAGCACGGCATATGAAGAAGCAGGGGATATGAGCGAAGCCCGGGACCTGGACGACGCCGGGACCTGGACGACGCCGGGACCTGAAGGAAGCCCGCCGGATGACCTGTGCACGCCGAGCGAAACGACACAGTCGGTCGACGGGACGCGCCCAAGCGATCACGACCTGATCCGGAGATCACGGAATTCGGCGAACACCCGCTCATTCCGGGCGTGTTGGGCGCAGAGGCCCCCTGATCTGCGCCATCATCACCGGCGAGATGCTGGACACGACACCGAGCGATGCCGCGCCGCCGAAGGACGAGCCCCGCGGATGCCTCTTCGCCCTATCCCAGCCACCGCTGATGATCTTCCTTGCGGTGATCGGGAGTCTGCTGCTCATGGCCGCGTTGCACGACCTGCTGCTGCTGTGAGCCACACCCGTGCCCCCCGACGCCACCCGTCGGGGCCCACGCCGTCCCAGCACCGTTCCGGCCCCACGACGACACCCAGGCCCGCCGACCCCGCCGACCCAGCGGCATCCCAGGACGCCGGTCGCGTACGTCTCAGGCCGACGCCGGAACGGCCGCGTGCGCCTCGCAGCGCCGGATGCGTCGGACTCGCCGGATGCGTCGGCCGCGTTGTCCGCGCTGGCCGCGTTGGCCAGGGGGCTCAGCCCGTGGCTTCCTTGCGGCGGGCCCGGTAGGCGGCCACGTGCAGGCGGTTTCCGCAGGTTCGGCTGTCGCAGTAACGGCGTGAACGGTTGCGCGACAGGTCGACGAACGCGCGCCGGCAGTCGGGCGCCTCGCACCGCCGCAGCCGTTCCTGCTCCCCGGCGACCACGAAGAACGCCAGCGCCATCCCGCAGTCGGCGGCCAGGTGGTCGGCGACCGAGGCGCCGGGGGCGAAGTAGTGGACGTGCCAGTCGTAGCCGTCGTGGTCGGTCAGCCGGGGGGTGGTACCGGCGGCGGCGACCAGTTCGTTGATCAGCGCGGCCGCGGCCCGGGCGTCCGGTGCCTCGAAGACCGACGCGAACAGCCCACGGACCGCCCGCACCGCCGACAGGTCCGACTCCGACAGGGACCCGACATCGCTGATGTCGTGCGTTCCGACGAACCCGGCGAGGGCCGGGACGTCCCGCAGCCCGTCCGGGGCCGCGGCGTCCTCCGGCACGGTGTTCACCAGATCGACCACGGTGTCGAGGGCACACCGGGTGTCGTGGGTGATCAGCACGTTCAGCTCCCTGGCCTGGGGGTCGGGCCCGTGCCCGCCGATGCTGGCCGATGGTAGTGGAGCCGCCCGGACCCTGACCGGTCCCCTCCGCCTCCGTGCTCACCGACCGTGACTCCCCTGCCCCGCCGACCGCCGGTCATGCCCCACGCAACGTGACGCACCGACGCCGCCCCGCGACGAATCGCGGCGGCGGCGCCGGTGCGTATGTGATGCGTTGGTCAGGGCCCGAGCCGTCACCCCGAGTCGACGGCGCCGGGCGGCTTGGTGGGACTTCGGCCTAGCTCTCCGCCAGGATGTGGGACAGCTCCTGGTCGAGATCGAAGTGGCGATGCTCCGTGCCGGGCGGCACGGCGGCGTCGGTCCGCTTCAGGAAGGACTCCAGGGCTCGCGCCGGGGCCTCCAGGAGGGCTTCGCCCTCCGGGGAGCTCAGAGCGATGCACACGACGCCCTGACCGTGACTGCGCGACGGCCAGACCCGGACGTCGCCGGTGCCCGTCGGGCGGTGCAGACCTTCGGCGAGGAGATCGCGGGCGAACACCCATTCGACCGTTTCCTCGGCTCCGGTGTGGAAGGTGGCGTGCACGGCGTAGGGGTCGGCCGTGTCGTACCGCAGGCCTGCGGGGACAGGCAGGGAGGACTCGCTCGACACAACGAGGCGCAGGTGCAGCTCGCAGCTGACCGTGGTGTTCATAAGCGCCAGGCCTTTCGCTCAGTGTGCGCTCGGGGATTCGCACGTCGGCGAAATCGACATGCCACCTACGGTGCCGATGTAAACCCCTCTGCGTGTTTTGCGTGCCTTTACGTAACTCTTCCGGCCGAGGACGCCTTCGCGCGGTACGCCCATTCCGGTGACTGGTTTCCGTCGGGTAAAGTCGGGCTGTATGAATACGGGGAGTGACGGGCGCGGCGAGGCCGTCGTGGCATCGGACCGGACGGACGCGGATGGCACCGAGGGCACCGGAGCCGACGACGAGCGGCGGGGGCTGGGCTCGAAGGCGCCGGAGTTCGTCAAGGCGCGGCGCGCGCTGCATGTGAGCTGGCAGGTCGGCGTCTTCCTGGTCGGCCTGGCGGTGGTGGCGGCCGGCGTGACGATGCTGGTGCTGCCGGGCCCCGGCTGGGTCGTGATCTTCGGCGGTATGGCGATCTGGGCGACCGAGTTCGTCTGGGCTCAGCTGGTGCTGCGCTGGACCAAGCGCAAGGTCACCGAGGCGGCGCAGAAGGCCCTCGATCCCAAGGTCCGCCGCCGCAACATCACCCTGACCGCGATCGGGCTGGTGATCGTGTCCGTCCTGGTCGGCGTCTACCTGTGGAAGTTCGGTTTCGAGATGCCCTGGAAGATCAGGAACCAGTGATCCACGCGGGGGCGCGGTGACTGGTCCACGCCGGTCACAGGCACCCCCTGACATGGGGTAATCTTCTTCCTGCGTCCGGGCGATTAGCTCAGTGGGAGAGCGCTTCGTTCACACCGAAGAGGTCACTGGTTCGAACCCAGTATCGCCCACCCGGACACGTCGGCTCCTCCGCTTCACGGCGGAGGGGCCGACGTCGTTTCGGCGCCCGGAGGGTCAAGGTTTCTGCCCCAGGAGGGCCGAGGTTGACGGTCGTCGAGGGCCGCCGTGGCCCCGGGAAGGCCTCGCTGTCGCAGGGGAGCGCGGCTCCGGGAGACCTCGCCGTCGCGGGGGAGCCGTCGCCGACGCGCTGTCAGGGCGGGCGCGGGCGGCGGTCGTCTCCCTCTCGCCGGAGGGCGGAACGCCCCGCCGCCCCGGGCGCGGTCACCCCGGCGAGTTCGACCACGCGTGACGACCGGCCCGCCGAACCCCTCCCCAACTCCCCCTGTTCCACGCGACTTTCGGCCTGAGAGCATCGCTGCCCCACCCGTACCATCGCGTTCGGCATTCCGACCACGCGCCTCTCACCTGCACTGTCCTGACGCCCGTTGTCCGGTAGGGGGCGCTCTGGCTGTCAACCCGCTCAGCCGTTTCATAAGAAATTCTTGTCCGAATCATTGACGCATCTCCGGCCCCTCCGTACCTTGTGCCAGCAAGCGCTTACTTGAAACGATTCATGCACGTCACGAACGACGCCGGGGAGGGCCCGACCGTGGGGACCAGCAGGAATGTGGAGAGGCGTACGATCCTGAAGGCGGCCGGGGCCTCCGCCGCCGTGGCGGGGCTGGCCGCGACCGCCGGGTGCGGGGGGAGCGGGGGCACGTCCGCCGACGGGAATGTGACGATCCGTTACTCGTGGTGGGGCGCCGACGACCGGGCCAAGAGGATCAATCGGTCCATCGCGCTCTTCGAGAAGAAGTATTCGAAGATCAAGGTGAAGACCGACTTCCAGGACTACCAAGCGTTCTGGGAGAAGTTCCAGACGCAGGCCGCCGGAGGAAATCCGCCGGACGTTTTCCAGAATGCCGTCGGGTTTCTCCGGAAGTATGACCAGAGAGGCGTTCTTCTCGACCTCAAGCCACAGATCGACGCGGGGAATCTGAGCCTCGATCACTTCCGGGCCGGTGTCACCCAGGTGGGCCAGGTCGGCGGTAAGCAACTCGGAATCCCCGTCGGTTCCAACACCATGGCGCTCGTCATCGACACCGAGGTCTTCCGGAAAGCCGGCGTCGAGCCGGTGCAGGGCTGGACCTGGGACGAGTACTTCAAGGCCCTCCAGACGATCCACGACAAGACCAAGGTGCCCGGCGACACCGGCTACTTCGGCATCATGTACCTGTACGACCTCTACCTCCGCCAGAACGGCAAGGCCTTCTACACCGACGACGGACTCGGCTTCGACCGGGCCGACCTGACGGAGTGGTGGACGGACGGCTACCGCCGGGTCAGGGCCGGTCTCGTCACCGACCCGAAGAAGGTGGCCCAGATCGCGCCCAAGTCGGCACTCTCCTCGGGCGACGGCGCCTCGGAGTTCGTCTGGGACAACTTCTCGGTCCGCTACAGCGCCGAGGGCGACAGCACCTACGGGCTGGCCCCGATCCCCACCACCGACGGCAAGCAGACCGGCCAGTACCTCGCCTCCCTGATGCTCAGCGCCTCCGCGCGCACCGCGCACCCCAAGGAGGTCGCCCAGTTCATCGACTTCATGGCCCACGACCCCGAGGTCGGCACGATCATGGGCTACGACCGGGGCATCCTCGCCAGCACCGAACAGTACGAGGCCTACAAGCCCACCGACGAGGTGAGCAAGGGGATCGCCCGCTACGAGGAGGACACCGCCGAGGCGGGCGTCCTCGGGAAGATCACCCCGCACCCGTCCGGCGCCGACGTCACCGAGGCCGCCTTCCTGCGCATCGCGGGGGACATGTCCCAGGGCAAGACCACGGTCTCCGACGCGGTGAAGCAGTTCTTCTCCGAGTCCGAGACCGCGTTCTCCGGGTGAGGGGCGCCGCCGTGACGCTCGTTGAGAAGTCCCCGTCGCCCGCCACCGCGCGGCGTGCCCCGGCCGCCCGCCCGAGACCGCGCCGGGGTCGCCGGGAGAACCTGGCCGGCTACCTCTTCATGTCGCCGTGGATCGCGGGCTTCCTGCTGCTGACCGCGGGGCCCATGGTCGCCTCGCTCTACTTCGCCTTCACCGACTACAACCTCTTCAGCTCGCCACGGTGGATCGGGCTCGGCAACTTCACGCGGATGCTCGACGACCCCCGTTGGCAGAAGTCGGTCGAGGTGACGGCCAGGTACGTCGTCATCGGCACCCCGCTGAAACTGCTGCTCGGCCTCGGGGTCGCCCTGCTGCTCGCGCAGAGCCGACGCGGACAGGCGTTCTACCGGGCCGCGTTCTACGCGCCCTCGCTGATCGGCGCCAGCGTCTCCGTCGGCTTCGTCTGGCGCGCGCTCTTCTCCGACGACGCGATCGTGGACCGTACGCAGTCCCTCTTCGGGTTCGATGCCGGGGGCTGGGTCGGCGACCCGGACCGGGTCCTCTACAGCCTGGTCGCCCTCACGGTCTGGCAGTTCGGGGCGCCCATGGTGATCTTCCTCGCCGGGCTCAAGCAGGTGCCCCGAGAGCTGTACGAGGCGGCCGAGATGGACGGGGCGGGTGCGCTGCGCCGGTTCTGGAGCATCACCCTGCCGATGATCTCCCCCGTCCTCTTCTTCAACGTGCTCCTGGAGACCATCCACTCGTTCCAGATCTTCGGCTCCGCCTACGTCGTCTCCAACACGTCCTGCGGGCCGGCCGACGCCACCCTCGTCTACACCTGCTACCTGTACCAACAGGGCTTCAAGAACGCCCAGATGGGCTTCGCGTCGGCGATGGCCTGGATGCTGCTGCTCGCGGTCGCGCTGGTGACCGCCGTTCTCTTCTGGTCACAGAAGAAGTGGGTGCACTACGAGGAGGCCGCCCGATGAGCGCCACCACCGGCATCGTCCGCGAGGCGAACGGCCCGGTCCGCCGCCGCACCGGGTCCCTGGCTTGGCACGGGGGCGCGCTGCTCGTGCTGGCCGTCGTCCTGTACCCGGTGATCTGGGTCCTCGGGGCGTCGTTCAAACCCAGCCGGGACATCATCGGCAGCCTCCAACTGCTGCCCACCCGGCCCATCCTGGACAACTTCCGGGGCCTCGCCGACGGCATCGCCGACATCCCGATCTCGACGTTCTTCCAGAACTCCCTGTTCTACGCGCTCGGTTCGGTCGTCGGCATCCTGGTCTCCTGCTCGCTGACGGCGTACGCGTTCGCCAAGATCCGCTTCGCGGGCCGGAATCTGCTGTTCTCGCTGATGATCGGGACGCTCCTGCTGCCCTACCACGTGCTGCTCATCCCGCAGTACGTGATGTTCCAGAAGCTGGAGCTGATCAACACCTATGTCCCGCTGCTGATCGGCAAGTACCTGGCGACGGAGGCGTTCTTCGTCTTCCTGATGGTGCAGTTCATGCGCAATCTGCCCCGGGAGCTGGACGAGGCCGCGCGCCTCGACGGCTGCGGGCATCTGCGAACCTACTGGTCGATCGTGCTGCCGCTGTGCCGGCCGGCGCTCATCACCAGCGCCATCTTCACCTTCATCAACGCCTGGAACGACTTCATGGGCCCGTTGATCTATCTCAACGAGCCGGGTAAATACACCGTTTCGCTGGGCATGATGATGTTCCGCGACCAGGAAGGCGTCGCCAACTACGGGGGGATGATCGCGATGTCGCTGGTCGCCCTGGTGCCCGTGCTGCTGTTCTTCCTGGCCTTCCAGCGCTACTTGATCGACGGCATGGCCACCTCCGGACTGAAGGGCTGAGGGGATCACCATGGTCCAGGCACGGGCGCGGGTGCGCGGGGAGTCGGTCCTCGCCGAACGGTTCGCCCTGTTCGCGGAGTGTCTGCTCACCGGTGTGTGGATCGCCGTCGCCTCGCTCGGGGTGCTCACCTGGCCGGCCGCCCTCGCCGCCGGGACCCGGCATCTGCGGCGCCGGGCGGCTCATCGGGCGGGCGGCGCACGGGAGTTCACCGCCGACGTCCGGGAGGCCGTGCGCGGTGGGTGGGCCGTCGGGCTCGCCGGGTGGGCCGCCCTGGGGCTCGCCTGGTTCGACGTGCGGGCGGTGCGGGCCGGGCTGCCCGGCGGGCCGCTGATCGGCGCCGTGGTGCTGGTCGCGCTGCTCGGGTTCGCGGTGGCCGTGCTGCGCGCGGCGGCCCGGTGGACGCCGGACGCCCGCTGGCGGACGCTGCTCGCGGCGGCCGGCCGGCGGACCGTTCTCGACCCGGCCGGATCTCTCCTGCTGGTCGCCGGGCTCGCCGTGGTCGGCTGTTCCGGCTGGTTCGTCGCCCCGCTGGCGATCCCGGTGCTCGGGGCCGTCGCGGCGGCCGCCGTCGCCGTCGAGGAGCGCCACCGCCCCTGTTGACCTGCGGATCTTCCCAGGTCGGAGCCCTCTTGCCGGGTTCGCCGCCCTCGGTGTCGGACCTCGCCGTGTCATGCCCCTGACCTCTTTGTCGGGGCGCCTCTCCTGCCCCACCCCCGCCCGGAAAGGCTGAATCCTCATGTCCCCGATCCCTCGCAGATCCCTGCTCAAGGCGGCGGCCGTCGCCGGAGCCGCCACCCAGTTCAGCTGGGCCCTCGGCGCCCAGGACGCCCAGGCCGCTCCGGTGTCCCCGGCGGCCGACGCCGATCCCGTCACCCTGGACTGGCTGGAGGACGGCGGTCTCGGCGCCGCGCCCGGCTCCACCGTCGGCGTCCCCTGGCCCCGGGGCGTCCACAGGGCCGACCAGACCTTCGCGCTCACCGACGCCACCGGCACCGCCGTTCCCGTGCAGTCCTGGCCGCTCGCCTACTGGCCCGACGGCACCCTCAAGTGGACGGCGCACGCGGTGAGTTCGGGCGACGGCAAGCTCACCCTGACCGCAGGGGAGGCCGCCGCCCCCGCCAAGAAGGTCACCGTCGACCGGAGCGGCGGCGTCATCACCGTGTCGACCGGCGTCATCACCGCGAAGCTCGGCACGTCCGGCGCCACCCTCGTGAAGTCCGTGACCCGGGGCAACACCGAGATCGCCAGGAACGGGCGGCTCGTCCTGCTGCGCCAGCCCGAGATCGAGGACGGCGACCAGGGCACCGTGAGGTACGAACGGTTCGACAGCGCCATCGACAAGGTCACCGTCGAACAGGAAGGCCCGGTCCGCGCCGTCGTCCGCATCGACGGCAAACACCGCAAGGGCGGCCGGAGTTGGCTGCCGTTCTCGCTCCGCTTCAATTTCTACGCCGGCGCCGACTCGTTCCGTCTGGTGCACACGATCACCTTCGACGGGACGCAGGAGCCCGGCAAGGCGAGCGGCGACTTCATCCGTGGTCTCGGCGTCCGCTTCGCCGTGCCGATGCGTGACGCGGCCTACGACCGGCACATCCGCGTCGGCGGCGAGGGCACCGGCCTGCTCAGGGAGGCCGTCAAGGGCATCACCGGGCTGCGCCGCGACCCCGGCGCCGCCGTACAGGCCGCCCAGTACGCCGGCGAGAAGCTGCCCGACCCCGCCACCTGGGACCAGCGCGTCACCAGCCGGCTCCAGTACATCCCGGAGTGGGGCGACTACACCCTCTCCCAGCTCTCCGCCGACGGCTTCACCCTGCGCAAGCGCACCACCAAGGGCCACGGCTGGATCGGCGCGGGCGGCGGCCGACGGGCCTCCGGGTTCGGGTACGTCGGCGGGGCGAGCGGCGGACTCTCCTTCGGACTGCGGGACTTCTGGGAGAAGTACCCGGCGCAGCTCGACATCCGCGACGCCCACACCGACGAGGCCGAGGTCACCGTCTGGCTCTGGTCGCCCGAGGCCCAGCCCATGGACCTGCGCTTCTACCACGACGGCATGGGCCAGGACACCTTCCCCGAACAGCTCGAAGGCCTCAACATCACCTACGAGGACTACGAGCCCGAGTTCGGCACCCCCTACGGCATCGCCCGCACCTCCGAACTCCTCTTCTGGGCCAACGAGTCCACCCCCTCGGCGGAGCAGCTCGCCCAACAGGTCGACGCCGTACGGGTGTTGCCGCAGCTCGCCGCCCCGCCCAGGCAGCTCATCAAGGCCAAGGTGTTCGGGCCCGGCCTCTACTCCGAGCCGGACCGCTCCACCCCGGCCAAGGCGAAGATCGAGGACCACCTCGACTTCCTCTTCACCTACTACAAGGACCAGGTGGAGCAACGCCGTTGGTACGGCTTCTGGGACTACGGCGACATCATGCACACCTACGACGCGGCCCGTCACCAGTGGCGCTACGACATCGGCGGCTACGCCTGGGACAACTCCGAACTCTCACCCGACCTCTGGCTCTGGTTCGCCTACCTGCGCTCGGGCCGCGCCGACATCTTCCGCTTCGCCGAGGCCATGACCCGGCACACCGGCGAGGTCGACGTCTACCACCTCGGCCAATGGGCGGGCCTCGGCACCCGGCACGGCGTGCAGCACTACGCCGACAGCGCCAAGCAGCAGCGCATCGCCAACACCACCTACCGCCGCTACTACTACTTCCTCACCGGCGACGAACGCGTCGGCGACCTCATGCACGCCAACGTCGACTCCGACGAGACGTTCCTCGTCCTCGACCCCATCCGCAAGATCCGCACCGAGCCCTACACACCCGACCGGCACGCCCTGTCGGTCGGCTTCGGCACCGACTGGAGCGGCCTGGTCTCGGCGTGGCTGACCGAGTGGGAGCGCAAGGGCCCCCAGTGGGAGAAGGCCAAGGCCCGCGTCCTGTCCACCATGGAGACCATCGCCGCCCAGCCCAACGGCTTCGTCCAGGGCAGCGGCCTCTACGACCTCGACACCGGGAAGTTCGCGATCGCCGCGCAGCCGGTGGTGTCGGTGTCCCACCTGTCCGCCGTGTTCGGCCTCAACGAACTCTGCGCCGAACTCATCGACCTGGTCGACATGCCGAAGTTCAACGAGGCCTACCTCGACTACTGCCGCTACTTCAACGCCACCAAGGCGCAACAGGCCGCCCGCTACGGCTCCGACTTCGGCACCCTGCTGCTCTTCCAGGGCCACTCCCGCCTCGACGCCTACGCCGCCGTCCAGACCGGCGACCCGGCACTCGCCCAGCGGGCCTGGGCGAAGTTCTACAGCTCCGACGGCTACGCGGAGTCCTCGCCGTGGAAGACGGAGCGGCTGACCGGCCCCGCCGCCCTCGTCGCGGGCAGCGAGGCGACCTGGGTGTCCTCCAACGACACCGCGCTCTACGGCCTCGCCGCCATCGAGAACCTCGCCCTGCTCGGCGACAAGATGCCCTCCTAGCACGCCAGTCGACCCACCCCGCCTAACCCATCCGCCCCAGTGCCTCCCGTACCCGCCGGACGTCCCGCAGCCGCCGTTCATAGGTCGCACCGACGCCGAGCAGCACCGCCCCGGCGAGCGCGGGAGGCACCCAACGCGGCACCGCCCCCGCCAACTGCACCAGATACGGGGCGAGTTCATGCAACGCGACCAGCACCAGCACCGCCCCACCGAGCACCAACGGCGCCCGCAGCCGATGCCGGGCACCCAGCAACGTCAGCACCAGCGCCGCCGCACCCAGCAGCAACGGGCGTGTCCCGTGGACGTCGGACCAGGTCGCGGCCAGGCTCGGCAGCAAGGTCACGGCGAGCCCGGCGCCGTACGCCGTCCACGAGGTCACCCGCGTGTCCCGACGTCGGCGCACCGCCCCGGCCAGCAGCGCCGCCACCGACACCGGGAGCGTGTACGCCTCCGGCGCCGTCACCTCCCACGCCGCCAGCCGCACCCACGCGGCCAGCACGAACAGGCCGGTCGCCGGGTATCCCGCCGGGCGCCGGTCGCCCCGGGCCGCCGTGGCCGCCGTCACCGCTCCGCACAGGCCGAGGACCAGGGCCAGCAGCGCCGGATCGGTCGCGGCCAGGCCCACCGCGAGCAGCCCCGCCGCCACCCCGGCCGCCTCCACCGGGACGGTCACCTCGGAGCCGTTGCCGAGCCGGGCGGCGAGCAGCGCGGCGGCCGTCGCGACGACCAGCACCAGCAACGCCGTGCGCGCGGGCGCCCAACCGGCGGCGCCGCCCACCGCGACGGCGAGCGCGGCCGCGTACCCGAGGGCGGCCGGTGCCAGGAACGCCGCCCGGCCCGCGAACCGGGCCCCGCCCGCGCACAGCAGCACCAGCGCGGCCAGTACGACGAGGGTCGCCGTCTGCGTCGCGAGCGCCGAGAGGGCCAGCAGGACGGAGGTGACGAGCGCGAGGACGAGCGGAAGAAGCCGCGCACGGGACGCCGGGAGCAGCGCCGTCACGGTGAGGAACTGGACCAGGAGGGCGGCAGGGTAAGGGAGTTCGAGGAGCGCCGGGAGAGTGAGGACGGCCGCCCAGACCAGGCCCAGGGCGCCGCCCCGCGCTCGCCCGCGCCAGTCCGGGTCCCGCACGGCCGACGCGAGAACGGCGGCCACCGCGACCAGCACCACCGGTGCCGTCCAGGAATGCGCAGGCCAGAACCCGCCCCCGGTCACCGCCGCCCGCGCGTCCGACGGCGCCCCCGACCACACCCGGCCCACCCACGCGACCGGACCCACCAGAGCCACGGCGACGACCGGGGCGACCGAGACCAGGGCCAGGGCCTGGACAGTGGCCGACGCTCCGGCCAGCCCCCGCCGCATGGGCAACGGGAGTTGGGTGCGCACGGCCCCCAACAGGCCTACCGCGCACGCCAGATGGAGCGGCACCGTCCAGCCCGCGGGCAACAGCACCCGGGGGAGTGCGCCCAGCGCGGCCACCAGCAGCAGGCCACCGACCACGGCGTGCGCGACGGCGTGCTCCGGGCGCGCGAGCCGCCGGGCGACGGCCAGCACCAGCGCCGCCAGGAGGACCAGCAGCACCGTGACCCGCACGGCGGCACCCGGCCCGGCCGCGCCCACCCACAGCAGGCCGCCCACCAGAGCGGCCCACCCGCCCATCCCGTACGCCCCGACCAGCGCCACCACCCGCACCGGCCCCGCGCCCCACCGCGACGCCACGAGGGTGTCCGCAGCCGCCGACACCACCAGCACGGACGCCACCGCGGTCAACCCCGCGTCCAGCGCCACCGCCCCGAGCAGCAGCGGGAGTTGGGCCACCGCCAGGGCCCCGGGCAACGGCAGCCGCAGCGCCGGCCGACCCGGCAACGCGCCCAGCGCCCAGCCGTACCCCGCCCACACCGACGCCAGCACCGCCGCCGCGACCGCCGCGTACCCCGTGCCGTCGACCCCGCTCCACGCCACCTCGTACAGCGCGTACGCGTCCAGCACCGTGAGCGCCAGCCCGAGCCCCGCCACCGCCTCCGCCGTCGCCCCGAGCCCCCGTCGCAGCAGCGGCACCGGCGCCGCCAGCACCGCGAGCGTCACCGCGCCCAGCACCACGGACCGCCCGGCGATGCCCAACCGCCCCCAGCCGACCAGCGTGAACGCCATCGCCGCGAGCGCCAGCAACACCCCGCCGAGCACCAGCAGCACGTTCTGCACCCGGGGCGCGCTGGTCTCGGGACGCGTCGGGGGCGGCGTCGGCGGCGGCCGGTGCAGGGCGGCGAGCAGCCAGGCACGGCGCGCCAGCAACTGGGCCCGGCGCGCGTCCAGTTGCCACAGCTCTGCGTCGAGCAGCCGCAACTCCTCGGCCGGGGGCGGAAGATGTGTCATGCCCTGGAGTGTCGCCGGGACCCCGCCGCCCGGCATGAGCGCCGGTACTCACCCCGTACTCAGATGCCGGGCAACGCCCCCGCACCCAGATGCCGGGCAACGCCCCCGCCGACGGGCACACTCACCGCATGGACTGGTCCCACTACCGCTTCCACAGCCGCTGGCAGCTGACCGCGCCCCCGGCCACCGTCTACCGGGTCCTCGAACGCGCCGAGGAATACCCGAACTGGTGGCCGCAGGTACGCCAGGTACGCCGGATCGACGACACCGGCGGGGTCGTCCGCATCCGCGCCCTCGTCCCCTACACCCTGACCTTCACCGCCCGCGAGACCCGCCACGACCCCGACGCCGGGGTCCTGGAGATCGCCATGACCGGCGACCTCGACGGCTGGGCCCGCTGGACCCTCACCGCGCAGGGCACCGGCACCCTCGCCCGCTACGACCAGGAGGTCGACGTCCGCAAGCCGCTGCTCCGGCTGCTCGCGCTGCCCGGCCGGCCGGTGTTCCGCGCCAACCACCGGCTGATGATGCGCGCCGGACACCGCGGACTTCGCGCCCAGCTGCGAACGGTTTGAAGGAATCCCGCCGGGCCCTGTATTGTTCGGTGCGTTCCCGGGCGATTAGCTCAGTGGGAGAGCGCTTCGTTCACACCGAAGAGGTCACTGGTTCGAACCCAGTATCGCCCACCGGGAGAAAGCCGGTCCGTCCCCGACGGACCGGCTTTTCGCCGTTCACGCCGCCGCCGGCCACTCCGGCCGCAACGGCCACGCCGGATCGATCGCCTCCGGCGAACCACCGCGCGCGAACCACGCCTGCATCCCGCGCGCCTGCGCCGCGTGCCACGTCTCCTGCAACGTGTGCAACTCCGCGGGCGACAGCCGCTCAAGCCGCGTCGCGAACCGCCGCCCCAGCGCCCGCACCACCTCCAGTGCCGCCAGCGCGTCCGCACCCGCGTCGTGCGCGCCCTCCAACGGCACCTCGTAGTGCGCGCACAGATCCGTCAACGTCCGACGGCCCTTGCGGTAGCGGTCCAAGTGCTTGTCCAGCACCCGCGGATCGAGCACCCGCAGCGGCGTCGCCTCGAACCACCGCTCCAGCGACGACGCCCGGTGCCGACGCAACTCCCGGTCGAGCAGCGTCAGATCGAACGGCGCGTTCATCACCACCAACGGCCGCCGCAGCGCCGCCTGTTCGGCCAGCGTGGCCACGATCTCGTACACCACGGGGGCCGGCCAACGGCCGTTGCGCTGAAGGTGTTCGTCCGTCAGCCCATGCACCGCCGTCGCCGCCTCCGGCACCGGCACACCCGGGCTGACCAGCCAACGGGACACCCGGGGCCGGGTTCCCGGAGCGTCCTGCACCACCACGGCCGCCGAGACGATCCGGTCGGACTCGGCGTCCACCCCCGTGGTCTCCGTGTCGAAGGCCGCGAGCGGCCCCTCGTACCAGCACGTCATGCCCACCCAACTCCTCGTCCACCCACGGAAGCTGACGTCCCGTCTTCTGCCACTTTGGTGATACCCGGGCCGTTTGCGCCGTACGCCGCGACATCACAACAGCGGTACGGGTCTTTGCAGTTCAGCGGCGCGTTACGGGGAAACCTTTGGGGCGCACGGCTGTTGGCCGGGGCGAGCGGTCGGCCCGAGGGGGGAGGGGCGCAGCCCGGCCACACCGGACACCGTCGCCCAGGCCTCCCGACCGGCGCCCACGGACAACCCCGCAAGGAGTGACCGATCGGCCACACCCGGTAACGTTTCGCGGTGGGTGGGCCCGGGTCGGTACGATCCCCTCCTGTGCGCGCTCCGGGTATGGCGCCGCAGCCCCCCTTCAGTCAGGAGAGACCGGTGTCAGACGTCCGTGTGATCATCCAACGCGATTCCGAGCGGGACGAGCGCGTGGTGACGACGGGCACCACGGCCGCCGACCTCTTCGCCGGAGAGCGCTCGATCATCGCCGCCCGCGTGGCCGGCGAGCTGAAGGACCTGACCTACCCGGTCCAGGACGGCGAGACCGTCGAGCCCGTGGAGATCACCTCCGAGGACGGCCTCAACATCCTGCGCCACTCCACCGCGCACGTCATGGCACAGGCCGTGCAGGAGCTGTTCCCCGATGCCAAGCTGGGCATCGGCCCGCCGGTCAAGGACGGCTTCTACTACGACTTCGACGTCGAGAAGCCCTTCACGCCGGAGGACCTCAAGGCCGTTGAGAAGAAGATGCAGGAGATCCAGAAGCGCGGGCAGAAGTTCGCCCGCCGGGTCGTCACCGACGAGTCCGCCCGCGAGGAACTCGCCCACGAGCCCTACAAGTTGGAGCTGATCGGCCTCAAGGGCTCGGCCTCCTCCGACGACGGCGCCGACGTCGAGGTCGGCGCCGGTGAGCTGACCATGTACGACAACCTGGACGCCAAGACCGGCGACCTGTGCTGGACGGACCTCTGCCGGGGCCCGCACCTGCCCTCCACCCGCCTCATCCCGGCGTTCAAGCTGATGCGCAACGCCGCCGCCTACTGGCGCGGCAGCGAGAAGAACCCGATGCTCCAGCGCATCTACGGCACCGCGTGGCCGTCCAAGGACGAGCTGAAGGCGTACCTCGACTTCCTCACCGAGGCCGAGAAGCGCGACCACCGCAAGCTCGGCAGCGAACTCGACCTGTTCTCCATCCCCGAGCAGATCGGCTCGGGCCTCGCCGTCTTCCACCCCAAGGGCGGCATCATCCGCCGCGTGATGGAGGACTACTCGCGCCGCCGCCACGAGGAGGAGGGCTACGAGTTCGTCTACACCCCGCACGCGACGAAGGGGAAGCTCTTCGAGACGTCCGGGCACCTGGACTGGTACGCCGACGGCATGTACCCGCCCATGCAGCTCGACGAGGGCGTGGACTACTACCTCAAGCCTATGAACTGCCCGATGCACAACCTGATCTTCGACGCGCGCGGCCGGTCCTACCGCGAACTGCCCCTGCGGCTCTTCGAGTTCGGCACCGTCTACCGCTACGAGAAGTCGGGCGTCGTGCACGGCCTCACCCGCGCGCGTGGCTTCACGCAGGACGACGCGCACATCTACTGCACCAAGGAGCAGATGGCGGAGGAGCTGGACAAGACCCTCACCTTCGTCCTGAACCTGCTGCGCGACTACGGCCTCACGGACTTCTACCTGGAGCTGTCCACCAAGGACCCGGAGAAGTTCGTCGGCTCGGACGAGGTCTGGGAAGAGGCCACCGAGACGCTGCGCCAGGTCGCCGAGAAGCAGGGTCTGCCCCTGGTCCCGGACCCGGGCGGCGCCGCCTTCTACGGCCCGAAGATCTCCGTCCAGACCCGCGACGCCATCGGCCGGACCTGGCAGATGTCCACCGTCCAGCTCGACTTCAACCTGCCCGAGCGCTTCGACCTGGAGTACACCGGCCCCGACGGCTCCAAGCAGCGCCCGGTCATGATCCACCGCGCCCTGTTCGGCTCCATCGAACGCTTCTTCGCGGTGCTCCTTGAGCATTACGCGGGCGCCTTCCCGGCCTGGCTGGCCCCGGTCCAGGCGGTCGGCATCCCGATCGGTGACGGCCACGTCGAGTACCTCCAGACATTCGCCGCCGAGGCGAAGAAGAAGGGCCTGCGCGTCGAGGTCGACTCGTCCTCGGACCGGATGCAGAAGAAAATCAGGAACGCTCAGCGGCAGCGGGTTCCGTTCATGATCATCGTCGGTGACGAGGACATGAGCGCGGGCACGGTGTCGTTCCGCTACCGCGACGGTTCGCAGGAGAACGGCATCCCGCGTGACGAGGCGCTGGCCAAGCTCGTCGACGTGGTGGAGAGCCGAGTCCAGGTCTAGTCCGTCCCCGCCGGTGCGGGGATGGTCCGATGCGGAACGCACGGAAACAGAAGGTGTCTTTCTGGGCCCCGCCGCAGCGGGGTTCGGCCCCCGGAGGTGTCACACCCCCGGGGGCCTTTCGTCGCCCTCGCGGGAGAACACCTGGAGCAGCCAGGACGAGAACGACCCCGTCACCGCGCCCAGCAGCGCCAGACCGCACGCCATCATGCCGACCGCGATCAGCCGCCCGCCCGGCGTCACCGGGGAGATGTCCCCGTAGCCGACGGTGGCGAACGTCGCGCACGTCCACCAGGCCGCGTCCCCGAACGTCACCATCGTCGCGTCCGGCGCCCCCCGTTCCTGCTGGTACACCGCGAGCGCCCCGGTGAACCCGAGCAGCGCGGTGCTGAGCCCGGCGTACACCATCACGCGCGCGTGCAGCGCGAGCCGGGGCCGACCGTGCCGCCGTTGCACGGCCTCGTACAGCTTCACCACCCGCAGCGGCCGCAGCAACGGCAGCACCAGCACCAGCGTGTCCAGCCAGCGCGTCCGCACGAACCGCAGCCGCTGCCCGCTCAGCCGCCACCGCACCGCGTAGTCGGCGCCGAACAGCACCCACGCGCCGAGCATCACCGCGAGGCACCCGTCCTGCCCGCCCGGCGACAGCCCGACGGCCAGCACCCGCACCGCGTACGCGGCGAGGAAGGCCAGCGACGCGAAGGCCAGGGGAAACTCCACGCGCTGCTCCCAGCGGGCCGTGCGGCCGTGATCGTCCACCGCCCCAGCTTGACCCGCGCGTCTTTTCCCCCAACCCCGGCGACACGATCCGAACGGGCGACGCCATATGCTGCTCAGCATGACGAGTGAGCCGGAGCAGCAGCTGGGAGTGGGGACACAGGACGCGTTCCAGCGCCTGTGGACGCCCCACCGGATGGCCTACATCCAGGGTGAGAACAAGCCGACCGGCCCCGGTGCCGAGGACGGCTGTCCCTTCTGCGCGATCCCGGCCAAGTCCGACGAGGACGGCCTGATCATCCGCCGCGGACAGCACGTCTACGCCGTCCTCAACCTCTACCCGTACAACGGCGGCCACCTCATGGTCGTGCCCTACCGTCACGTCGCCGACTACACGGACCTCACGGACCCGGAGACGGCGGAACTGGCGGCCCTCACCAAGCAGGCGATGACGGCGCTGCGCACGGCGTCGGGGGCCCACGGCTTCAACATCGGCATGAACCAGGGCGCCGTCGCCGGAGCGGGCATCGCGGCCCACCTCCACCAGCACATCGTCCCCCGCTGGGGCGGCGACACCAACTTCATGCCGGTGGTCGGCCACACCAGGGTCCTTCCCCAACTCCTCGCGGACACACGCAAGATGCTGGCGGAGGCGTGGCCGACGGCGGTCTGAGGACCTACGCGCAGACGACCGCCGACCGGGCGCCAACCAGCCCGTCCGGGGGCGCCCCCCTCCGGGGGAGCTTGAGGACGAGGCCATCCAGGCCGAAAGGGGGGTCTGGGGGCAGGGCCCCCAGATCTCTTGGCCGCCATGGCAGCGCAGGCCGAGATCATGCAGCCCGTCTGGGGGCACCCCCCTCCGGGGGAGCTTGAGGGCGAGGCCCGTTCAGGGCCGAAGCGGGGGCGTGGGGGCGGTAGCCCCCAGAGGCGCGCCCCCGCTCACCCGCACGTGACGCCGCCCCACCGCCGGAGGCTCACGCGTCGTACGTGTCCGCCTTACGCGGCGAAGCGTCCTGCACAGCCCCACTGAGCGCCGACGACCGCGAGTCGAACTTCTCCGTGTTGACCCGGTGATCCTTCAGCACCTGCATCGTGGCGTGGTGCACCCGCCGCAGCACCGGCGTAGCCGCCCGCAGCACGTCGTCGCTCATGAAGCGGTTGCCCCACGGCTGGTCGGCCCAGGCGTGCCGCAGCCCGAACGGCTCGGGCAGCCCCAGTGATCCGCCCAGCCAGTTCAGCACCGGCGGGTACCAGCCGATCGCCGCGCGCGCGGCGAGCCGGACGACCTCGTCGGCGGTGACCAGCGGCAGCTTCACCGTCCGGGTCTCCCAGAACCGCACCGTCTTGGCGACCTGCTTGCTCGGGGCCGCCGGCTTGCCGAGGAACAGGCCGTTGACCGGGCCGAGGGCGTGACCGGTGACCTCGACGCGCAGGGTCTCCTTGAGGACGGTGACCGTGGTCATCATGGTGATGATCAACTGGCCGCCCCACAGCGTCCATTGGACCCCGAGGTAGTGCCGGTCACCGCTGTCGAACTGCTGGTGGTTGCAGATGTTCTCCAGTGCCTTGGGCTTGACCTGGTACGCCTCGACGTCCGGTCCCTCGGGCCGGGAGACACCGCCCGCCCCGGCCGGGATCGGGGTGGCGACCCAGTCCCGCACGGAGGGCGCGGGGAAGCCGCCGGTCTTCAGGCTCTGGCGGGGGAGCAGCTTCAGTTCGTCGTGGATCGCGCGGGCCACCGTCCAGCTGCGGAACTCGTGGATGGCCTGGGTCGGGTCGGCCGGCGTCAGCTCCTCGGCGAGGTGCCAGGCGCCCCAGCGGGTGCCCATGCCGAGGATGCCCTTGTGACCGGCGTAGAAGACGGAGTTGGACTGCTGCTCGGCGCTCAACCTGGCCAGGGACTGGCGCAGTTGCTCGGCGGCGGTCTGGTCGGGGTGGGTCGGCACGGCCTCGGGGACCTTCGCGCCGATGCTGCTGCCGGACAGCAGGCTGTCCCACCGGGCGCGCAGATCCTGCGCGGTGCTCTCGCAGATCCGCTTGGCCAGGAACCAGCCGACGACGGGGGCGACGATCGCGGCCCGCGCGTACCAGGCGCCGATGCCGGTGAACGGCATCTTCAGGAGGAACAGCACGGCCAGCGCGCCGACCGCGACGAGCAGCACGGTGGCCATGCCGGAGACCCGCTTGTTGTCCTGCTTGGCCATGGTGGCCCGTATCTGGAAGACCGCCAGCCACACCAGCAGGCCCGGCAGGAAGAGCACGCCGCACAGCAGCATGATCGCGGTGAGCTTCTTGTCGCGTTCACTGCGGATGCGGTTGGCCGCGAGGCAGTGCTCGACGATGACCTGGGGCTCGGTGCCGAAGGACTGGATGACGGGCTTGCGGCCGACGCCCAGCATGCGGTTGACGACCGCCTGGGAGAACGCCTCACCGAGGTTGGGGCGGAAGATCTTCGCCCACGGGCGGCCGGTGTTGACCGTCGACTGGTGCCATTCGTTGTCGGCCTTCTTGATGTCCTCCATCGGGCTGTCCCGATAGGCGGCCGAGGCCAGCGCGAGCGTCGCCATCTGCCCCTCGCCCGCCGTCAGAGGCACTTGCGGACCGAAGAAGTCCGGGTAGTTGCCGTCCACGGTCATTCCCGCCCCCACTCGCCTCCGGACACCGCTTCTGCGGTTTTCCCGACTTCCTTGCTCCGCACACCTGTTGATCAGGTCATCGTGGTGACAGCGCGACAACGTGATCAGGACATCAGCGTATCCGTCGGCACCGACATCCGGAGGCGGACGGCCGAAGCCGTCCGCCGAGCGGAGGGAACCGGTCAGCCGCCGCCGGGTGTCTCCTCGCGGATTCGGGCGGCGACCTGGGCCGGCATCGGCTCGTGCCGGGCGTACGCGCGGCGGAACCGGGCGGTGCCGTGCGAGAGGGAGCGCAGGTCGACGGCGTACCGGCCGATCTCGATCTCGGGCACCTCGGCCCGTACCGATGTCCGTCCCCCGTCGGCCTGTTCGGTGCCGAGCACCCGGCCGCGCCGGCCCGACAGGTCGCTCATGACGGTGCCGACGTAGTCGTCGCCGACCAGCACGGTCACCTCGGCGACCGGCTCCAGCAGATGGATGCGGGCGTCGGCGGCGGCCTCCCGCAGGGCGAGCGCGCCGGCCGTCTGGAAAGCGGCGTCGGAGGAGTCCACCGCGTGCGCCTTGCCGTCGAGGAGGGTGACGCGGACGTCGATGAGCGGGTACCCGGCGGCGACTCCCTTGGCGGCCTGGGCCCGGACGCCCTTCTCGACGGACGGGATGAACTGCCGGGGCACCGCGCCGCCGACGACCTTGTCGACGAACTCGATGCCCGAGCCGCCCGGCAGCGGCTCCACCTCGATCTCGCAGATCGCGTACTGGCCGTGCCCGCCGGACTGTTTGACGTGCCGCCCGCGCCCGGCCGACCGCTCGGCGAACGTCTCCCGCAGGGGCACCCGGTGCGCGACGACGTCGACCTGGACGCCGTAGCGGCTGCGCAGCCGTTCCAGTGCCACGTCCGCGTGGGCCTCGCCGAGGCACCACAGGACGATCTGGTGGGTGTCGGGGTTCTGTTCGAGGCGCAGGGTCGGGTCCTCGGCGGCCAGTCGGCCGAGCCCCTGCGAGAGCTTGTCCTCGTCGGCCTTGCTGTGGGCCTGGACGGCGAGCGGCAGCAGCGGGTCCGGCATCTCCCAGGGCTCCATGAGGAGCGGGTCGTCGGGGGCGGAGAGGGTGTCGCCGGTCTCGGCGTGGCTCAGCTTCGCCACGCACGCGAGGTCGCCCGCGACGCACCGGGTGAGCGGGTGCTGCTGTGCGCCGAAGGGCGAGGAGAGGGCGCCGACGCGCTCGTCGGCCTCGTGCGGGGCGCGGGGCTCGTGGCCGGGACCGTGCGCGTGGTCGGCGAGGCCATGGCCACAGACGTGGACGGTGTCGTCGGGGTGCAGGGTGCCCGAGAAGACCCGGACCAGACTGATCCGGCCGACGTAGGGGTCGGACGCCGTCCTGACGACCTCGGCGACCAGCGGCCCGTCCGGGTCGCTCGCGTCCAGCACGCGCGCGGTGCCGTCGCGCGCGGTCACCTTCGGGGCCGTGCGCTCCAGCGGGGTGGGGAAGCCCCGGGTGATCAGGTCGAGAAGCTCGACCGTGCCGAGGCCCTGGCGGGCGGTGCCGGGGGCGGGGGCGGCGGCGAGGACGGGGAAGAAGGCGGCGCGGGCGACGGCCCGTTCCAGGTCGTCGACGAGTGTCTTGACGTCGATCTCCTCGCCGCCCAGGTAGCGGTCCATGAGGGTCTCGTCCTCGCTCTCGGCGATGATCCCCTCGATCAGCCGGTTGCGGGCCTCCTCGATGCCGGGCAGCCGTCCGGGGTCCGGGTCGGACTCCTGGCGCTCGCCGGACGCGTAGTCGAACAGTTTTCGGGACAGCAGCCCGGTCAGGCCGGTCACGGGCGCGTGCCCGTCGGGTCCCGGGGCGCCGCGCAGCGGCAGGTACAGCGGGAGAACGGCGTCGGGGTCGTCGCCCCCGAAGGCCTCGGCGCAGACGCGGGTGGTCTCCTCGAAGTCGGCCCGCGCGGCCTCCAGGTGCGTGACGACGATCGCCCGTGGCAGCCCCGCGGCGGCGCACTCCTCCCACGCCAGCCGTGTCGAGCCGTCCACGCCGTCGGCTGCCGAGACGACGAAGAGGGCCGCGTCCGCCGCCCGCAGACCGGCCCGCAGCTCCCCGACGAAGTCGGCGTATCCGGGGGTGTCCAGGAGGTTGATCTTGATGCCGTCCCAGGTGAGGGGGGTCAGGGAGAGCTGTACCGAACGGTGCTGGCGGTGTTCGATCTCGTCGTGGTCGGAGACGGTGGAGCCGTCCTCCACGCGCCCCGCGCGGTTCACCGCCCCCGTGCTCAGCGCGAGGGCCTCCACCAGCGTGGTCTTGCCCGATCCGCAGGGGCCGACCAGCACCGCGTTCCTCACGGACGCGGGGTGGTCGGCCGCCGTGGCCCTGCCGGCGGCTCCGGGGTGTGCGTGTGTCTTGTCGCCCATGGTCCTGCCTCCCGTGCGGGGTGAGGTCACTGTGGGCGCGGGGCGGCGGACCGGGTGCGGGGCGGCTCCGACGACGCCCGCGGTCCTTCGAGCTTTCCACTCCCGTCATGTCGCGTCCATACGAGAGACGGGATCGGACCCCGGGCCGTATGCGCGACCATCCGCCGGATCTCCGCACAAGGGGTGCGGGTGCCCGACCGTCGCACACGCACGCGCGTGGCTACGATGGGCCAGCCGGCGGCCACAGAGGGCCGCGCGGCCCACCGACCGTCGGGAAGGCCATGCTGAACAAGTACGCGCGTGCATTTTTTACGCGTGTCCTCACACCGTTCGCCGCATTTCTCATCCGCAGAGGAGTCAGCCCCGACACGGTCACGCTGATCGGCACCGCGGGTGTGATGGCGGGCGCACTGGTCTTCTACCCCCAGGGCGAGCTGTTCTGGGGCACGATCGTGATCACCCTGTTCGTCTTCTCCGACCTCGTCGACGGGAACATGGCCCGTCAGCTGGGCCGTTCCAGCCGCTGGGGCGCCTTCCTCGACTCCACGCTCGACCGGGTGGCCGACGGCGCGATCTTCGGCGGGTTCGCCCTCTGGTACGCGGACGGGGGCGACGACATCGTCCTGTGCGCCGTCTCGATCTTCTGCCTCGCCAGCGGCCAGGTGGTGTCGTACACCAAGGCGCGCGGCGAGTCGATCGGCCTGCCGGTCGCCGTCAACGGCCTGGTCGAGCGCGCCGAGCGGCTGGTGATCTCGCTGGTCGCGGCCGGTCTCGCGGGCCTGCACACGTTCGGCGTGCCGGGCATCCAGTACCTGCTGCCCATCGCCCTGTGGATCGTCGCCGTGGGCAGCCTCGTCACGTTGATCCAGCGGGTGGTCACCGTGCGCCGTGAGTCGGCGGAGGCGGAGGCCGCGGCCGCGCAGGACAGCGAGGCCGCCCAGTGAGCGTCCAGGACCGGCTCACCGACGCGCTCTACGGGCTCGGCTGGAGCGCCGTCAAGAAGCTCCCCGAACCCGTCGCCGTCCGCCTCGGCCGGACCATCGCCGACGTCGCCTGGAAGCGGCGCGGCAAGGGCGTGCGCCGGCTGGAGAGCAACTACGCGCGCGTGGTGCCCGACGCGAGCCCCGAGCGGCTCGCCGAGCTGTCCCGCGCGGGCATGCGTTCCTACCTGCGCTACTGGATGGAGTCGTTCCGGTTGCCCGCCTGGAGCGAGGAGCGCATCCGCGACGGCTTCACCCTCAAGGACTCCCACCTCCTGACCGACAGCATCGCCGCGGGCCGGGGCGTCGTCCTGGCCCTGCCGCACATGGCCAACTGGGACCTGGCCGGCGCCTGGGTCACCACGGACCAGAAGATCCCGTTCACCACGGTGGCCGAACGCCTGAAGCCGGAGTCCCTGTACGACCGTTTCGTCGCCTACCGCGAGGGCCTCGGCATGGAGGTCCTGCCGCACAGCGGCGGCTCCGCGTTCGGCACCCTGGCGCGACGGCTGCGGGACGGCGGCCTGGTCTGCCTGGTCGCCGAACGTGACCTGTCGGCGTCCGGCGTCGAGGTCACGTTCTTCGGTGAGCGGACCCGCATCCCGGCGGGGCCCGCCCTGCTCGCCCAGCAGACCGGCGCCCTGCTGATGCCCGTCACCCTCTGGTACGACGACTCGCCCGTCATGCGCGGCCGCGTCCATCCCGCGATCGAGGTCCCCGCGTCAGGCACCCGGACCGAGAAGACGTCTGTCATGGCACAGGCGCTGGCCGATGCCTTCGCCTCGGGAATCGCCGACCATCCGGAGGACTGGCACATGCTCCAGCGTTTGTGGCTCGCCGACCTGGAACCCCGCCCGTCGACGGGGGAGCCCTCGTGAGGATCGGCATCGTCTGCCCGTACTCCTGGGACGTGCCGGGCGGCGTCCAGTTCCACATCCGCGACCTCGCCGCCTACTTCATCGCGCAGGGCCACGAGGTCTCCGTCCTCGCGCCGGCCGACGACGACACCCCGCTGCCGCCGTACGTCGTCTCCGCGGGCCGCGCGGTCCCGGTCCCGTACAACGGCTCGGTCGCCCGCCTCAACTTCGGCTTCCTGAGCGCCGCCCGGGTCCGCCGCTGGCTGCACGACGGCCACTTCGACGTCATCCACATCCACGAGCCGACCTCGCCGTCGCTGGGCCTGCTGGCCTGCTGGGCGGCCCAGGGCCCGATCGTGGCGACGTTCCACACCTCCAACCCGCGCTCCCGGGCGATGATCGCCGCCTACTCCATCCTCCAGGCGGCCCTGGAGAAGATCAGCGCCCGCATCGCCGTGAGCGAGTACGCCCGCCGCACCCTCGTCGAACACCTGGGCGGCGACGCGGTCGTCATCCCCAACGGCGTCGACGTCGACTTCTTCGCCCGCGCCGAGCCCCGCCCCGAATGGCAGGACGACACCATCGGCTTCATCGGCCGCATCGACGAACCCCGCAAGGGCCTCCCGGTCCTCATGCGCGCCCTCCCGCAGATCCTCGCCGCCCGCCCCGAGACCCGCCTCCTGGTGGCAGGCCGAGGCGACGAGGAGGAGGCGGTGGAGAGCCTTCCCCCCGAACTCCGCTCCCGCGTCGAGTTCCTCGGCATGATCAGCGACGAGGACAAGGCCCGCCTGCTGCGCAGCGTCGACCTGTACATCGCCCCCAACACCGGCGGCGAGAGCTTCGGCATCATCCTCGTCGAGGCCATGTCGGCAGGCGCCCCGGTCCTCGCCTCCGACCTCGATGCCTTCGCCCAGGTCCTCGACCAGGGCGCGGCCGGCGAACTCTTCACCAACGAGGACGCCCCCGCCCTCGCCACCGCCGCCCTCCGCCTCCTGGCCGACCCCACCCGCCGCACCGAACTCCGCGACCGAGGCAGCGCCCACGTCCGCCGCTTCGACTGGTCGACGGTCGGCGAGGACATCCTCTCCGTCTACGAAACGGTGACAGCGGGCGCGGCAGCGGTAGCAACGGCCGACGACGACCGGGGAACGGGGCTGAGGGCGCGACTGGGACTGGCGAGGGACTGAGAGGGGCCCTTCCCCGAGCCCCTCCCGCCCCACCCGAACGTGGAAGTGCCGGTCCGCATCAATCAGCCCGTCCGGCGTTTGAGACGAGGCCTGTTCAGGCCGAAGCGGGGGCCTGGGGGCGGCAGCCCCCAGACGGGAGGGCAGCCCCGGCACCCCTGCCGACTCCCGCACCCCTGGTGCCCACCTCCGCACCGGCGTGCGTCATAGGCTGCGCGGGTGACACCGACCCTGATCTGGATTCTCGTCGCCCTCGCGGCGATCGGCCTCTACCTGAGCTGGACCGCCGGCCGCCTGGACCGCCTCCACACCCGGATCGACGCCGCCCGAGCCGCCCTGGACGCCCAACTGCTGCGCCGCGCCTCCGTGGCCCAGGAACTGGCGACCTCCGGCGTCCTGGACCCGGCCGCGTCCATCGTCCTGTACGAGGCGGCGCACGGCGCGAGGCAGGCGGAGGAGGAGCAACGGGAGTTCGCGGAGAGCGAGTTGAGCCAGGCGCTGCGCGCGGTGTTCGCGGAGCCGCAGCAGGTGGAGGCGGTCCGCGAGGTGCCCGGGGGAGACGCGGCGACCCATGAGCTGGCGGAGGCGGTACGCCGGGTCCCGATGGCCCGCCGCTTCCACAACGACACCGTCGGCGCGGCCCGCCGACTGCGCGAGCACCGCAAGGTCCGCTGGTTCCGGCTGGCCGGACACGCGCCGTTCCCGATGGCCTTCGAGATGGACGACGAACCGCCGACGGCACTGGTGGAACGGGTCGCCTGACCACCCCGGCGCACGAGGACGCCGTTCGCCCCCGGTGTCCCGAAAACGATCCACCGGCCCCTCATTGGCCCTTGCTGTGGCCTGCTTCCCTCGCGTTGTCTCGGAGATGCACCAGCACCCTTTGTCCCGAGCGAGGTCACCCGTGTCCATCACCCCCTCCGAGAACCAGGCCCCCGAGACCGGCACCGCGCGCGTGAAGCGCGGCATGGCCGAGCAGCTCAAGGGCGGCGTCATCATGGACGTCGTCACCCCGGAGCAGGCGAAGATCGCCGAGGACGCGGGTGCCGTCGCCGTCATGGCGCTGGAGCGGGTCCCGGCCGACATCCGCAAGGACGGCGGCGTGGCCCGGATGTCCGACCCGGACATGATCGAGGGCATCATCGGCGCCGTCTCCATCCCGGTGATGGCGAAGTCCCGCATCGGCCACTTCGTGGAGGCGCAGGTCCTCCAGTCCCTCGGCGTCGACTACATCGACGAGTCCGAGGTGCTCACCCCGGCCGACGAGGTCAACCACTCGGACAAGTGGTCGTTCACGACGCCGTTCGTGTGCGGGGCCACCAACCTGGGTGAGGCGCTGCGCCGGATCGCCGAGGGCGCCGCGATGATCCGCTCCAAGGGCGAGGCCGGCACCGGCAACGTCGTCGAGGCCGTCCGCCACCTGCGGCAGATCAAGAACGAGATCGCCCGGCTGCGCGGCTACGACCAGCACGAGCTGTATGCCGCCGCCAAGGAGCTGCGCGCCCCCTACGAGCTGGTCAAGGAGGTCGCCGACCTGGGCAGGCTGCCCGTCGTGCTGTTCTCCGCCGGTGGCGTCGCCACCCCGGCCGACGCCGCCCTGATGCGCCAGCTCGGCGCCGAGGGCGTCTTCGTCGGCTCCGGCATCTTCAAGTCGGGCGACCCGGCCAAGCGCGCCGCCGCCATCGTGAAGGCGACCACCTTCTTCGACGACCCGAAGATCATCGCGGACGCCTCCCGCGACCTCGGCGAGGCCATGGTCGGCATCAACTGCGACACCCTCCCCGAGGGCGAGCGCTACGCCAACCGCGGCTGGTGACCGACGTGAGCACCCCTGTCATCGGCGTCCTGGCCCTCCAGGGCGACGTACGGGAGCACCTCGTCGCCCTGGCCTCCGCCGACGCGCTGGCCAGGCCGGTACGGCGCCCCGAGGAGCTGGCGGAGATCGACGGCCTGGTGATCCCGGGCGGCGAGTCCACCACTATCTCCAAGCTGGCCGTCCTGTTCGGCGTGATGGAGCCGTTGCGCGCACGCGTGCGTGCCGGGCTGCCCGTCTACGGCACCTGCGCCGGGATGATCATGCTGGCCGACAAGATCCTGGACCCGCGCTCGGGCCAGGAGACCGTCGGCGGCATCGACATGATCGTGCGCCGCAACGCCTTCGGGCGCCAGAACGAGTCCTTCGAGGCCACGGTCGACGTCCGGGGCGTCCCGGGCGATCCGGTGGAGGGCGTCTTCATCCGCGCGCCCTGGGTCGAGTCCGTGGGCGGCGAGGTCGAGGTGCTCGCCGAGCACGACGGTCACATCGTCGCGGTCCGGCAGGGCGACGTGCTCGCCACGTCGTTCCATCCGGAACTGACCGGCGACCACCGGGTGCACGCGCTCTTTGTCGACATGGTGCGCGCGAGGGCGGCGGCGCGGGCCTTGTAGGATCTCTGGCGTTCAGGCAGAGATGGGTTACGCGAAGGAGACAGGCAGATGTCCGGCCACTCTAAATGGGCCACGACGAAGCACAAGAAGGCCGTGATCGACGCCAAACGCGGCAAGCTCTTCGCGAAGCTGATCAAGAACATCGAGGTCGCCGCGCGGATGGGCGGGGTTGACCTCGAAGGCAACCCCACGCTGTACGACGCCGTTCAGAAGGCCAAGAAGCAGTCGGTCCCGAACAAGAACATCGACTCCGCGGTCAAGCGGGGCGGCGGTCTCGAAGCCGGTGGCGCCGACTACGAGACGATCATGTACGAGGGCTACGGTCCGAACGGCGTCGCGGTGCTCATCGAGTGCCTCACCGACAACCGCAACCGCGCCGCCTCCGACGTGCGCGTCGCCATGACCCGCAACGGCGGCAGCATGGCCGACCCCGGCTCGGTGTCGTACCTCTTCCACCGCAAGGGCGTCGTCATCGTCCCCAAGGGCAAGCTGACCGAGGACGACGTCCTCGGCGCCGTTCTGGACGCGGGCGCGGAGGAAGTGAACGACCTCGGCGAGTCCTTCGAGGTGCTCAGCGAGGCCACCGACATGGTCGCCGTCCGCACCGCCCTCCAGGACGCCGGGATCGACTACGACTCGGCCGAGGCCAACTTCGTCCCGACCATGCAGGTCGAGCTGGACGAAGAGGGCGCCCGGAAGATCTTCAAGCTGATCGACGCGCTGGAGGACAGCGACGACGTGCAGAACGTCTTCGCCAACTTCGACGTCAGCGACGAGGTCATGGAGAAGGTCGACGCGTAACGCTGCCGCGAACCCAACGGGCCGACGGGACACACCCGTCGGCCCGTCGCCATGTGCGCCGTTGTCAGTGGCAGCGGATAGCCTGGCCGACGTCAAAGATCACCGCTCACGGGCCCCAGCCACACATGGAGGAACCCCGACGGTGCTCGGCCAGATCCGCGAGAGCGGCGGCGGTTCAGCCGCCAAAGGGGAGGGGGAGCGGTGCGGGTACTCGGAGTTGACCCCGGGCTGACCCGGTGCGGCGTGGGCGTCGTCGAGGGAGTCGCCGGGCGGCCGCTCACCTTGATCGGCGTGGGCGTCGTCCGGACCCCCGCCGACGCCGAGCTGGGCCACCGGCTCGTCGCCATCGAACAGGGCATCGAGCAGTGGCTCGACGAACACCGGCCCGAACACGTCGCCGTGGAGCGGGTGTTCAGCCAGCACAACGTCAGCACCGTGATGGGCACCGCCCAGGCCAGCGCCGTCGCCATGCTGTGCGCCGCCCGCCGCGGCATCCCCGTCGCCCTGCACACCCCCAGCGAGGTCAAGGCCGCCGTCACCGGCAGCGGCCGGGCCGACAAAGCCCAGGTCGGCGCCATGGTCACCCGGCTGCTGAGGCTCGACGCACCCCCCAAGCCCGCCGACGCCGCCGACGCCCTGGCCCTCGCCATCTGCCACATCTGGCGCGCCCCCGCACAGAACCGCCTCCAGCGGGCGGTCGCCCAGCACACCGCCCAGGCACCCCTGAAAGGCCGCACCGCATGATCGCCTTCGTCACCGGCCCGGTCGCCGCCCTCGCCCCGGACTCCGCGGTCGTCGAGGTCGGCGGCATCGGCATCGCCGTCCAGTGCGCCCCGAACACCCTGTCCGGACTGCGCATGGGCCAGCAGACCCGGCTGGCCACCTCCCTCGTCGTCCGCGAGGACTCCCTCACCCTCTACGGATTCGCCGACGAGGACGAACGCCAGACCTTCGAGCTGCTCCAGACCGCCAGCGGCGTCGGCCCCCGCCTCGCCCAGGCCATGCTGGCCGTGCACTCCCCGGACACCCTGCGCCGCGCCGTCGCCGCCGGTGACGAGAAGACCCTCATCGCGGTCCCCGGCATCGGCAAGAAGGGCGCCCAGAAGCTGCTCCTGGAGCTGAAGGACCGCCTCGGCGCCCCGGTCGGCGCCCCCGGCATCGGCACGGCGCCCACCCTCTCCGGCTGGCGCGAGCAGCTGCACGCGGCCCTGATCGGACTCGGCTACGCCACCCGCGAGGCCGACGAGGCCGTCAGCGCCGTCACCCCCCAGGCCGAGGCCGCCGAGGGCACCCCCCAGGTCGGCCAGCTCCTCAAGGCGGCCCTCCAGACCCTGAACCGCGCCCGCTGACCCACCACCCTCCGAGGCACATCACATGAACTGGGACGACACGACCGACCCCGCCGCCGACGACCGGCTCGTGGGCCCGGTCGCCGACGGCGAGGACCAGGCCGTCGAGGCCGCCCTGCGCCCCAAGGACCTGGACGAGTTCATCGGCCAGGAGAAGGTCCGCGAACAGCTCGACCTGGTGCTGCGCGCCGCCCGCGCGCGCGGCGCCACCGCCGACCATGTGCTGCTCTCCGGCGCCCCCGGCCTCGGCAAGACCACCCTGTCCATGATCATCGCCGCCGAGATGGCCGCCCCCATCCGCATCACCAGCGGCCCCGCCATCCAGCACGCCGGTGACCTCGCCGCGATCCTCTCCTCGCTCCAGGAGGGCGAGGTGCTCTTCCTCGACGAGATCCACCGCATGTCCCGGCCCGCCGAGGAGATGCTGTACATGGCGATGGAGGACTTCCGCGTCGACGTCATCGTCGGCAAGGGCCCCGGCGCCACCGCCATCCCGCTGGAGCTGCCGCCGTTCACCCTGGTCGGCGCCACCACGCGCGCGGGGCTGCTGCCGCCGCCGTTGCGGGACCGTTTCGGCTTCACCGCGCACATGGAGTTCTACGAACCGGGCGAGCTGCAACGGGTCGTGCACCGCTCGGCCGGACTGCTCGACGTGGAGATCGACACCGCCGGCGCCGCCGAGATCGCCGGCCGCTCCCGGGGCACCCCCCGCATCGCCAACCGGCTGCTGCGCCGGGTCCGCGACTACGCCCAGGTCAAGGCGGACGGCGTCATCACCCGGGAGATCTCGCGGGCCGCCCTCGCCGTGTACGAGGTCGACGGGCGCGGCCTCGACCGCCTCGACCGGGCCGTGCTGGAAGCCCTGGTCAAGCTGTTCGGCGGCGGTCCCGTCGGCCTGTCCACGCTGGCCGTCGCGGTGGGGGAGGAGCGCGAGACCGTCGAGGAGGTCGCCGAACCGTTCCTGGTCAGGGAGGGCCTGCTCGCCCGTACCCCGCGGGGCCGGATCGCCACCCCCGCCGCCTGGGCCCACCTGGGGCTGACCCCGCCGCAGCAGGCCACCGCCGGAAACGGACAACAGGATCTGTTCGGGACGTGACGGAGGGGACAGCGTGAACATTGGCCGGGTCAGGAACCCAGGTGCCATGCTGAGCGTTGTTCCCTGCGCGCGGACTCGCTTAGACTCCGCCGATGCCGTCCTAGTCGGCGGTACACATACCCCCATCCATGAGGCCGCTGTCCGCCGCGGCCGTGCGAAGGAAATACCGTCCCGTGACCAACATCAGCATGCTCCTCCCCTTCATCGTGCTCATCGGGGCCATGTTCCTCATGACCCGCTCGGCCAAGCGCAAGCAGCAGCAGGCCCAGAAGATGCGCAACGAGATGCAGCCCGGCAGTGGCGTCCGCACGATCGGGGGCATGTACGCGACGGTCAAGGAGGTCAACGAAGACACGATCCTCCTTGACGCCGGTCCGGGCGTCGAGCTCCTCTTCGCGAAGAACGCCATCGGCGCCGTCCTCTCGGACGACGAGTACAACCGCATCGTCCACGGCATCGAGCACGACCTGAAGTCCGACGCCGACCTGGTCCCGGACGACGCCTCCTCCCTCACCGAGACCGACGACTCCGCCGCCGAAGCCGCCGCCTCCGACGACAAGGCCGTCGACCTCGGCAAGAAGGACACCCCCGAGGAGCCGGCCGACGAGACCGTCGCCGCCGAGGCGGGCACGGACGCGACGGCGGACGCGGAGCCGAAGAAGACCGACGGAGGCTCCACCGCGAAGTAGGCGCACCACGGGGGTGAACGGACGCGGTCCGCGCGCCCCGGGGTGTGTCTGTCCCGCACGGAGTCCCGACACCATGTCATGGCCGCCCGCCCGTAACCCGGCACCCGGCGGCCCGAGAGGGAGTACGAGAAGGTGGCAGCACCGAAGAAGGGCCGGAGCGCGAGCGCCCAGAGCAAGCCATGGCGCTCGCTGGCCCTCATCCTGATCGCCATCGTGGCGCTCACCGGCGGCATGTTCGCCTCCGGGAACACCACTCCGCGTCTCGGCATCGACCTGGCCGGCGGTACGAGCATCACGCTGCGCGCGGTCGCGGAGCCGGGCAAGGCGTCCGCGATCAACAAGACCAACATGGACACCGCGGTCGAGATCATGAACCGCCGTGTCAATGGTCTGGGTGTGTCCGAGGCCGAGGTTCAGACCCAGGGCGAGAAGAACATCATCGTCAACATCCCCAAGGGCACGAACTCCAAGGAGGCACGGCAGCAGGTAGGCACCACCGCCAAGCTCTACTTCCGCCCGGTGCTCGCCACCGAGGTCTCCGGCGCCGCCGCGAACACCAGCCCCTCGCCGAGCGCCTCCAGCAGCGCCTCGGACACGTCCTCCAAGGACACCTCCTCGGACACGTCCACCGGCAAGGACAAGGCGACCGACCCCTCGGCGACCCCCTCCGCCAGCGCCACCACCCAGGGCCGCGCGGTCACCGACGCCCTGAAGGCGGACGCCACCCCGTCCGCGAGCACCTCGGCCACCACCACCCCCTCGGCGAGCGCGAGCACCCCCGCCGCCGACGCGGCCGCCACCAAGCTCCAAGCGCAGTACACGGCGCTCGACTGCACCTCCAAGGCGCAGCGCGCCAAGGCGGGCAAGGGCGTCGACCCCAGCGACCCCACCGTCGCCTGCGGTGAGAACTCGTCGAAGCAGTGGCAGAAGTACATCCTCGGCCCGGCCGCCGTCGACGGCACCGACGTGGCGAAGTCCCAGGCGGTCTTCAACACGCAGACCGCCGCCGGCTGGACCGTCACCATGGACTTCACCAGCAAGGGCAGCAAGAAGTTCGCCGACATCACCGGCAAGCTCGCCCAGAACCAGTCGCCGCAGAACCAGTTCGCCATCGTCCTCGACGGCAACGTCGTCTCCGACCCGTTCGTGCAGCAGGCGCTGACCGGCGGCAGCGCGGAGATCTCCGGCAGCTTCGGCCAGGAAGAGGCCCAGAGCCTCGCCAACATGCTGTCGTACGGCGCTCTGCCGCTGTCCTTCAAGGAGGACAGCGTTACCACCGTCACCGCCGCGCTCGGCGGTGAGCAGCTGCACGCCGGTCTCATCGCCGGCGCCATCGGCCTCGGCCTCGTCGTGCTCTACCTGCTGGTCTTCTACCGGGGTCTGTCGGTCATCGCCATCCCCTCGCTGCTGGTCTCCGCGCTCCTCACCTACGTGATCATGGCGCTGCTCGGCCCGGCGATCGGCTTCGCGCTGAACCTCCCGGCGGTCTGCGGCGCGATCGTCGCGATCGGTATCACCGCGGACTCGTTCATCGTGTTCTTCGAACGCATCCGGGACGAGATCCGCGAGGGCCGCTCGCTGCGCCCCTCCGTCGAGCGGGCCTGGCCGCGCGCCCGGCGCACCATCCTGGTCTCCGACTTCGTGTCGTTCCTCGCCGCCGCGGTGCTCTTCATCGTCACCGTCGGCAAGGTCCAGGGCTTCGCGTTCACGCTCGGCCTGACCACCGTGCTCGACGTGGTCGTCGTCTTCCTCTTCACCAAGCCGCTGATGACGGTCCTCGCCCGCCGGAAGTTCTTCGCGAACGGCCACAAGCTGTCCGGCCTCGACCCCAAGGCCCTGGGCGCCAAGCCCCCGCTGCGCCGCACCCGCCGTCCCGCCGGTCCCGCCGGGGGCCCTGTCGACCCGAAGGAGGCGTGAGAGATGTCCAAGCTCGGCAATCTCGGCGCCCGACTGCACCGCGGCGAGGTCGGCTACGACTTCGTCGGCAACCGCAAGCTCTGGTACGGCGTCTCCATCCTGATCACCATCACGGCCATCCTCGGCCTGACGGTGCGCGGCCTGAACATGGGCATCGAGTTCCAGGGCGGTGCCGTCTTCACCACCCCGAAGCACATGACCGTCTCGGTCACCCAGACCGAGGACTTCGCACAGGAGGCGTCGGGCCACGACGCGATCGTGCAGAAGCTCGGCGACGGCAGCATGCGCATCCAGATCGCCGGTATCGACACCGACAAGTCGGACACGATCAAGGACCAGCTGGCCAAGGACCTCAAGGTCAACGCGGAGAACATCAACGCGGACCTGGTCGGGCCCAGTTGGGGTGACCAGGTCGCCAACAAGGCCTGGCAGGGCCTGGCGATCTTCATGGTCCTGGTGGTGATCTATCTGGCGATCGCCTTCGAGTGGCGGATGGCGCTCGCCGCGCTCGTCGCGCTGATCCACGACATCACCATCACCGTCGGCATCTACGCCCTCGTCGGCTTCGAGGTCACACCGGGCACGGTGATCGGTCTGCTGACCATCCTCGGTTACTCGCTCTACGACACGGTCGTCGTCTTCGACAGCCTCAAGGAGCAGACGAAGGGCATCACCAAGCAGACCCGCTGGACCTACAGCGACGTCGCCAACCGTTCGATCAACTCCACCCTGATGCGGTCGATCAACACCACGGCGGTCGCGCTGCTGCCGGTGGCGGCCCTGCTCTTCATCGGCGGCGGTGTCCTCGGCGCCGGCATGCTCAACGACATCTCGCTGTCGCTGTTCGTCGGCCTCGCGGCCGGTGCCTACTCGTCGATCTTCATCGCCACGCCGCTCGTCGCCGACCTCAAGGAGCGCGAGCCGTCGCTGAAGGCCCTCAAGAAGCGGGTCCTCGCCAAGCGCGCGCAGTCCCCGGCCGACGGCGAGCAGCTCGACCCCGAGCAGAGCGACGCCGACGACGACGAGTACGACGACGAGCCGGAGGACGCGGCCGCCGCGGTCGTCGGCCCGCGCAACCAGCCCGCCTCCCGCGCCCGTGGCCGCGGCCGTCCCTCGGGGAAGCGTCGATGACCGACATCCAGGAGCTTCTGCTCAGCCGTATCCGCGACGTCCAGGACTACCCGCAGCCGGGCGTGATGTTCAAGGACATCACCCCGCTGCTGGCCGACCCGGCGGCGTTCACCGCGCTCACCGACGCGCTGGCCGAGATCGCCGAGGAGACCCGCGCCACCAAGGTCGTCGGCCTGGAGGCCCGCGGCTTCATCCTCGGCGCCCCGGTCGCCGTCCGGGCCGGACTCGGCTTCGTCCCGGTCCGCAAGGCCGGCAAGCTCCCGGGAGCGACTCTCGGCCAGCGGTACGACCTGGAGTACGGGTCGGCCGAGATCGAGGTGCACGCCGAGGACCTGAGCGCCGAGGACCGTGTTCTGGTCATCGACGACGTCCTCGCCACCGGCGGCACCGCCGAGGCCTCCCTCCAGCTGATCCGCCGCGCGGGCGCCGAGGTCGCCGGCCTCGCGGTCCTGATGGAGCTGGGCTTCCTGGGCGGCCGGTCCCGCCTGGAGCCCACCCTGGAGGGCGCCCCCCTGGAGGCCCTCCTCCAGCTCTGACCGAGCGCACACCACGACGGCCGTCCCCGAACCGGGGGCGGCCGTCGCGCGTACCGGAACGGCTGAAATCCGCGCCCCCGCAGGACACCTGCCGGGCCCGGGCGCCCTCCCCGTCACCCCCGATACACCCGTCCGACGCCCCTGCGGCACCCCTCGTCGGCCTCGTCCGTCTCTCGCGTGGACGGTGCTCACAGTGGCCTGAAGGCGATGCTTGGGCGCGGGCTCGCTACCATGGGGTCTCCGGGAGCCTGACCGGGGACCCGGATCGCGCACGAGGAGTCCTCTTGCCAGACGAGGCCCAGCACCTGACCGCCGCCAAGCCCGAGGCCACCTCGGCAGCCGCGGCCAAGCCCGCGCCGACCACCCCGCCGGTGAAGAACGACAGCGGCGGGCCGGTCGAGCACGCCCAGTCCGCGCCGGTCGACAAGTCGGCCGAGCAGTCGCGTCCCAAGCCGGCTCCGCCCGAGCACCCGGCCCCCGCCGTCCGCCCGAACAGCGGCCAGCCACCCCGCCCCGGCTCCTCCAACCGCGTCCGGGCCCGCCTGGCCCGCCTCGGCGGCCAGCGCGCCAACCCGTACAACCCGGTGCTGGAGCCGCTGCTGCGGATAGTGCGCAGCAACGACCCGAAGACCGAGTCGGCCACCCTGCGCCAGATCGAGAACGCCTACCAGGTCGCCGAACGCTGGCACCGGGGCCAGAAGCGCAAGAGCGGCGACCCGTACATCACGCACCCGCTCGCCGTCACCACCATCCTCGCCGAGCTGGGCATGGACCCGGCCACCCTGATGGCCGGCCTGCTGCACGACACCGTCGAGGACACCGAGTACGGCCTCGACCAGCTCCGCCGCGACTTCGGTGACCAGGTCGCCCTGCTCGTCGACGGCGTCACCAAGCTGGACAAGGTCAAGTTCGGCGAGGCCGCGCAGGCCGAGACCGTGCGCAAGATGGTCGTCGCCATGGCCAAGGACCCGCGCGTCCTGGTCATCAAGCTCGCCGACCGGCTGCACAACATGCGCACCATGCGCTACCTCAAGCGGGAGAAGCAGGAGAAGAAGGCGCGCGAGACCCTGGAGATCTACGCGCCGCTCGCCCACCGCCTGGGCATGAACACCATCAAGTGGGAGCTGGAGGACCTCGCCTTCGCGATCCTCTACCCCAAGATGTACGACGAGATCGTCCGCCTGGTCGCCGAGCGCGCCCCCAAGCGCGACGAATACCTCGCCATAGTGACCGACGAGGTCCAGGCCGACCTGCGCGCGGCCCGCATCAAGGCGGCCGTCACCGGGCGCCCCAAGCACTACTACAGCGTCTACCAGAAGATGATCGTCCGCGGCCGGGACTTCGCGGAGATCTACGACCTGGTCGGCATCCGCGTCCTGGTGGACACCGTCCGCGACTGCTACGCGGCCCTGGGCACCGTCCACGCACGCTGGAACCCCGTTCCCGGGCGTTTCAAGGACTACATCGCGATGCCCAAGTTCAACATGTACCAGTCGCTGCACACGACGGTCATCGGGCCCAACGGCAAGCCGGTCGAGTTGCAGATCCGCACCTTCGACATGCACCGCCGCGCCGAGTACGGCATCGCCGCGCACTGGAAGTACAAGCAGGAGGCCGTGGCCGGCGCCTCCAAGGTCCGCACCGACGTCCCCAAGGCGTCCGGCAAGGACCAGGGCGCCATCAACGACATGGCCTGGCTCAGGCAGCTCCTGGACTGGCAGAAGGAGACCGAGGACCCCAGCGAGTTCCTGGAGTCCCTGCGCTTCGACCTCTCCCGCAACGAGGTCTTCGTCTTCACCCCCAAGGGCGACGTGATAGCGCTCCCGGCGGGCGCCACCCCCGTCGACTTCGCGTACGCGGTGCACACCGAGGTCGGCCACCGCACGATAGGAGCACGGGTCAACGGACGCCTCGTCCCGCTCGAATCGACCCTCGACAACGGCGATCTGGTGGAGGTCTTCACCTCCAAGGCGGCCGGCGCGGGCCCCTCCCGCGACTGGCTCGGCTTCGTCAAGTCACCGCGCGCCCGCAACAAGATCCGGGCCTGGTTCTCCAAGGAACGCCGCGACGAGGCGATCGAGCAGGGCAAGGACGCCATCGTCCGCGCGATGCGCAAGCAGAACCTGCCGATCCAGCGCATCCTCACCGGCGACTCCCTGGTCACCCTCGCCCACGAGATGCGCTACTCCGACATCTCCGCCCTGTACGCGGCGATCGGCGAGGGCCACCTCTCCGCCCAGAACATCGTGCAGAAACTGGTCTCCGCGCTCGGCGGCGAGGAGGCGGCCAGCGAGGAGATCGACGAGTCGGTCCCGCCGGCCCACAACCGCGGTCGCACACGCCGCTCCAACGCCGACCCCGGCGTCGTCGTCAAGGGCGTCGACGACGTCTGGGTCAAGCTGGCCCGCTGCTGCACCCCGGTGCCAGGCGACCCGATCATCGGCTTCGTCACCCGGGGCAGCGGCGTCTCCGTTCACCGCAGCGACTGTGTGAACGTCGACTCGCTGTCCCGTGAGCCCGAGCGCATCCTCGAAGTCGAGTGGGCGCCCACCCAGTCCTCGGTCTTCCTGGTCGCCATCCAGGTCGAGGCCCTCGACCGCTCCCGGCTCCTGTCGGACGTCACCCGCGTCCTGTCCGACCAGCACGTCAACATCCTCTCCGCAGCCGTGCAGACCTCCCGGGACCGCGTCGCCACCTCCCGCTTCACCTTCGAGATGGGCGACCCCAAACACCTCGGGCACGTCCTGAAGGCCGTCAGAGGCGTGGAGGGCGTCTACGACGTCTACCGGGTCACCTCGGCCCGCAACAAGACCTGACAGCCGCAGCAACGACGAGGAGGGGCCCCGCACACCAAGTGCGGGGCCCCTCCTCGTACGGCCGTCCGGGACCGGCGTCAGCCGCCGAACTCGTGCAGGCCCTTCAGCGCCTGGTCCAGCAGGGCGCGACGGCCCTCCAGCTCACGTTCCAGCTTGTCGGCCTTGGCGGTGTTGCCCTGGGCCCGCGCCTGCTCGATCTGGCCCGTCAGCTTGTCCACGGCAGCCTGGAGCTGACCCGTCAGACCCTCGGCACGCGCCCGCGCCTCCGGGTTCGTGCGGCGCCACTCGGCCTCCTCGGCCTCCTGGATGGCCCGCTCGACGGCGTGCATCCGGCCCTCGACCTTCGGACGCGCGTCCCGAGGGACGTGGCCGATGGCCTCCCAGCGCTCGTTCACCGAACGGAAGGCCGCGCGGGCCGCCTTCAGCTCCGTGATCGGGAGGATCTTCTCGGCCTCCTCGGCCAGCTCCTCCTTGAGCTTCAGGTTCTCCGACTGCTCGGCGTCCCGCTCCGCGAAGACCGAGCTGCGGGCGGCGAAGAACACGTCCTGGGCGCCGCGGAAGCGGTTCCACAGGTCGTCCTCGTGCTCGCGCTGGGCGCGGCCCGCCGCCTTCCACTCCGTCATCAGGTCGCGGTAGCGCGCGGCCGTGGGACCCCAGTCCGTCGACCCGGACAGCGCCTCGGCCTCGCCGACCAGCCGCTCCTTCACCTTGCGGGCGTCCTCGCGCTGGGCGTCCAGGGACGCGAAGTGCGCCTTGCGCCGCTTGGAGAAGGCCGACCGGGCGTGCGAGAAGCGGTGCCACAGCTCGTCGTCCGACTTGCGGTCCAGACGCGGCAGCCCCTTCCAGGTGTCCACCAGCGCCCGCAGCCGTTCGCCGGCCGCCCGCCACTGGTCGGACTGCGCCAGCTCCTCCGCCTCGACGACCAGCGCCTCCTTGGCGCCCCGCGCCTCGTCGGACTGCTTCGCGCGCTGCTGCTTGCGCTCCTCACGCCGGGACGCGACCGTCTCCACCAGCGCGTCCAGGCGGGTGCTCAGCGCCGCCAGGTCGCCGACCGCGTGATGCGCGTCGACCTGCTCACGCAGATGACCGATGGCGGTGTGGGCGTCCTTCGACGACAGGTCGGTGGTCTTCACCCGCTTTTCCAGGAGGCCGATCTCGACGACCAGACCCTCGTACTTGCGCTCGAAATAGGCCAGCGCCTCCTCGGGGGAGCCGGCCTGCCAGGAACCAACCACCTGCTCGCCCTCGGCCGTACGCACGTACACGGTCCCCGTCTCGTCGACGCGGCCCCACGGGTCGCTGCTCACAGCGCCTCCTCCACATGATGCCTGCGGTGGGCTTCGCCGCCCCCGGGCATCGTCCACAGTTTCGTCACGGCCAACATAGGCGACCGGCGGGTTGCCTGTCCGCATCCCGCGCGACCGAAATTCTGCACCTCGCAGGCGGGGTGCGTCAGGACTTCGTGACCGTCGCCTTGTTGATGACGACCGTCGCGTTCGGGGCTCCGTCGCCCGCTCCGGTGTTCTCGCCGGCGGCGGCGATCTTCTTCAGCACCTTCAGCCCGGACGCCGACACCGTGCCGAACGGCGTGTAGTTCGGCGACAGCTGGCTGTCCTGGTAGACGAGGAAGAACTGGCTGCCACCGGTGTTCTTGCCGGCGTTCGCCATCGCGACCGTGCCCGCCGGATAGACGTTGCCCTTGAGGCTCTTGTCCTTGAGGTTCTCGTCCGGGATCGTGTAGCCGGGGCCGCCGCTGCCGGTGCCCGTGGGGTCGCCGCACTGGAGCACGTAGATCCCGTTGGTCGTCAGCCGGTGGCACTTCGTGTGGTCGAAGTAGCCCTTGCCGGCCAGGAAGTCGAACGAGTTCACCGTGTGCGGAGCCGCCGACGGCTTCAGCGCGATGTCTATGTCACCGCAGGTCGTGGCGAGCTTCATCGTGTACTTCGCCGACGTGTCGATGGTCTGCGCCGGCTGCTTCTTCCAGGTCAGCTTCTTGACCGAGCCCTTGGCCGCCTTCTCGCACGGGTCCACGGGCTTGCTCGCGGACGCGCTGGGCGTGACGTCCGCGCTCGCGTTCGACGTGTCGTCGCTCTTGAAGGCGTTCGTCGTGTACAGGGCCACGCTGCCGATCACGATCACGCCGAGGACCGACGCGATCGCGGAGTTCCGCATGCGTGCCTTGCGCCGGGCTGCGGTGCGCCGCTGCTGCTGCCGCAAGAACTTCTCCCGGGCGAGCTGCCGCTTCCGCTGTTCCTGGGTGACCACCGGGTTGTCTCCTCATGCGTCTCGAACGCCGACCGGGACGTGTGCGTCCCGTGTGCCGACCGCCTGCGTGTGCCCCGTACCGTATATGGGTTCGCTGAGGAAACGGCAGCGCCGGTAGGCTCTGACCGCAGTTGCAGCCGCGCCGGCTGCCCGTTATCGACCCAACGAAGGACGATCGTGCTCATTGCCGGGTTTCCCGCCGGGGCCTGGGGGACGAACTGTTACCTCGTCGCCCCCGCCGCCGGTGAGGAGTGCGTGATCATCGACCCCGGGCACCAGGCCGCCGAGGGCGTCGAGGAGGCGCTGAAGAAGCACCGCCTCAAGCCCGTCGCCGTCGTCCTCACCCACGGCCACATCGACCACGTCGCCTCGGTCGTCCCGGTGTGCGGCGCGCACGACGTCCCGGCCTGGATTCACCCCGAGGACCGGTACATGCTGAGCGACCCCGAGAAGGCGCTCGGCCGCTCCATCGGCATGCCGCTCATGGGCGAGCTGACCGTGGGGGAGCCGGCCGACGTCGAGGAGCTGACCGACGGCGCCGCGCTGACCCTCGCGGGCCTGGAGTTCTCCGTCGCGCACGCGCCCGGCCATACCAAGGGGTCGGTGACGTTCCGGATGCCTCAGAGCGCGGACATTCCCTCCGTGTTCTTCTCCGGGGATCTGCTCTTCGCCGGCTCCATCGGACGCACCGATCTGCCCGGCGGCTCCCACGCCGAGATCCTCGACTCGCTGGCCCGCGTGTGCCTGCCGCTCGACGACTCGACCGTGGTGCTCTCCGGGCACGGCCCCCAGACGACCATCGGCCAGGAGCGCGCCACCAACCCGTATCTGCGGCAGGTGGCCGCCGGCGGCCCAGGGAGCATGGACGCTCCCCGACGAGGAATGTGACGAGAGACCTTCCGTGAGCACCTTCAAGGCCCCCAAGGGCACGTACGACCTGATCCCGCCGCAGAGCGCGACGTTCCTGGCGGTCCGCGAGGCGATCTCCGCCCCGCTGCGCAACTCCGGCTACGGCTACGTCGAGACCCCCGGCTTCGAGAACGTCGAACTGTTCGCACGCGGGGTCGGTGAGTCCACCGACATCGTCACCAAGGAGATGTACGCCTTCGAGACCAAGGGCGGCGACCGCCTCGCCCTGCGCCCCGAAGGCACCGCCTCCGTGCTGCGCGCCGCTCTTGAGGCCAACCTGCACAAGGCGGGCAACCTCCCCGTCAAGCTCTGGTACTCGGGCTCCTACTACCGCTACGAGCGCCCGCAGAAGGGCCGTTACCGGCACTTCTCGCAGGTCGGCGCCGAGGCGATCGGCGCGGAGGACCCGGCCCTCGACGCCGAGCTGATCATCCTGGCCGACCAGGCGTACCGCTCGCTGGGCCTGCGGAACTTCCGCATCCTGCTCAACAGCCTCGGCGACAAGGAGTGCCGTCCGGTCTACCGGGCCGCCCTCCAGGACTTCCTGCGCGGTCTCGACCTCGACGAGGAGACGCTGCGCCGCGCGGACATCAACCCGCTGCGGGTCCTCGACGACAAGCGCCCGGACGTCCAGAAGCAGCTCACCGACGCCCCGTTGCTGCGCGACTACCTGTGCGACGCCTGCAAGGCGTACCACGAGGAGGTGCGCGAACTGCTGCTGGCGCAGGGCGTCACCTTCGAGGACGACGCCAAGCTGGTGCGCGGCCTCGACTACTACACCCGGACCACGTTCGAGTTCGTGCACGACGGTCTCGGCTCGCAGTCCGCGGTGGGCGGCGGCGGCCGCTACGACGGTCTCTCCGAGATGATCGGCGGGCCCGCGCTGCCGTCCGTGGGCTGGGCGCTGGGCGTCGACCGCACGGTCCTCGCCCTGGAGGCGGAGGGCATCACCCTCGAACTCCCCGCGTCCACCAGCGTGTTCGCGGTCCCGCTCGGGGAAGAGGCCCGCCGGGTCCTGTTCACCAAGGTGACCGAGTTGCGCAAGCTCGGGGTCGCGGCCGACTTCTCCTACGGCGCGAAGGGGCTCAAGGCGGCGATGAAGGCGGCCAACCGGTCCGGCGCCCGCTACACCGTCGTCGCCGGTGAGCGCGACCTCGCCGAGGGCGTCGTCCAGCTCAAGGACATGGAGTCCGGCGACCAGACCCCCATCCCCGTCGACGAACTCGTATCCGAACTGAAATCCCGCCTCACTGACGAGACACGTTCTCAAGGGGCTCCGCCCCCTGACCCCCGCTCCTCAAACGCCGGAGGGGCTGATGTGAGCCCGTCCGGCGCTTGAGGACGAGGCCGTTCAGGCCGAAGCCGGGGTCTGGGGGCGGCAGCCCCCGGGATGGGACGGGTCAGGGCGGCGGGGGCGAGGAACGTCAACGTCGTGGGTGTGGGTTCACCCGGCGGGGAGGGGTTCGTGCGGGGCGCCTTCTGGCCCCGGGGGCATGCGGGACGGCCCGTTGCGGAGTCTCTTACTTATGTCCAACGAACGGTGGACGGCACCCCCCGTGCGGCACAATGGCCCCAGCCCGAAGAAGGTCCAACTCTCAAGCAGGCGGAATCGGCCCGATGAGCAAGACCACAGTGAAAGACGCCTCCACCGAGCCCGCGCCCGACGGCGCCTCCGCCGGCCCGCGCACGGTGGCCGGCAGCCGTGCCTTCGGTGTGCTGCTGCTGATCACGGGCGCGGCCGGCCTGCTCGCCGCGTGGGTCATCACCATCGACAAGTTCAAGCTGCTGGAAGCCAAGATCGCCGGCACGACGTTCACCCCGGGGTGCAGCCTCAACCCGGTCGTCTCCTGCGGCAGCGTCATGGAGTCCAAGCAGGCCGCCGCCTTCGGCTTCCCCAACCCGATGCTCGGCCTGGTCGCCTACGGCATCGTCATCTGCGTCGGCATGAGCCTGCTGGCCCGCGCCCGCTTCCCGCGCTGGTACTGGCTCACCTTCAACTTCGGCACGCTCTTCGGCGTCGGCTTCTGCACCTGGCTCCAGTTCCAGTCGCTGTACCGCATCAACGCGCTCTGCCTGTGGTGCTCGCTGGCCTGGGTCGCGACGATCATCATGTTCTGGTACGTGACGTCGTTCAACGTACGCAACGACCTGCTGCCCGCCCCGCGCTGGCTCAAGAGCTTCTTCGGAGAGTTCACCTGGGTCGTGCCCGTGCTGCACATCGGCATCATCGGCATGCTGATCCTGACCCGCTGGTGGGACTTCTGGACCAGCTGACCGCGCCCACCGCACCGACGGCGTTGTCAGTGCCGTGAACTAGGGTTCATGACGTGGAGCCCGACCTGTTCACCGCAGCCGCAGAAGAACGCCAGGAGCGAGACCCGGCAGGCAGCCCCCTGGCCGTACGGATGCGCCCGCGCACCCTCGACGAGGTGGTGGGCCAGCAGCACCTGCTGAAACCCGGCTCCCCCCTGCGCCGCCTGGTCGGCGAGGGCTCCGGCGGCCCTGCGGGACCGTCCTCGGTGATCCTCTGGGGCCCGCCCGGCACCGGCAAGACGACCCTCGCGTACGTCGTCTCCAAGGCCACCAACAAGCGCTTCGTCGAGCTGTCGGCGATCACCGCGGGCGTCAAGGAGGTCCGCGCGGTCATCGACGGCGCCCGCCGCGCCACCGGCGGCTACGGCAAGGAGACCGTCCTCTTCCTCGACGAGATCCACCGCTTCAGCAAGGCCCAGCAGGACTCCCTGCTCCCCGCGGTGGAGAACCGCTGGGTGACCCTCATCGCGGCCACCACCGAGAACCCCTACTTCTCCGTGATCTCCCCGCTGCTCTCCCGCTCCCTCCTGCTCACCCTCGAACCCCTCACCGACGACGACCTGCGCGCCCTGCTGCGCCGCGCCCTCGCCGACGAACGGGGCCTCGGCGGCGCCGTCACCCTCCCCGAGGACACCGAGAGCCACCTCCTGCGCATCGCCGGCGGTGACGCCCGCCGCGCGCTGACCGCCCTGGAGGCCGCCGCGGGCGCCGCCCTCGACAAGGGCGACGCGGAGATCGAGCTGACCACCCTGGAGGAGACGGTCGACCGGGCGGCGGTGGCCTACGACCGGGACGGCGACCAGCACTACGACGTCGCCAGCGCCCTCATCAAGTCCATCCGAGGCTCCGACGTCGACGCGGCCCTGCACTACCTCGCCCGCATGATCGACGCCGGTGAGGACCCCCGTTTCATCGCCCGGCGGCTGATGATCTCCGCCAGCGAGGACATCGGCCTCGCCGACCCGAACGCCCTGCCGATCGCGGTCGCCGCCGCCCAGGCTGTCGCCATGATCGGCTTCCCGGAGGCGGCCCTCACCCTCAGCCACGTCACCATCGCCCTCGCCCTGGCCCCCAAGTCCAACGCGGCGACGACCGCGATCGGCGCCGCCATGGAGGACGTGCGCAAGGGGCACGCGGGGCCGGTGCCGCCGCATCTGCGCGACGGCCACTACAAGGGCGCCGCCAAGCTCGGTCACGCCCAGGGGTACGTCTACCCGCACGACCTGCCGGAGGGCATCGCCGAGCAGCAGTACGCGCCGGAGGCCCTCAAGGACCGCACCTACTACACGCCCACCCGGCACGGGGCCGAGGCGCGGTACGCGGACGCCGTCGAATGGACCAGGAAGCACCTCGGTCGAAAGCGGTCCTGAGCGGCCTGTAGACTTCCCCCAGTGCTGCGTCCCGCGCCGTCAGAGCGGGACAGTCAGCCGGAACCGGTCCCTCGTGGGCCGACTCCAGGAGCGTCGCGCACCGTCGATCGGTGTCGCGGGCAGCCCACCACCCTCCGGGATTCCGGAAACGGTCGGTGGGCCACTCGTGTGCTGCACGTATGTGCCCAGATCAGGGGAGCGGCTGCCTGACAGGTCCCGAGCGGACCTGACGGGTTTCCCCGGCTGCGGATGCGACCTCCCTCAACCCTGGCAAGCCGAACACAGGAAATGAGAGACAGTGGCGAATCAGTCCCGCCCCAAGGTCAAGAAGTCGCGTGCCCTCGGCATCGCGCTCACCCCGAAGGCCGTCAAGTACTTCGAGGCGCGCCCCTACCCGCCGGGCGAGCACGGCCGTGGCCGCAAGCAGAACTCGGACTACAAGGTCCGTCTGCTGGAGAAGCAGCGTCTGCGCGCGCAGTACGACGTGTCCGAGCGTCAGCTCGTCCGCGCCTACGAGCGTGCCTCCAAGGTCCAGGGCAAGACCGGTGAGGCCCTGATCATCGAGCTGGAGCGCCGCCTCGACGCCCTGGTCCTGCGTTCGGGCATCGCCCGCACCATCTACCAGGCCCGTCAGATGGTCGTGCACGGCCACATCGAGGTCAACGGCCAGAAGGTCGACAAGCCGTCGTTCCGTGTCCGTCCCGACGACGTCGTGATGGTCCGCGAGCGCAGCCGCAGCAAGACGCTGTTCGAGGTGTCCCGCGCCGGTGGCTTCGCCCCCGACGGTGAGACCCCGCGCTACCTCCAGGTGAACCTCGGCGCCCTGGCGTTCCGCCTGGACCGCGAGCCGAACCGCAAGGAGATCCCGGTGATCTGCGACGAGCAGCTCGTCGTCGAGTACTACGCCCGCTGATCACCGGCAGGCCGTAGCACCACCCCGGCCCGCCGCCTCCCCAGCCCTCTCGGGCACCGGAGGCGGCGGGTTCGTGCGTTCCGGGCGCACCCACACGTATCGCCCGCGCCGGCCGGGGATTTATCCGGTACGGAGGGCTGTCCCCGGCGCGATAGGCTCGGCTCCACGACTTTCGATGTCCCGAGACGTTTCAGGGAGCGGGTGCGCACGGTGACCGGTGGAGAGGTGGCCGGCCTTCTGGTGGCCGTCTTCTGGGCGATCCTGGTCTCCTTCCTCGCCGTCGCGCTGGCGAGGGTGGCCCAGACGCTCAGGGCGACCACCAAGCTGGTGGCGGACGTGACCGACCAGGCGGTGCCGCTGCTCGCGGACGCCTCGGCGGCGGTGCGGTCCGCGCAGACCCAGATCGACCGGGTCGACTCCATCGCCTCCGACGTCCAGGAAGTCACGTCGAACGCGTCCGCGCTCTCCTCCACCGTCGCCTCCACCTTCGGCGGCCCGCTGGTCAAGGTCGCGGCCTTCGGATACGGCGTCCGCCGGGCCCTCGGCGCCCGCCGCGACGACGAACCCGCCAAGGCCACCCGGCGCACCGTGATCGTCGGCCGCACCCTCTCCAGCGCGCGGCGCAGCAAGCGGAACAACCGCGGGAAGAAGGACTGAACCGATGTTCCGCCGTACGTTCTGGTTCGGCACGGGCGTCGCCGCCGGTGTCTGGGCCACCACCAAGGTCAACCGCAAGCTCAAGCAGCTGACCCCCGAGAGTCTCGCCGCGACCGCGGCCAACAAGGCGCTCGACGCGGGCCACCGGCTCAAGGACCGCGCGGTCGGCTTCGCCGTCGACGTACGCGACAACATGGCCCGGCGCGAGGCCGAGCTGACCGACGCCCTCGGCATCGACGCCGACCCCGAACTCCCCGCGCCCCGACGGCACTTCGCCGTCGAGAACAACCGGCCGAAGTACCTCGAAGCCACGACGTACCCCCGGCCGACGAACACCGACCACTCGCACAACCGGAATGAGGACCACTGATGGAGTCGGCAGAGATCCGCCGCCGCTGGCTGAGCTTCTTCGAGGAGCGCGGTCACACCGTCGTCCCTTCGGCGTCGCTCATCGCGGACGACCCGACTCTGCTCCTCGTCCCGGCCGGCATGGTGCCGTTCAAGCCGTACTTCCTGGGTGAGGTCAAGCCGCCCTTCACGCGCGCCACCAGCGTGCAGAAGTGCGTGCGCACGCCGGACATCGAGGAGGTCGGCAAGACCACCCGGCACGGCACCTTCTTCCAGATGTGCGGCAACTTCTCCTTCGGTGACTACTTCAAGGAAGGCGCCATCACCTACGCCTGGGAGCTGCTCACCGCGCCCCAGGACAAGGGTGGTTACGGGCTCGACCCGGAGCGGCTGTGGGTCACGGTCTACCTCGACGACGACGAGGCCGAGACCATCTGGCGCGACAAGGTCGGCGTCCCGGCCGAGCGCATCCAGCGCCTGGGCAAGAAGGACAACTACTGGTCGATGGGCGTCCCCGGCCCCTGCGGACCCTGCTCCGAGATCAACTACGACCGCGGCCCCGAGTTCGGCGTCGAGGGCGGCCCCGCCGTCAACGACGAGCGGTACGTGGAGATCTGGAACCTCGTCTTCATGCAGTACGAGCGGGGCGAGGGCACCGGCAAGGAGGACTTCGAGATCCTCGGGGACCTCCCCAGCAAGAACATCGACACCGGCCTCGGTCTGGAACGTCTCGCCATGATCCTGCAAGACGTGCAGAACATGTACGAGATCGACACCTCCATGGCCGTCATCGAGAAGGCCACCGAGCTGACCGGTGTCGCGTACGGCGACGCCCACGCCTCCGACGTCTCCCTGCGCGTGGTCACCGACCACATGCGCACCTCGGTGATGCTCATCGGCGACGGCGTCACCCCGGGCAACGAGGGCCGCGGCTATGTGCTGCGCCGCATCATGCGCCGCGCCATCCGCAACATGCGTCTGCTCGGCGCCACCGGACCGGTCGTCAAGGACCTGATCGACGTCGTCATCCGCATGATGGGCCAGCAGTACCCGGAGCTGGTCACCGACCGCGAGCGCATCGAGAAGGTCGCCGTCGCCGAGGAGAACGCCTTCCTCAAGACGCTCAAGGCCGGCACCAACATCCTCGACACCGCCGTCACCGACACCAAGACCGCGGGCGGCACCGTCCTCGCCGGCGACAAGGCGTTCCTGCTCCACGACACCTGGGGCTTCCCGATCGACCTCACCCTGGAGATGGCCGCCGAACAGGGCCTGTCCGTGGACGAGGACGGCTTCCGGCGTCTGATGAAGGAGCAGCGCGAGCGCGCCAAGGCGGACGCCCGCGCCAAGAAGACCGGCCACGCCGACCTCGGCGCCTACCGCGAGATCGCCGACGCCGCCGGAGCCACCGAGTTCATCGGCTACGGCGACACCGAGGGCGAGACGACGATCGTCGGCATCCTCGTCGACGGCGTCTCCTCCCCGGCCGCCACCGAGGGCGACGAGGTCGAGATCGTTCTCGACCGCACCCCGTTCTACGCCGAGGGCGGCGGTCAGATCGGCGACACCGGCCGGATCAGGGTCGACTCCGGTGCCGTCATCGAGATCCGCGACACCCAGAAGCCGGTCCCGGGCGTCTACGTCCACAAGGGCGTCGTCCAGGTCGGCGAGGTCACTGTCGGAGCCAAGGCGCAGGCCGCCATCGACGGCCGGCGCCGCAAGGCCATCGCCCGCGCCCACTCCGCCACCCACCTCACCCACCAGGCCCTGCGCGACGCCCTCGGACCGACGGCCGCGCAGGCCGGTTCCGAGAACCAGCCGGGCCGGTTCCGCTTCGACTTCGGATCGCCCGCCGCCGTGCCGACGGCCGTGATGGCCGACGTCGAGCAGCAGATCAACGAGGTGCTCGCGCGGGATCTCGACGTGAGCGCCGAGGTCATGGGCATCGACGAGGCCAAGAAGCAGGGCGCCATCGCCGAGTTCGGCGAGAAGTACGGCGAGCGGGTCCGGGTGGTGACCATCGGCGACTTCTCCAAGGAGCTGTGCGGCGGCACCCATGTGCACAACACCGCCCAGCTGGGCCTGGTGAAGCTGCTCGGCGAGTCCTCCATCGGCTCCGGCGTGCGCCGCATCGAGGCCCTCGTCGGCGTCGACGCCTACCAGTTCCTGGCCCGCGAGCACACGGTCGTCGCCCAGCTCCAGGAGTTGGTCAAGGGCCGCCCCGAGGAGCTGCCGGAGAAGGTCTCCGCGATGCTCGGCAAGCTGAAGGACGCCGAGAAGGAGATCGAGAAGTTCCGCGCCGAGAAGGTGCTCCAGGCCGCCGGCGGGCTCGTCGACTCCGCCAAGGACGTGCACGGCGTGGCCGTCGTCACCGGCCAGGTCCCGGACGGCACCAACCCGGACGACCTGCGCAAGCTGGTGCTCGACGTGCGGGGCCGTATCCAGGGCGGCCGGGCCGCCGTCGTTGCGCTGTTCGCGGTCAACAACGGCAAACCCCTCACCGTCATCGCCACCAACGAGGCCGCCCGTGAACGCGGCCTGAAGGCAGGGGAGTTGGTGCGTACGGCGGCCAAGACCCTCGGTGGTGGCGGCGGCGGCAAGCCGGATGTCGCCCAGGGCGGCGGGCAGAACCCGGCCGCCGTCGGCGAGGCCGTCGACGCGGTCGAGCGGCTCGTGGCGGACACCGCCAAGTGACCGACGGCATGCGCAGGGGCCGCCGGCTCGCGATCGACGTCGGTGACGCCCGGATCGGGGTCGCCTCGTGCGACCCCGACGGGATTCTCGCCACACCGGTCGAGACGGTCCCCGGCCGGGACGTGCCGGCGGCCCACCGCAGGCTGCGTCAACTGGTCGAGGAGTATGAGCCGATCGAGGTCGTCGTCGGTCTCCCGCGCTCCCTCAAAGGGGGCGAGGGACCGGCTGCGGCCAAGGTCCGCGCGTTCGTCCAGGAGCTGGCCCGAGGCATCGCGCCGGTGCCGGTCAGGCTGGTGGACGAGCGGATGACGACCGTGACGGCCAGTCAGGGGCTGCGCGCCTCCGGGGTGAAATCCAAGAAGGGCCGATCGGTCATCGACCAGGCAGCCGCCGTGATCATCCTTCAGCAGGCCTTGGAATCCGAACGGGTGTCAGGTAAAGCACCCGGCGAGGGCGTCGAAGTGGTCATCTGATCGCGATACGGTAACGTTCCGCGCGATGCGTTGGTTTTCGAACAACCTCCGCACAGCAAGAGACGGAACGGAACCCGGCCCGCCAGCCGCGTGACCGCCGCCTCGCGGCTCTAGGGGATCGATGACTGATTATGGCCGGGGCCCAGGCTCCGAACCGTGGCATCCCGAGGACCCGTTGTTCGGGGACGGCGGATGGGGAGGACAGCAGGCGCACGTGGGCCAGCAGTCCCCCTACGGCGGCCAGCCGCAGCACCATCCTGAGCAGCAGCCGCACTACGGCGACTGGGGCGACGGCGGAGCATCCGGGCACGGCCAGCAGCAGTACCCGCAGTACGAACAGCCGTACGGTCAGCAGCCCCAGTACGGTGATCAGACCCAGCAGCACTACGCGGGTCACACCACCCAACAGGCCTACGACAACAGCGGCTGGACGGCGGGCGCCCAGACGTACGCCCCGTACCCCGACCCCACCGACCCCTACGGTCAGCAGGGCGCCGGGTACGGCGGCGAGCAGCCCGACTTCTACCACTCGCCCGACGCCTACCCGCCCCCCGAGCCGCCGAGCCGTCGCAGCCCCGAACCCGAACCCCGGGTCGACTGGGACCCGGGGCCCGACCAGGGCGAACACGCCTTCTTCGCGGCCGGTGGCGGCGAGGACGAGGTCGAGGCGGAGGCCGAGAGCCGACGCGGACGCGGCGAGCGGCGGGGGCGTGGCGGCAAGGACAAGAAGACCCGCAGCGGCTGTGCCTGCCTGGTGGTCGTGCTGGTGTTCGGCGGCGGCATCGGCGGGGTCGGCTACTTCGGCTACCAGTTCTACCAAAACCGTTTCGGCACGGCTCCGGACTACGCCGGGGACGGCAGCGGCGGGACGGTGATCGTCCAGATCCCCGAGGGCGCCGGCGGCTACGACATCGGCAGACGGCTCAAGGAGGCCGGAGTCGTCAAGAGCGTCGACGCCTTCGTCGCCGCCCAGCAGCAGAATCCCGGGGGCAAACGCATTCAGGCCGGCGCTTATCTGCTGAAGAAGCAGATGTCCGCCGCCAGCGCCGTCGAGATGATGTTGGACAAGAAGAGCCAGAACAACGTCATGGTCAAACCGGGACAGCGCAACATTGCCGTCTACAAGGCCATCGACGCGAAACTCGAACTCTCCTCGGGAACGACCAGAAAAGTCGCCGAGAAGGAATACAAGACCCTCGGACTGCCCAGCTGGGCGAACTCCAACAAACAGATCAAGGACCCGCTGGAGGGCTTCCTCTACCCGGGTACCTATCCGGCCGCGAAGGGCATGAAGCCGGAATCCGTCCTGAAGTCGATGGTCAGCCGCGCCACCACCGCGTACGGCAAGTACGACCTCGCCGCGAAGGCCGAATCCCTCGATCTGAAGAACCCGTTGGAGCTGGTCACGGTCGCGAGCCTGGTCCAGGCCGAAGGCAAGACCGACGACGACTTCCGAAAGATGGCCGAGGTGATCTACAACCGCCTCAAGCCCACCAACACGGAGACCAACCAGCTGCTCCAGTTCGACTCGACCTTCAACTACCTGAAGAACGAGAGCAACATCCACATCAGCGCCTCGGAGATCAACAGCAACAAGGACCCGTACAACACCTACACCAATAAGGGCCTGCCGCCCGGACCGATCGGAAACCCCGGCGACGACGCTCTCAAGGCGGCGCTGAACCCGACCGAGGACGGCTGGATCTACTTCGTGGCGACCGACGGCAAGAACGAGACCGAATTCGCCCGGACCTATGCCGAATTCCAGCAGCTCAAGGACAAGTTCGATGCAAGCTCGGGCCGTTGACGCCCGTCGGGCCGCCGTACTCGGCTCGCCGATCGCCCACTCGCTCTCCCCGGTGCTGCACCGCGCCGCCTACGCGGCACTGGGGCTGACCGACTGGTCGTACGACCAGTTCGAGGTCGACGAGGCCGCGCTGCCCGGCTTCGTCGACGGGCTCGGCCCCGAGTGGGCCGGTCTGTCGCTGACCATGCCGCTGAAGCGGGCCGTCATCCCGCTGCTCGACGAGATCAGCGACACCGCGGCCTCCGTCGAGGCCGTCAACACCCTCGTCGTCACCGGCGACGGCCGCCGCGTCGGTGACAACACCGACATCCCCGGCATCGTCGCCGCCCTGCGTGAGCGCGGCATCGACCAGGTCGACTCGGCGGCGATCCTCGGCGCCGGCGCCACCGCCTCCTCCGCCCTCGCCGCCCTGGCCCGGATCTGCACCGGCGAGGTCGTCGCCTACGTCCGCAGCGCCGACCGGGCCGCCGAGATGCGCCGCTGGGGCGAACGCCTCGACATCGAGGTCCGCACCGCCGACTGGGCCGACGCGGCCGACGCCCTGCACGCCCCGCTGGTGATCGCCACCACGCCCGCCGGGGCCACCGACGCCCTCGCCGGCGCCGTACCCGAACGCCCCGCCACCCTCTTCGACGTCCTCTACGAGCCCTGGCCCACCGCACTCGCGGCCCGCTGGTCGGCGTACGGCGGGGCCGTCGTGGGCGGGCTCGACCTGCTGGTGCACCAGGCGGTGCTCCAGGTCGAGCGGATGACGGGCCGCGCCCCGGCCCCTCTCGACGCGATGCGCAAGGCCGGCGAACACGCCCTGGCGTCCCGCTAGCGGCTCCCCGTTCCGGCGGCGGTCGTGCCGTGCCGTGTCCGTTTTCTGGACCGGCGGCCGGAGATGCCCCCGGACGTGGGAGGATCGGGAGTGGCGGGCCAGGGCCGCGCACCAGGTCGCGCCGTCGACGTACGCGAGGAGACGTGTACGCAGGGCAGTACCGGGGCGCGAGCATGGAGGAGCACCGTTGAGCAGGTTGCGCTGGCTGACGGCGGGGGAGTCCCACGGCCCCGCACTCGTGGCGACGCTGGAGGGCCTTCCCGCCGGTGTACCGATCACCACGGAGATGGTGGGGGACCACCTGGCCCGGCGCCGGCTCGGTTATGGACGCGGCGCCCGGATGAAGTTCGAGCGCGACGAGGTCACCTTCCTCGGAGGCGTCCGGCACGGTCTCACCCTCGGCTCGCCGATCGCCGTCATGGTCGGCAACACCGAGTGGCCCAAGTGGGACCAGGTCATGTCGGCCGACCCGGTCGACCCCGAGATCCTCGCGGGGCTGGCCCGTAACGCCCCGCTGACCCGCCCCCGCCCCGGCCACGCCGACCTCGCCGGCATGCAGAAGTACGGCTTCGACGAGGCCCGCCCGATCCTGGAGCGCGCCTCCGCCCGGGAGACCGCGGCCCGCGTCGCCCTCGGCGCCGTCGCCCGCTCCTACCTCAAGGAGACGGCCGGCATCGAGATCGTCAGCCATGTCGTCGAGCTGGCCGCGGCCAAGGCGCCCTACGGCGTCTACCCGACCCCGGCCGACGTCGAGAAGCTGGACGCCGACCCCGTGCGCTGCCTGGACGCCGACGCGTCGAAGGCGATGGTCGCGGAGATCGACCAGGCCCACAAGGACGGCGACACGCTCGGCGGGGTCGTCGAGGTCCTCGCCTACGACGTGCCGGTCGGCCTCGGCTCGCACGTCCACTGGGACCGCCGTCTGGACGCCCGGCTCGCCGCCGCCCTCATGGGCATCCAGGCGATCAAGGGCGTCGAGGTCGGCGACGGCTTCGACCTCGCGCGCGTGCCGGGCTCGAAGGCGCACGACGAGATCGTCTCCACACCGGACGGCATCCGGCGCTCCACCGGCCGCTCCGGCGGCACCGAGGGCGGTCTCACCACCGGCGAACTGCTGCGCGTGCGGGCCGCGATGAAGCCCATCGCGACCGTGCCGCGCGCCCTCCAGACCATCGACGTCGTCACCGGCGAGGCCACCCAGGCCCACCACCAGCGCTCCGACGTCTGTGCGGTGCCGGCCGCCGGCATCGTCGCCGAGGCCATGGTCGCGCTCGTCCTCGCGGACGCCGTCGCCGAGAAGTTCGGCGGCGACAGCGTGCCCGAGACCCGCCGCAACGTGCGCTCCTACCTCGACCACCTGGCCATCCGATGAGCCCGGTGCCCGCCGTCGTCCTGGTGGGGCCCATGGGCGTCGGCAAGTCCACCGTCGGACAGCTGCTCGCCGAGCGCCTCGGGGTCGGTTACCGGGACACCGACGACGACATCGTCGCCGCCGAGGGCCGGGCCATCGCCGAGATCTTCGTCGACGAGGGCGAGCCCGTCTTCCGCGCCATCGAGAAGCGGGCCGTGCGGGACGCGCTCGCCGCGCACGACGGCGTCCTCGCGCTGGGCGGCGGCTCGATCCTCGACGCCGACACCCGCGCGCTGCTCGCCGGCCACCGGGTCGTCTACCTCTCGATGAACGTCGAGGAGGCGGTACGGCGCACCGGCCTCAACGCGGCCCGCCCGCTGCTCGCCATCAACCCGCGCAAGCAGTGGCGCGAACTGATGGAGGCGCGGCGCGAGTTGTACGAGGAGGTCGCCACCGTCGTGGTCGCGACGGACGGCCGCACGCCCGAAGAGGTCACCCAAGTCGCCCTGGAAGCACTGGAGTTGAAGGAAGCATGAGCGAGTCGGTGACACGGGTCCAGGTCGGCGCAGCGGCGGGCAGCGACCCGTACGAGGTGCTGGTGGGCCGTCAACTCCTGGGCGAACTGCCCGGGTTGATCGGCAAGAAGGCCAAGCGGGTCGCCGTGATCCACCCCGAGGCCCTCGCCGACACCGGCGACGCGCTCCGCGCCGACCTGGCCGAGCAGGGCTTCGACGCGGTCGCCATCCAGGTGCCGAACGCGGAGGAGGCCAAGACCGCCGAGGTCGCCGCCTACTGCTGGAAGGCGCTCGGCCAGTCCGGCTTCACCCGCTCCGACGTCATCGTGGGCGTCGGCGGCGGGGCCACCACCGACCTCGCCGGGTTCGTCGCGGCGACCTGGCTGCGCGGGGTGCGCTGGATCGCCGTTCCGACCACCGTGCTGGCCATGGTGGACGCGGCCGTCGGCGGCAAGACCGGCATCAACACCGCCGAGGGCAAGAACCTGGTCGGCTCCTTCCACCCGCCGGCCGGCGTCCTGTGCGACCTGGCCGCGCTGGACTCCCTGCCGGTCAACGACTACGTCTCCGGGCTCGCCGAGATCATCAAGGCCGGCTTCATCGTCGACCCGGAGATCCTCGACCTGATCGAGTCCGACCCGCAGGCCGCCCGCACCCCGCAGGGGCCGCACACGGCCGAGTTGATCGTGCGGTCGATCCGGGTCAAGGCCGAGGTGGTCTCCTCCGACCTCAAGGAGGCCGGACTGCGCGAGATCCTCAACTACGGCCACACGCTGGGCCATGCGATCGAGAAGAACGAGCGCTACCAGTGGCGGCACGGCGCGGCCGTCTCGGTCGGCATGCACTTCGCCGCCGAACTGGGGCGCCTGGCGGGCCGGTTGGACGACGCGACGGCCGACCGGCACCGCACGATCCTGGAGTCGGTCGGACTCCCGCTCTTCTACCGCTACGACCAGTGGCCCAAGTTGCTGGAGAACATGCGGGTCGACAAGAAGTCGCGCGGCGATCTGCTGCGCTTCATCGTCCTCGACGGCCTCGCCAAGCCGACCGTCCTGGAGGGCCCCGACCCCGCCGTTCTCGTCGCCGCGTACGGCGAAGTGGGCCAGTAAGTACCGCGGTACTCCTTCCGCCCGATTCGCCTTGTGACCGTGGGCACTTCGGACCGCCCCCGGCCGTTCACCAAACGACGGCCGGGGGCGGTACCGTTCGGTGACGAGCGGGGTCCGCACCCGCTGCCAGCGCCCATCGCCTGTACGAGACGGAGTGGCACCGGATGCAGCACGCAGTGGGTTCTCCGCTGCCGCCGCCCCATCAGCCGGGGCACGGACCGGCCGAGGGCTGGTCCCCGGCCGCACACCACCCGGGCCCCGGCCCTCAACCCCCCGGCTCCCACCCGGGCCCGCACCTGGGTTCGGCGCCGGTACCCCCACCGCCCCCGGCCCCGGGTTTCGCCCCGCACCCCCCGCCGCAGCACCCCGCACCGCCGGACACCACGGGCCACGTCCCGTTGCCGCCGGGCGGCCCGGTCGGGATGCCCACGCCCGCCGTCGGCACGATGACGCCGTCCACCCCGGACCCGACGACGACCACGCTGGCCGTCCTCCTCATCGGCCCCGCCGGAGCGGGCAAGACGAGCGTCGCCAAGTACTGGGCCGACCACCGCCGCGTCCCCACGGCCCACATCAGCCTCGACGACGTCCGCGAGTGGGTCCGCTCCGGCTTCGCCGACCCCCAGTCCGGCTGGAACGACCACTCCGAGGCCCAGTACCGCCTGGCCCGCCGCACCTGCGGCTTCGCCGCGCGCAACTTCCTGGCCAACGGCATCTCCTGCATCCTCGACGACGCCGTCTTCCCGGACCGCCCGGTGGTCGGCCTCGGCGGCTGGAAGCGGCACGTCGGCCCCGGGCTCCTCCCGGTCGTCCTGCTGCCCGGCCTGGAGATCGTCCTCGAACGCAACGCGGAGCGCTCGGGCAATCGCCGCCTCACCGACGAGGAGGTCGCCCGCATCCACGGCCGCATGGCCGGCTGGTACGGCTCCGGCCTCCCCATCATCGACAACTCCCAACTCGACATCCCCCAGACCGCCCAGATCCTCAACGACGTCCTCACCAGATCAATAGCCAGCCCACCCAGCTGGTAGCGGGGCCCCGGGCGGTGTGGCCCGCAGATGGCTGGGCCGGTAACCAAGGCCCACTGTCCCGACCCAAGGGGCGCGGGGAACTGCGCGACCAGCCCCCACCGACCCGCACCCGGCACACCACCGAACCACCCACCCCGTACCCCTACCACCGGTCACCCGCACCCGGCACACCACTGAACCACCCACCCCGTACCCCCACCACCGGTCACCCGCACCCGGCGCGCCACCGAAGCCACCCCCTTCGTCCCCCGAACGACACCCCAACCGGCACAAATCCCCCACCCCTCCTACGCTCGACTCATGTCAGAGGTCTACGCAGCCCGCCGGGCACGACTGAGGGAACGCGGCCAGGCCGCAGGCAACCAATCCACCCTGGTCACCCGCCCCGCCAACGTGCGCTACCTCGCCGGAGCCGCCCCCCAGGACGCCGTCCTGCTGCTGGGCCGGAGCGAGGACATCCTCGTCTGCACCGGCCCTCCCGAGGACCGCCCCACCGACGGCCGCCCCGACGACACCCTGCGCCTGCACATCCTCCCCGGCCCGGCCGGCGACCCGGCCGTCGCAGCCGCCGACCTCGCACTCGCGCAGCACGCCGACTCCATGGCCGTCGAGGAACACCACTTCACCGTCGCCCGCCACCGCGCCCTCCGCTCGGTCGCCCCGGCGCTGCGCCTCACGGACCTCGCCTGCGCCGTCGAACAGCTCAGGGTCGTCAAGGACGAGGAGGAGATCTCCTGCCTCCGCATCGGCGCGGAGATCGCCGACCAGGCGTTGGGCGAACTCCTGGAGTCCATCCTCGTCGGCCGCACCGAACGCCACCTCGCCCTCGAACTCGAACGCCGCCTCGTCGACCACGGCGCCGACGGCCCCGCCTTCGCCACCTCCGTCGCGACCGGACCGAACTCCGGCAGACGAGCCCACCGCCCCACCGACCGCCGCGTGGAGGAGGGCGATTTCCTCTCGGTCTGCCTGGGCGCCACCTACCGCGGCTACCGCTGCGAGATCGGCCGGACCTTCGTGATCGGCACGACCCCCGCCGACTGGCAGATCGAGCTGTACGACCTGGTCTTCGCCGCCCAGCGCGCCGGACGGCAGTCCCTCGCGCCCGGTACCGCCTACCGCGAAGTCGACCGCGCGGCACGTCAGGTCCTGGACTCCGCCGGGTACCGGGAGGGCCTCCCGACGCTCATGGGGCACGGGGTCGGACTCGAAATCGACGAGGACCCGCAGTTGGCCCCTGCGGCCATGGGTAAACTGGACGCTTGCGTGCCGGTCACCGTCGAACCGGGAGTTCACCTCCCGGGCCGGGGCGGCGTCCGGATCGATGACACGCTCGTCGTCCGCCCCGAGGCGGACGGCGGACCCGAGCTACTCACCATCACGACCAAGGAGCTGCTCGCGCTCTAGCCTCGCGCTGCGCGCTCGCCCCGTGGTCGTCCACGTCAGTCCAGGAGATTCCGCAACCGTGGCTTCCACGAACGACCTCAAGAACGGCCTGGTGCTCAAGCTCGACGGAGGCCAGCTCTGGTCCGTCGTCGAGTTCCAGCACGTCAAGCCCGGCAAGGGCCCGGCCTTCGTGCGCACCAAGCTGAAGAACGTGCTTTCCGGCAAGGTCGTCGACAAGACGTTCAACGCCGGCGTCAAGGTCGAGACGGCCACTGTCGACAAGCGCGACATGCAGTTCTCCTACATGGACGGCGAGTACTTCGTCTTCATGGACATGGAGACCTACGACCAGCTCATGGTCGACCGCAAGGCTGTCGGCGACGCCGCCAACTTCCTGATCGAGGGCTTCACGGCCACCGTCGCCCAGCACGAGGGCGAGGTGCTCTTCGTCGAGCTGCCGGCCGCCGTCGAGCTGGTCGTGCAGGAGACCGAGCCGGGCCTCCAGGGCGACCGTTCCACCGGTGGCACCAAGCCCGCCAAGCTCCAGACCGGTCACCAGATCCAGGTCCCGCTCTTCATCACCACCGGAGAGAAGATCAAGGTCGACACCCGCACGAGCGACTACCTCGGCCGGGTGAACAGCTAACCGTGGCTGCCCGCAACACGGCCCGCAAGCGCGCCTTCCAGATCCTCTTCGAGGGCGACCAGCGCGCGACCAATGTCCTCACGGTCCTCGGCGACTGGATTCGGCTCTCCCGGGAGGACACCCGGCAGCCACCGGTCAGCGAGTACACGATGCAGCTCGTCGAGGGCTACGCGCAGCACGCGCGGCACATCGACGAGCTGATCGCGCAGTACGCCGTGGGCTGGACGCTGGACCGGATGCCGGTCGTGGACCGCAACATCCTGCGGCTGGGCGCGTACGAGCTGATCTGGGTCGACGAGACCCCGGACGCCGTCGTGCTCGACGAGATGGTGCAGCTGGCGAAGGAGTTCTCCACGGACGAGTCGCCCTCGTTCGTGAACGGCCTGCTGGGCCGCTTCAAGGAACTCAAGCCCTCGCTGCGCCGGGACGAGGCATAAGAGGCGCACCACCCCGCCGCCGCGCCGACCGGGCGGCCGAAGACGCCGGAGGGCCCGCAGCAACGCACCACCCCTGCTGCGGGCCCTCCGGCATCTCCGCACCCGGCTCCGGAAGGGGCCCCACGCTCCCCATCAGCCCCTCGCCGGCGCCCCCTGAACTTCTGGCGCCGCACGAGCCTCCTGGACGCCTCCAGCGCCACACGAAGCTCCGGCCCCTCCAGTCCCCGCCCCGCAGTCACCCACGTCCCAGGGAGCCCAGGGAGCCCTTCAGCCCCCGGCGCCTCAGAACGCCCGCTCAGCCCATGAGGCGCTCCTCGCGTCCCCGGGGCCCCGCATCCGCCACCAGGGCCTCACAACGCCACCGGGGTGGCCGGAACCGTTACGTTCCGGCCACCCCGGTGGCACGTTTCTTCTCAAGTGGGGAGCGGGTCAGCCCTCCTCGTGGCTGGCCACGGCGCGCCGCGCGTCCGCGTTCAGCACGCCCCAGCTGATCAGCTGCTCGGTGAGGAGCGAGGGGGACTGGTCGTAGATGACGGCCAGTGTGCGCAGGTCGTCCTGGCGGATCGACAGCACCTTGCCGTTGTAGTCGCCGCGCTGGGACTGGATCGTCGCCGCGTACCGCTGGAGCGGGCCGGCCTTCTCGGACGGCACGGTCGCCAGCCGCTCCAGGTCCAGGACCAGCTTCGGCGGCGGCTCGGCGGCCCCGCCGGGGGTGGTACCCGGCAGCAGTTCCTGCACCGGAACGCCGTAGAAGTCCGCCAGCTCGGCGAGGCGCTGCACGGTCACGGCACGGTCGCCACGCTCGTACGAGCCGACCACGACGGCCTTCCAGCGGCCCTGGGACTTCTCCTCGACTCCGTGGAGGGAAAGGCCCTGCTGGGTGCGGATGGCCCGAAGCTTGGCCCCGAGCTGTTTGGCGTATTCGCTGGACATATAGCTCCCCGGACACTGTGTCGCGCGCCGCGGTGGGATTCCGTGCCGCGCGTCTGGTAACTCACTGTGAGGTTACGCAGCGTGACTCTCATGCGTCAAGCCGAAAGGGCCACACCGCTACTTCCTCGGCCGTCGTGGCCGATTGGGCCAGGGGGGTGAATCCGCGCCCCTCGGGGGCCTGCTACCGTGGATGGCGCAAATCCGACGTCCTTTAAGAGCCGTCCCGTGAGGCGGAGAAGGAGGTCCGTTTCTCATGGACACCCAGGAAGACCAGGGCACCCCGGAGACCGAGAGCGTGTCGCCCTCGGACGCCCGGGCCGTGCTCGAAGGCCCCGACATCGCGCGGGTGTTGACCCGCATCGCCCACGAGATCGTCGAACGCGCCAAGGGCGCCGACGACGTGGTGCTGCTCGGCATCCCCACCCGAGGTGTCTTCCTCGGCCGGCGGCTCGCCGAGAAACTTGAGGAGATCACCGGGCGCACGATCCCGGTCGGCTCGCTCGACATCACGATGTACCGCGACGACCTGCGCATGCACCCCCCGCGCGCGCTGGCCCGCACCGAGATCCCCGGCGACGGCATCGACGGCCGTCTCGTCGTCCTCGTCGACGACGTGCTCTTCTCCGGCCGCACCATCCGCGCCGCCCTCGACGCCCTGAACGACATCGGGCGCCCCCGCGCGGTGCAGCTCGCGGTCCTCGTCGACCGGGGCCACCGCGAACTGCCCATCCGCGCCGACTACGTCGGCAAGAACCTCCCCACGTCGTTGCGGGAGACGGTCAAGGTCCAGCTCGCCGAGGAGGACGGTCGCGACACCGTGCTGCTCGGTGTGAAGCAGACCCCGTAGCGAGCGAACGGCGCACGCCCGCCCGGCGTGCCGCGCCCTCGCCTGCCCGGAATCTCCTCATACCTGAACTGCCTTACGGAGCCTGACAGATGCAGCGTCATCTCATCTCGGCCGCCGACCTCACCCGCGACGACGCCGTCCTGATCCTCGACACCGCCGAGGAGATGGCCCGGGTCGCCGACCGGCCGATCAAGAAGCTGCCGACCCTGCGCGGCCGAACGATCGTCAACCTCTTCTTCGAGGACTCGACCCGGACCCGGATCTCCTTCGAGGCGGCGGAGAAGCGGCTGTCCGCCGACGTCATCAACTTCACCGCCAAGGGATCGAGCGTCTCCAAGGGCGAGTCCCTCAAGGACACCGCCCAGACCCTGGAGGCCATGGGCGTCGACGCCGTCGTCATCCGGCACGGCGCCTCCGGTGCCCCCTACCGGCTCGCCAACTCCGGCTGGATCGACGCCGCCGTCATCAACGCGGGCGACGGCACCCACCAGCACCCCACCCAGGCCCTGCTGGACGCGTTCACCATGCGCCGCAGGCTGGTCGGCCGGGACACCGGGCTCGGCCAGGACCTCGCGGGCAAGCGCATCACCGTCGTCGGCGACATCCTGCACAGCCGGGTCGCCCGCTCCAACGTCGACCTGCTGCACACCCTCGGCGCCGAGGTCACCCTCGTCGCCCCGCCCACCCTGGTCCCGGTCGGCGTCGGGAACTGGCCCTGCGAGGTCTCCTACGACCTCGACGCCGTGCTGCCCAAGACCGACGCCGTGATGATGCTGCGCGTCCAGCGCGAGCGCATGAACGCCGCGTTCTTCCCGACCGAGCGCGAGTACTCACGGCGCTACGGGCTCGACGGCGACCGCATGGCGCGGATGCCCGGACACGCCATCGTGATGCACCCGGGCCCGATGGTCCGCGGCATGGAGATCACCGCCGAGGTCGCCGACTCCGACCGCTGCACCGTCGTCGAGCAGGTCGCCAACGGCGTCTCCATCCGGATGGCCGTGCTGTACCTCCTGCTCGGCGGCAACGAACCCGCCGTCAGCCACGCCCGCACCACCGAGGAGAAGTAGACCCATGAGCAAGATCCTGATTCGCGGTGCGCGGGTGCTCGGCGGCGAGCCGCAGGACGTCCTGGTCGACGGCGAGACGATCGCCGAGGTCGGCACCGGTCTGTCCGCCGAGGGCGCCGAGGTCGTCGAGGCCGCGGGCAAGATACTGCTGCCGGGCCTCGTCGACCTGCACACGCATCTGCGCGAGCCCGGCCGCGAGGACTCCGAGACCGTACTGACCGGCACGCGCGCGGCGGCCTCCGGCGGCTACACGGCCGTCTTCGCGATGGCCAACACCTTCCCCGTCGCCGACACCGCCGGCGTCGTCGAGCAGGTCTACCGGCTCGGCCGCGAGCACGGCTACTGCGACGTGCAGCCCATCGGCGCCGTCACCGTCGGCCTGGAGGGCCGCCAACTCGCCGAGCTGGGCGCCATGCACGAGTCGGCGGCCGGTGTCACCGTCTTCTCCGACGACGGCAAGTGCGTCCACGACGCCGTGATCATGCGCCGCGCGCTGGAGTACGTGAAGGCCTTCGGCGGCATCGTCGCCCAGCACGCGCAGGAGCCCCGGCTGACCGAGGGCGCCGAGATGAACGAGGGCGTCGTCTCCGCCGAGCTGGGCCTCGGCGGCTGGCCCGCGGTGGCCGAAGAATCGATCATCGCCCGGGATGTCCTGCTCGCCGAGCACGTTGGCTCCCGCGTCCACATCTGCCACCTCTCGACCGCCGGTTCCGTCGAGATCGTCCGCTGGGCCAAGTCCCGGGGCATCGACGTCACCGCCGAGGTCACCCCGCACCACCTGCTGCTCACCGACGAACTGGTGCGCACCTACAACCCGGTCTACAAGGTCAACCCGCCGCTGCGCACCGAGCGCGACGTGCTGGCCCTGCGCCAGGCGCTCGCCGACGGCACGATCGACATCGTCGCCACCGACCACGCCCCGCACCCGCACGAGGACAAGGACTGCGAGTGGGCCGCCGCCGCCATGGGCATGGTCGGCCTGGAGACCGCGTTGTCAGTGGTCCAGGAGACCATGGTGGACACCGGGCTCCTCGACTGGGCCGGGGTGGCCGCGCGCATGTCCCACAAGCCCGCCGAGATCGGCCGGGCCGAGGGCCACGGTCGCCCCGTCTCGGCTGGTGAGCCCGCCAACCTCACGCTCGTCGACACGGCATACCGTGGGTCGGTGGACCCCGCGGGCTTCGCCTCGCGCAGCCGGAACACCCCGTACGAGGGGCGTGAACTGCCGGGCCGTGTGACACACACCTGGCTCCGGGGCAAGGCCACGCTCGTCGACGGGAAGCTCACGTGACATCTCCTGCACTTCTGCTGGCGGCCGAGAAGCACTCGGCCGCGGTGACCGACTGGGCCGCCCGCATCGGCTGGGTGGTCGGCCTCGGCCTGTTCGTCGCGCTCGTCTACTGGCTGATGCGCGAGGGCTGGAAGTGGCGCGGCACGCTCCAGGGCGACCTGCCCGAGCTGCCCACCGCGCCGGACGACCCCGGTACGGCGAGACTGAGCATGACCGGCCGCTACCACGGCTCCACCACCGCGGGACAGTGGCTGGACCGCATCGTGGCGCACGGCCTCGGCACCCGCAGCCGGGTCGAGCTGACACTGACCGGCGCGGGACTGGACGTCGTACGCCCCGGCGCGCACGACTTCTTCATCCCCGTCGCCGCCCTGCGCGAGGCCCGGCTCGACAAGGGCATCGCCGGCAAGGTCCTCACCGAGGGCGGGCTGCTGGTGGTGACGTGGACGCACGGCGAGCGGCTGATCGACTCCGGGTTCCGCTCGGACCGGGCGGCCGAGCACACCGCATGGGTCGACGCCCTGAACCAGATGATCAACAAGACGGAAGGCGCACGATGACGACCTCCATCCAGGGAGCGGCCTCGCAGAGGCTCACGGCAGCTCCCGCCGTACTCGTCCTGGAGGACGGCCGGGTCTTCCGCGGCCGCGCCTACGGGGCCGTGGGGGAGACCTTCGGCGAAGCGGTGTTCTCCACCGGCATGACCGGCTACCAGGAGACCCTCACCGACCCGTCCTACGACCGTCAGATCGTCGTCGCGACCGCCCCGCAGATCGGCAACACCGGCTGGAACGACGAGGACGACGAGTCCGCCCGCATCTGGGTCTCCGGCTACGTCGTGCGCGACCCCGCGCGCGTGCCGTCCAACTGGCGGGCCACCCGCTCCCTGGACGCCGAACTGGTCGCCCAGAGCGTCGTCGGCATCTCCGGCATCGACACGCGCGCGTTGACGCGCCATCTGCGCGAGCGCGGCTCCATGCGCGCCGGCATCTTCTCCGGCGAGCGGGTCGCCCCCGAAGCCGAGCTGGTCGAGCGGGTCACGGCGCAGCCGCAGATGAAGGGCGCGAGCCTCTACGAGGAGGTCGCGACCAAGGAGACGTACGTCGTCCCGGCGGTCGGCGAGAAGAAGTTCACCGTCGCCGCCGTCGACCTCGGCATCAAGGGCATGACCCCGCACCGGATGGCCGAGCGCGGCATCGAGGTGCACGTGCTGCCCGCCACCGCGAGCGTCGAGGACATCTACGCCGTCGCCCCCGACGGCGTGTTCTTCTCCAACGGCCCCGGCGACCCGGCCACCGCCGACGGCCCCGTCGCGCTGATGACCGCCGTCCTGGAGCGCTCCACCCCGCTCTTCGGCATCTGCTTCGGCAACCAGATCCTGGGCCGCGCCCTCGGCTTCGGCACCTACAAGCTGAAGTACGGCCACCGGGGCATCAACCAGCCCGTGCAGGACCGTACGACCGGCAAGGTCGAGGTCACCGCGCACAACCACGGCTTCGCCGTCGACGCCCCGCTCGACCGGGTCACCGACACGGAGTTCGGCCGCGCCGAGGTCTCCCACGTCTGCCTGAACGACAACGTGGTGGAGGGTCTGCACCTCCTCGACCGCCCGGCGTTCAGTGTCCAGTACCACCCCGAAGCGGCGGCGGGCCCGCACGATGCCGCCTACCTGTTCGACCGCTTCGTTTCTTTGATGGAGGGCCAGCGTGCCTAAGCGCACCGATATCCAGTCCGTCCTGGTCATCGGCTCCGGCCCGATCGTCATCGGCCAGGCCGCCGAGTTCGACTACTCCGGCACCCAGGCGTGCCGCATCCTGCGCGCCGAGGGCCTGCGGGTCATCCTGGTGAACTCCAACCCGGCGACGATCATGACCGACCCGGAGATCGCCGACGCCACCTACGTCGAGCCGATCACCCCCGAGTTCGTCGAGAAGATCATCGCCAAGGAGCGCCCCGACACCCTGCTGCCCACCCTGGGCGGCCAGACGGCCCTGAACACGGCGATCTCGCTGCACGAGGCCGGCACCCTGGAGAAGTACGGCGTCGAGCTGATCGGCGCCAACGTCGAGGCCATCAACAAGGGCGAGGACCGCGACCTCTTCAAGGACGTCGTCGAGGCCGTGCGCGGCCGGATCGGGTACGGCGAGTCCGCCCGCTCGGTGATCTGCCACACCATGGACGACGTCATCCAGGGCGTCGACACCCTCGGCGGCTACCCCGTCGTCGTGCGGCCGTCGTTCACCATGGGCGGCGCCGGTTCCGGCTTCGCCCACGACGAGGAGGAGCTGCGCCGCATCGCCGGGCAGGGCCTCATGCTCTCCCCGACCACCGAGGTGCTCCTTGAGGAGTCCATCCTCGGCTGGAAGGAGTACGAGCTGGAGCTGATGCGCGACAAGAACGACAACGTCGTGGTCGTCTGCTCCATCGAGAACTTCGACCCGATGGGCGTGCACACCGGCGACTCGATCACCGTCGCCCCGGCGATGACGCTGACCGACCGCGAGTACCAGATCCTGCGCGACATCGGCATCGCCGTGATCCGCGAGGTCGGCGTCGACACCGGCGGCTGCAACATCCAGTTCGCGGTGAACCCCGAGGACGGCCGGGTCATCGTCATCGAGATGAACCCGCGCGTGTCGCGGTCCTCGGCGCTCGCGTCCAAGGCGACCGGCTTCCCGATCGCGAAGATCGCCGCCAAGCTCGCCGTTGGCTACACGCTCGACGAGATCCCCAACGACATCACCAAGGAGACCCCGGCCTCCTTCGAGCCGACGCTCGACTATGTCGTCGTGAAGGCGCCGCGGTTCGCGTTCGAGAAGTTCCCGTCCGCCGACTCCACGCTGACGACGACCATGAAGTCGGTCGGCGAGGCGATGGCGATCGGCCGCAACTTCACCGAGGCCTTCCAGAAGGCGCTGCGCTCGCTGGAGAAGAAGGGCAGCCAGTTCACCTTCGTCGGCGACCCCGGCTCCGCCGAGGACAAGGTGCGCCTCCTCGAAGAGGCGGTGCGGCCCACCGACGGGCGGATCAACACCGTCATGCGGGCGATCCGCGCGGGCGCCACGCCCGAGGAGGTCTTCGACTACACGAAGATCGACCCCTGGTTCGTCGACCAGCTCTTCCTCATCAAGGAGATCGCCGACGAGCTGGCCGCCGCCGACAAGCTGTACCCGGAGCTGCTGGCCGAGGCCAAGCGGCACGGCTTCTCCGATGTCCAGATCGCCGAGATCCGCGGTCTGCGCGAGGACGTCGTCCGCGAGGTCCGGCACGCCCTGGGCATCCGCCCGGTCTACAAGACCGTCGACACCTGCGCCGCCGAGTTCGCCGCGAAGACGCCGTACTTCTACTCCTCCTACGACGAGGAGAACGAGGTCGCGCCCCGCGAGAAGCCCGCGGTGATCATCCTCGGCTCCGGGCCCAACCGCATCGGCCAGGGCATCGAGTTCGACTACTCCTGCGTCCACGCCTCCTTCGCCCTGTCGGACGCCGGGTTCGAGACCGTCATGGTCAACTGCAACCCGGAGACCGTCTCCACCGACTACGACACCTCCGACCGGCTCTACTTCGAGCCGCTCACCCTGGAGGACGTCCTGGAGATCGTCCACGCCGAGCAGCAGGCGGGCCCCGTCGCCGGGGTCATCGTCCAGCTCGGCGGCCAGACCCCGCTGGGCCTGGCGCAGGCCCTCAAGGACAACGGCGTGCCGATCGTGGGCACCCCGCCGGAGGCCATCCACGCAGCCGAGGACCGGGGCGCGTTCGGGCGCGTGCTCGCCGAGGCCGGGCTGCCCGCCCCCAAGCACGGCACCGCCACCACCTTCGCCGAGGCCAAGGCCATCGCCGACGAGATCGGCTACCCGGTCCTGGTCCGGCCCTCCTACGTCCTGGGCGGACGCGGCATGGAGATCGTCTACGACGAGACCCGCCTCGCCTCCTACATCGCCGAGTCGACCGAGATCAGCCCCTCCCGGCCGGTCCTCGTCGACCGCTTCCTCGACGACGCCATCGAGATCGACGTCGACGCCCTCTACGACGGCGAGGAGCTGTACCTCGGCGGCGTCATGGAGCACATCGAGGAGGCCGGCATCCACTCCGGCGACTCGGCGTGCGCGCTGCCCCCGATCACCCTGGGCGGCTTCGACATCAAGCGGCTGCGGACCTCGACCGAGGCCATCGCCAAGGGCGTCGGCGTACGCGGCCTGATCAACATCCAGTTCGCGATGGCCGGGGACATCCTCTACGTCCTCGAAGCCAACCCGCGCGCGTCCCGCACGGTCCCCTTCACCTCCAAGGCGACCGCGGTGCCGCTCGCCAAGGCCGCCGCCCGCATCTCCCTGGGCGCGACCGTCGCCGAACTGCGCGCCGAGGGCATCCTCCCCGCCCACGGCGACGGCGGTGAACTCCCCTTCGACGCGCCGATCTCCGTCAAGGAGGCCGTCATGCCGTGGTCGCGCTTCCGTGACATCCACGGCCGGGGCGTCGACACCGTGCTCGGCCCGGAGATGCGCTCCACCGGCGAGGTCATGGGCATCGACTCCGTCTTCGGCACGGCGTACGCCAAGTCGCAGGCGGGCGCCTACGGTCCGCTGCCCACCAAGGGCCGCGCGTTCATCTCGGTCGCCAACCGCGACAAGCGCTCGATGATCTTCCCGGCGCGCGAGCTGGTCGCCCACGGCTTCGAGCTGCTCGCCACCTCCGGCACCGCCGAGGTCCTCAAGCGCAACGGCATCAACGCCACCCTGGTGCGCAAGCAGTCCGAGGGCCCCGGGCCCAACGGCGAGAAGACCATCGTCCAGCTGATCCACGACGGCGAGGTCGACCTCATCGTCAACACCCCCTACGGCACCGGCGGCCGGCTCGACGGCTACGACATCCGCACGGCGGCCGTGGCCCGCGCGGTGCCCTGCCTGACGACGGTCCAGGCACTCGCCGCCGCCGTCCAGGGCATCGACGCCCTCAACCACGGTGACGTGGGCGTCCGTTCCCTCCAGGAACACGCCCAGCACCTGACCGCGGCCCGCGACTAGCAGCCGGAGCAGGGGGGACACCGCAGACGGTGTCCCCCCTCTTCATGAGGACACCATGTACAAGATCTTCTTCGACCTCGTCTTCCGGCGGATGGACCCCGAGCAGGCCCACCATCTCGCGTTCCGCTGGATTCGCCTGGCCGCCCGCGTCCCCGTCCTGCGCACCTTCCTGGCCGCCGCCCTCGCGCCCCGCCACCGGGAACTGCGCACCGAGGCCCTCGGCCTGCGCATGCACGGCCCGTTCGGACTCGCCGCCGGGTTCGACAAGAACGCCGTCGCCATCGACGGCATGTCGATGCTCGGCTTCGACCACGTCGAGATCGGCACCGTGACCGGCCGGCCGCAGCCGGGCAACCCCAAGAAGCGGCTGTTCCGGCTGGTCCCCGACCGCGCGCTCATCAACCGCATGGGCTTCAACAACGAGGGCTCGCTCGCCGTCGCGGCCCGCCTGGCGTCCCGTGAGGCGGTCTTCAGGACCGTCGTGGGCGTCAACATCGGCAAGACCAAGGCCGTTCCCGAGGCGGAGGCCGTCGGCGACTACGTGACCTCGACCGAACGCCTCGCCCCCTACGCCGACTACCTGGTCGTCAACGTCTCCTCGCCCAACACGCCCGGGCTGCGCGATCTCCAGGCCACCGAGGCGCTGCGCCCGCTGCTGAGCGCCGTGCGCGAGGCCGCCGACCGCACGGTCACCGCCCGCCGCGTCCCGCTCCTGGTCAAGATCGCCCCCGACCTCGCCGACGAGGACATCGACGCCGTCGCCGACCTGGCCGTGGAGCTGGGCCTCGACGGCATCATCGCCACCAACACCACCATCGCGCGCGAGGAACTCGGCCTGGCCTCCGACCCCGCCCTCGTGCAGGAGACCGGCGGCCTGTCCGGCGCGCCCCTCAAGGAACGCTCCCTGGAGGTGCTGCGCCGCCTCTACGCGCGCGTGGGCGACCGGATCACCCTGGTGGGCGTCGGCGGCATCGAGAACGCCGAGGACGCCTGGCAGCGCATCCTGGCCGGCGCCACCCTCGTCCAGGGCTACAGCGCGTTCATCTACCAGGGCCCCTGCTGGGCCCGTGCCGTCCACAAGGGGCTCGCCGCGCGCCTGCGGACCAGCCCGTACGCCACCCTCGCCGACGCGGTCGGCGCCGACGTCAGGAAGGCCGCATGACCGCCCAGGAAGCCTTCGGCGCCCGCCTGCGCCGCGCCATGGACACCCGCGGCCCGCTCTGCGTCGGCATCGACCCGCACGCCTCCCTGCTCACCGCCTGGGGCCTGAACGACGATGTGCACGGCCTGGAGCGGTTCAGCCGGACGATCGTGGCGGCGCTGGCCGACCGGGTCGCCGTGCTGAAGCCGCAGAGCGCGTTCTTCGAACGGTTCGGCTCGCGCGGGATCGCCGTTCTGGAGAAGTCCGTCGAGGAGGCGCGGGCGGCCGGCGCGCTGGTTGTGATGGACGCCAAGCGCGGCGACATCGGCTCGACCATGGCCGGGTACGCCGAGACCTTCCTGCACCCGGACTCCCCGCTGTTCTCCGACGCCCTCACGGTCTCCCCGTACCTCGGCTACGGCTCGCTGGCCCCGGCCGTCGCGCTGGCCCGCGAGAGCGGCACCGGCCTCTTCGTGCTGGCGCTCACCTCCAACCCGGAGGGCGGCGAGGTCCAGCACGCGGTGCGGGCCGACGGACGGACCGTCGGCGCGACGATGCTGGCCCACCTCGCCGCCGAGAACGCGGGGGAGGAGCCCCTGGGGTCCTTCGGCGCCGTGGTGGGCGCCACGCTGGGCGACCTGTCCTCCTACGACCTCGACATCGACGGGCCGCTGCTGGCTCCCGGCGTCGGCGCGCAGGGCGCCACTCCGGCCGACCTCCCGGGCGTCTTCGGGGCCGCCGTGCGCAACGTCGTCCCGAACGTCAGCCGGGGTGTGCTGCGGCACGGTCCGGACGCCGGGGCGCTGCGGGCGTCCGCCGACCGATTCGCGCAGGAGATCCGTATCGCGCTCGCGAGCGTGTGACCAGCATCACTGAAGGGTGCGGATTGAGGGCTGTGTGAGGCACGCCACTAGGGATGTCACGCGCGCGTGGGGAGGCCGTGTGTGCCGTATGAGGCTTTCGCGACGGTCGTCGCGGGCGTTCGAGCTGGTCGTGAGCGTCTTTCGGTGCCTCGCGACGGGCGGCCCGTGATCGGTTCGCGTCCGAATCCGCCCTCGCATCCTGGTCGTTATGTCCCGTATGTCGCTCCTCACGGAGGCTGACCAGGACTTTTCCGCTGTTCTCGCTGACTCTGGCGCCCGTGGCCGCTAGTCTCCGACGAGAGTCAACGGGCGAGCGTGTTGCTCGTGGCTCGCCAGGTGTGGGGCGACTAGGTTCCTCACCGGTCCGTATCCGACAGTTCGACATCCGAGGTGACGTAGGCGTGGCTCTTCCGCCCCTTACCCCTGAACAGCGCGCAGCCGCGCTCGAAAAGGCCGCCGCGGCTCGCCGGGAGCGGGCCGAGGTCAAGAATCGACTCAAGCACTCCGGCGCCTCCCTGCATGACGTCATCAAGCAGGGCCAGGAGAACGACGTCATCGGCAAGATGAAGGTCTCCGCCCTGCTGGAGTCTCTCCCCGGCGTGGGCAAGGTCCGCGCCAAGCAGATCATGGAGCGACTGGGCATCTCCGAGAGCCGCCGCGTGCGGGGTCTCGGCTCGAACCAGATCGCCTCTTTGGAGCGCGAGTTCGGCGGCGCCCCTTCCTGACTCCGGACGCCCGGGACCCGGGAGTCCCGGGCACGCGGGGATTGCTGGAATAATCGCCGCATGGCTGCAACATTCCGGGGGATGACCCCCGAGCCCCCGGACGGACGTCCGCGGCTGACCGTGCTCTCCGGCCCCTCCGGGGTCGGCAAGAGCACGGTCGTCGCCCATATGCGCAAGGAACACCCCGAGGTCTGGCTCTCCGTGTCGGCGACGACCCGGAAGCCGCGCCCCGGCGAGAAGCACGGCGTCCACTACTTCTTCGTGACCGACGAGGAGATGGACAAGCTGATCGCCAACGGCGAACTCCTGGAGTGGGCCGAGTTCGCGGGCAACCGCTACGGCACGCCGCGTGCGGCCGTGCTCGATCACCTGGACTCGGGCGTCCCGGTCCTCCTGGAGATCGACCTCCAGGGCGCCCGGCAGGTCCGCGAGACCATGCCGGAAGGCCGACTGGTGTTCCTCGCCCCTCCCTCCTGGGAGGAGTTGGTGCGCCGGCTCACCGGGCGGGGCACCGAACCGCCCGAGGTGATCGAACGCCGACTGGACGCGGCGAAGATCGAGCTGGCGGCGGAGCCGGAGTTCGACATGACCTTGGTCAACACCTCCGTCGAGGACGTGGCGCGTGAGCTGCTAGCCTTGATGGACGTTGTGTGATCGTGACGATCACACTCATTGAATCTTTCCCATCCATCGGAAGGTAGAGCGTGTCCTCTTCCATCTCCGCGCCCGAGGGCATCATCAACCCGCCGATCGACGAGCTCCTCGAGGCCACTGACTCGAAGTACAGCCTCGTGATCTACGCCGCGAAGCGGGCCCGCCAGATCAACGCGTACTACTCGCAGCTCGGCGAGGGTCTCCTCGAATACGTCGGTCCGCTCGTGGACACCCACGTCCACGAGAAGCCGCTCTCGATCGCCCTCCGCGAGATCAACGCGGGACTGCTGACGTCCGAGGCCGTCGAAGGCCCCGCGCAGTAATATCACCTGCTTGAACGTGAGTTTTCCACAGGCCCGGCAGCGCGACTGCCGGGCCTGTGGTGTGTCATGGAGTCGAACGTTGCCGAGCCTGGGGAGAGACGGTGGCCAAGTTGAAGGTCGTGCTGGGGGTCAGCGGCGGCATCGCCGCCTACAAGGCCTGTGAGCTGCTGCGCCGACTGACCGAGTCGGGCCACGAGGTGCGGGTCGTGCCCACCGCCTCCGCCCTGCACTTCGTCGGCGCCGCCACCTGGTCCGCCCTCTCCGGCAACCCCGTCTCCACCGAGGTCTGGGACGACGTCCACGAGGTCCCGCACGTCCGCATCGGGCAGCACGCCGACCTCGTCGTCGTCGCCCCGGCCACCGCCGACCTCCTCGCCAAGGCCGCCCACGGCCTCGCCGACGACCTCCTCACCAACACCCTGCTCACCGCCCGTTGCCCCGTCGTCTTCGCCCCCGCCATGCACACGGAGATGTGGGAGCACCCGGCGACCCGGGAGAACGTGGCCACCCTGCGCCGCCGCGGAGCCGTCGTCGTCGAGCCTGCCGTCGGCCGTCTCACCGGCGCCGACACCGGCAAGGGCAGACTGCCCGACCCCACCGAGATCTTCGAGGTCTGCCGCCGGGTCCTCGCCCGCGGCCCGCGCGAGCCCGACCTCGCGGGGCGGCATGTCGTGGTCAGCGCCGGCGGCACCCGCGAACCCCTCGACCCCGTCCGCTTCCTCGGCAACCGCTCCTCCGGCAAGCAGGGCTACGCCCTCGCCCGCACCGCCGCTGCCCGCGGCGCCCGGGTCACCCTGGTCGCCGCCAACACCGGCCTGCCCGACCCGGCCGGCGTCGACGTCGTCGAGGTCGGCACCGCCGTCCAGCTGCGCGAGGCCGTACTGAAGGCGGCGGGCGACGCGGACGCCGTCGTCATGGCCGCCGCCGTCGCCGACTTCCGCCCGCAGACCTACGCGGCCGGAAAAATCAAGAAGAAGGACGGCCAGGAGCCCGAACCCCTCGTGCTGGTACGGAATCCGGACATCCTCGCGGAGATCTCCGCCGAGCCCGCCCGTGCCGCCCAGGTGGTCGTCGGTTTCGCCGCCGAGACCGACGATGTCCTGGCCAACGGCCGCGCCAAACTGGCCCGCAAGGGCTGCGACCTGCTCGTGGTGAACGAGGTGGGGGAGCACAAGACCTTCGGCTCCGAGGAGAACGAAGCGCTGGTCCTAGGCGCCGACGGCTCCGAGACGCCCGTCCCGTACGGTCCCAAGGAGGCTTTGGCCGAAATCGTCTGGGACCTGGTGGCGGACCGGCTCGGCTGAGGGTTTCCTGCGGGTCCCGGTCTCCCGAACCTTCTCCACGCGGTGTGGCGAGTCTGGCCAAGGGGGCTGGGGATGTGCAGAATGCCCGTGCCGCAGGTCACAGCCATCCCTAGGGGCAAGATAGGGGGCCCGCTGACCGAGCGCGACCGATAAACTGTTTCTTGGACGAGGCCGGGCGCAGCCTCCGGACCCGTCCGACCATGATCAGACAGCAGCCGCTGCAACCCCAGGGAGCGTTGTGTCCCGTCGCCTGTTCACCTCGGAGTCCGTGACCGAGGGTCACCCCGACAAGATCGCTGACCAGATCAGCGACACCATTCTCGACGCGCTTCTGCGCGAGGACCCGTCGTCCCGGGTCGCCGTCGAGACGCTGATCACGACCGGCCTGGTGCACGTGGCCGGCGAGGTCACCACCAAGACCTACGCGGACATCGCGACCCTCGTCCGCAACACGGTCCTCTCGATCGGCTACGACTCCTCGAAGAAGGGGTTCGACGGCGCCTCCTGCGGCGTGTCGGTGTCCATCGGCTCGCAGTCCCCGGACATCGCACAGGGCGTCGACACGGCCTACGAATCGCGCGTCGAGGGCGACGAGGACGAGCTGGACAAGCAGGGCGCCGGCGACCAGGGCCTGATGTTCGGCTACGCGACGGACGAGACGCCGACGCTGATGCCGCTGCCGATCTTCCTGGCACACCGCCTCTCCAAGCGCCTCTCCGAGGTCCGCAAGAACGGCACCATCCCCTACCTGCGCCCGGACGGCAAGACGCAGGTCACCATCGAGTACGACGGCGACAAGGCCGTCCGCCTCGACACCGTCGTCGTCTCCTCGCAGCACGCGAGCGACATCGACCTGGAGTCGCTGCTCGCGCCCGACATCCGCGAGTTCGTCGTGGAGGCCGAGCTGAAGGCCCTCCTCGACGACGGCATCAAGCTCGACACGGAGAACTACCGCCTCCTGGTCAACCCCACCGGCCGCTTCGAGATCGGCGGCCCGATGGGCGACGCGGGCCTCACCGGCCGCAAGATCATCATCGACACGTACGGCGGCATGGCCCGCCACGGCGGCGGCGCCTTCTCCGGCAAGGACCCGTCCAAGGTCGACCGCTCGGCCGCCTACGCGATGCGCTGGGTCGCGAAGAACGTGGTGGCGGCCGGACTGGCCTCCCGCTGCGAGGTCCAGGTCGCCTACGCCATCGGCAAGGCCGAGCCCGTCGGCCTCTTCGTCGAGACCTTCGGCACCGCCAAGGTCGACGTCGAGAAGATCGAGAAGGCCATCGACGAGGTCTTCGACCTCCGTCCGGCCGCGATCATCCGCGACCTCGACCTGCTCCGCCCGATCTACGCCCAGACGGCCGCGTACGGCCACTTCGGCCGCGAGCTTCCGGAGTTCACGTGGGAGCGCACGGACCGCGTGGAGGCCCTGCGCGCGGCGGTGGGTCAGTAGGCCTGCCCGACGTACACCGAGGCCCGGTCCCTTCGGGGGCCGGGCCTCGCCCTTTTCATCTCATTGACCGGGCGCGTCCGGCGGAGCCGGTTCGTCCCCCAGGCCCTCGCTCCGCCCGTCCTCCTCGGTGTCGCCGAAACGGGACTTGATCTTCTCGGCGGCCTCGTGCTTGCCGTGTGCGTCGGCAAGAGTCACGAGGCGCTCGGTGAACAGGTCGACGTCCGGATCATCGTCGCGGAAGCCGAACCAGGCGAGGAAGGAATCGAGGTCCGGATTCGTACCCGTACCGTTCGTCGACGGCGGGTACCCCGCGTCGAAAGGGCGGTCCCAGGCGTACCCGTCGTCCGCTGGGTACGGGACGTTCGGCGTCGACGTCAGGTGGTCGAACGGGGGAGAGACCTCCTCGTTGTTGGCCGCCGCCGAGAGCTGGGCCAGCAGGCCGATGCGGTTGACGGCCCCCTCGACCTCCTCCTCGTTGCGGGACAGCCACCACACGACGGCACTGCCCGTGTCCTTGAGCACGTCCTCGCTCAGATAGCTTCTCTTGCTGCGCTCGTAGTTGCGCTCGTGCTCCCAGACGTCCTCGTCCTTGCGGACGGCGGACAACTTGGCCAGTCGCTCGCGGTCGAGTTCCGGAAGACTGAGAGAGACATCCTGCGCCATCGCCATGATCCGGCCGGTCGACTCGGGGCGCATGGTCGCCAGCGCTCCGTCGAGCTGGTGCTGGGTGAACGCGCTCCGATGAGGCGGCTGTTGTGCGGTCACCAGCCGCGCCCGCTGAAGGATCGCCTCGACGGCGAGGCCGGCCGGGTTCACGTACGGAGCATCCTCGGGGGCGTCCAGCACCAGCCAGCGCACCGTGGCCGAGAAGGAGAAGTCATAGTCGGTGACGGAACTGGGCAGTGCCACATGGGCGACACGCTGCTCCTGGCGGACGGTTGCGGGCAGGGGAAGGTCGGGGTCCGGCAGCAGCTCCCGTGGGAACCTTTCCGGTGCGGGAGCGAGCACCCGGTGCGTCACGGCCGCGACGACGAGTAACAGCGCGGCCAGGGTGGGCCATGCCCACATCGGCCATTCGGCACTCAGGCCGAGGATGACCAGGATCATGCCAAGGATGACGGTGACGAAGAGCGTCATCGTCCGGTGTCCGGAACTCATGGAGGGCCCCCGATGATCGTTCGGTGTCAGGCGATGGAGTCGTAGGGCTCGATGCCCTGAGCGGTGTTGATGCTGCGCAGCAGATGGGTGACCGTTTCGGAACGTCCGGTCTGGCCGGTGCGGGACCAGCGGAGAGCGACGCGGTAGACCTGCCCGGAGATCCGGGGGTCGGCCCCGCAGGCGAGGGCGAGCACGCGCAGTACCTGATCGCGGTGCCGGAGATCCTCGGCGGCCGTCAGCCAGCGGGCCTCGGCCTTCTCCCAGGACTCCACCCGGCTTTGGAGCACTCCCGTCCAGCAGGAGACGAGAGCCTCTCGCACCTCACGTCGGCCGATCAGCCGTACCGGATCGGCCAGAGCCAGGAAGAGCTCAGGGTCCCGGCCCGGGCGGCCCGACACGATGCCGATCTTCAGCCTGCCCAGCAACAGGCAGTACAGCCGGTTGTCCGAGGCGATCAGGCGCGTCAGGGCCGCCCGGGCCTCAGCGGTGACCTGAGCGGACGCGCGTCGGGCGAGATGGTGCAGGCGGACGAGTGCCTGGTCCGGATGGGTACGGGCCATGGTCTCGGCACACACCACGACGAGAACCCGCCGGAGCCGGTTGCCCGTCTCCGGCGAGACAGCCCACTCATAGATCTGCTGCCGGAAGAGACGGCCGTGCCGGTCGTCGTCCAGCCCCAGGGCCAGCACTTGCGCGGCGTCCGGGATGAGACGGACGGATGTCTCCCGCGCCATCCACTGCTCCGCCAGCCAGATCAGATCCCGAGGGCGGGCCGTGCGCAGTGCCTGGAAGGCGAACCGTTCGACAGCCCGGGTGCGGTCGGGCTGGGGCAGCGCGGGGTCGATCAGACGATCCTTGAACCAGTCGCGCAACTGCCGACGGATGTCCGGCAGGAAGGTCCAGAAGTGGTTCCGCACGGCCTGGTCGTATCCCGGTGTACGGAACCGCACCTGACCGTTCGCGTCTGTTTCTGCCTCGATGGCGTGCAGTTCCGCGTACAGATCGGCCTGTTCCAGCCGGGGAGTGATATCGGGAGGATGGCTGAGCACGGTCAGAAGCGAGTTGGCCGCCTGGAGCACCGTCTCCGGTGTTGTCCCGTGGAACAGGGCCAGGGACAGCAGCAGAGCCCGGCGCGGACCGCTCTGCTGGACCGAGAGATCCGCCGCCACTCTCGCACTCTGGTCCCGCTGACTCAGTAGGGCATCGGTGAGCCAGTCGGGGAAACCACGGTCGGCCGGCGACGTCTCTCGGAGGCGCCGAATCCGGTCGGCCAATCCCGCTACGTCCCGCACCGGTGCCTGAGTGAGGAAGGACCCGAGTTCACTTCCCTTCAGGTCCTCCGGCGCGAAGGTGACCCCGTCGCAGAGCAGGTGCCGTGCCAGCAGCCGGCGGGGCGAGGGGCGGCCGATCTCCACGGTGAGGCGCTTCAGTTCGCCCCTGAGCAGATAGCCGAGCCGGTGTGGAAGGACCACCGCGAGATGGGCCCCATGTGCCTTGAGCCCCTCACGGAAGTCGAACAGGGCCTCCTGGACCGCGAGAAACCGTGACTCCTCCGCCTCGGACAGATCCAGGAGGAGACGGGCGCCGTCGTCGATCTCACGGACATCGAGCAGTCCCGGCGACGTGTCGTCCGAGGTGTCGGGCAGCTCGTGCAAAGTGCTGTGGGAACCCGGCAGTTCGTGCAGCAACATGAGCGCGGTGGCCTGCCGACCGCTGCCGGGAAGGCCGCCGATCAGCGCGACCTGGCTCGTCGCCAGGAGGGTCCGGGCGAGTTGCATGCCGGCAGGGGGCAGGAAACGTGCCGCGAGGTGCTTGCGGTCCTCCTCGGTGATGACGCGCTTACGTCTGCTCGCCTGCTCGCGCAGACGTGAGGTGGCGGCCTGGACATAGATGTGTTGGTCGACGAACTGGCTTCCGGCGCCGGTGTGCACAGCCCCCTGGGCCTCGCTCAGGTAGGTGCCGTACGACTCTCTCACCGCCCCTCGCCCCCGCGCGGTGTCCGGGTGCCGAACCCCTGCCGGATGCCGCCCTTGTTGTTCCCGGCGACGTAGTTGGTGCCGTCGCCATTGATCTGCGGACCGTTGATCTGGTCGCCGTCGCCCGAGTGCAGCGGGCCGTGGGCCGTGTTGATGTAAGTCCCCACGGACTGTCCGACGCTGCCGATGCCGCCGCTCTGATGGTCGTTGCGGACAGTGGGCGTGGACTCCGGTTCGGCCGAAGCAGTCGGCACGGCGTGTGGACTCCGGTCCAGCGAGGCCAGAGCCGGGACCCGCTCGACGAGGCGGTCACCGAGCCGGGCGAGGTCCTCCCGCCGGTCGTGCAGGTCCACTCGTGTGTACTGGTACTCGGCGAGTTCGGCGATCGACCTCGGCAGACGCCGGGGGTCGAGCTGCTCCACCTTCCGGCCGATGAACAGGGGCACGACCAAGGCTCCTCCGGTGAGAGCCGCCTCGATCTCCAGCCTGACCCAGTCCTTCGGGTCGTCGAGCGCGCGCCGCCCGGAGTCCGACCGGTGGGGTTCTTCGGTCCACTCCTCATGGATGAGGGCCAGCAGAACGTGGCAGCGCCGGGCCGTGCGCAGCAGGACGTCCATGTGCGCGCCGGGCTCGATGGACGCCTTCGCGAGGAAGACGCTGTCGCGGCCGAACCGTTCCGACAAGACCTCGTCGCACATGTAGGCGACCTCCTTGCCGCCCTTGGTGCGGTAGTTGATGAAGATCTCGTGCATGCCGTTTCCCTTCTATGAGGTGGAGGACAGGACATCGGTCAGATCGGGGACCAGGGCCCGCACCGAGCGGTGCCCTGCGTGCCTGCCGAGCGTGCGCGAGAGGCGCCGCAGGTCGGCCCGGATGGTCGACGAGTGGGTGAGTCGGACCGAAGGCAGTACCTCGGCCGTGATCGCGCAGGCGTGCTCGACATCGCCCGCCGCCGCGTGGGCCAGGGCGCGCCGGACGCCGTAGCGCGCCCGGGTACGGAAGGCGTGGGCCGGGACACGCGCCGTCTCCGTGTCGAGGAGCACGGCCGCGTCACGCGGGCGGCCCAGGTCGTACAGGCACCAGCCGGTGAACATCGAGACCACGTCGGGCACGTGGGAGGCGCCGAGGACAGGTTGGCTCGGATCGGCCGAGTCCCGTTCGAGGAGGTCCCGTGCCTGGTCCAGGCTGCGCATGCAGGCGTCGTAGTCGCCCTCGACGGCCCTGGCCTGGGCCAGGTGCTGGGCGGCCAGGCCCCGGATGCGCGAGGGGGCGTCACTCCGTAGCGCGTGACCGGCCAGCTGCGCGGCGTCGTCGGCGTCGCCGCGATAGAGGCTGATCAGCGAACGCCGCACTTGGGCATAGGCGGCGAGGCCGGTGTCCTTGCCCGCGGCTGCCAGTTGGACAGCGCGCTCCGTCCACCAGATCGCGGCCTTGTCGTCTCCGCACTCCTGGGCCATCCAGCCCGCGTACTCGGCGTAGCGAGAGGCGAGCAGTAACAGGTCACGGCGGGCCCGGGGAGCGCTGGCCACCGCGAACTGCTCCAGGCTGTGCGTCTGTGCGATGAGCGGAGGCAGCACACTGGCCGGTCCCGAGACCTGGCCGAGCCGCCGGAACTGGTCGAACAGCATCCGGGAGGCCTCGACAAGAGTCTCCGCGCCCCCGGGCACCGGTGAGAGGACCTGTGGCGCACCCGAACTCATGGTCAGTACGGAGGCAGCTCCGGCCGCGATCACGTCGCGCCGCTTCATGGGTTGGAAGGAACTCGAACCGTCCTTGCGGAGTTGCATCAACCACACCTCGTCGTCGTTTTCGGGAGCGGGAAGCTGCGGCTGGGAACGGGGCACCGGCACGAGCCGAGTGAGTGCGCTCCGGGCGTCGAGCACGGTGTCGCACAGACGTGCCAGTTCGGGCGTCGGACGCTTGAGTCCCCGTTCCACCTTGCTCAACTGACTCTTGCTGTAGTGCACGCGCTGTCCCAGCTGTTGCAGGGAGAGCCCGGCGGCCATCCGCATACGGCGCAGTTCCCGCCCGAACTCCCGTGATTCCTGGGGCACTTCGACCTCCGTCACGTCTCGGCCGCAGCCGTAGAGCGACGTGATTCAGCGTGCGACAGACGGCTGCGGCGGAACAAGGCGAAACGGGCGTTTCCCGTTTCCTCCTCCGGAGCGAAGCCGACCTGCGAGGTTGTGTCGAGAAACGGGTTTCGGCCATGGCGTGACCTGGACCGGCGGACCGAGCGTCCTGTCGGCGGCGGGCCGTGGCCCCTGCCTGTTCGCGCTGGTGGGCGGAGTGAGCACAGGCCCGTTGTCAGTGGGGTTTGGTAAGAATGCGGGTGTGAGCAGTGGTGAGGGGCAGGGTGGTGGGGGCGGTGCGGGGGTGCCGCCCGAGCAGCTTGCGTTGATTCGGGAGAGTGTGCGGGAGGCCAAGGCGCCGCGGGCCAAGCCGCGGACCTGGCGGGGGGCCGCGCTGGCCGGGGAGCTGCCCGTCGCCCGGGTGCTGGTCGACAAAGGGGTGCTCCATCTCGACCGGTACTTCGACTACGCGGTGCCCGAGGAGCTGGACGCGGACGCGCAGCCCGGGGTGCGGGTGCGGGTGCGGTTCGGGGCCGGGCGGCACCGGGTGCGGGACGGGCGCCGGGAGGGCGGGGGGCTGATCGACGGGTTCCTCGTCGAGCGGCTCGCGGAGTCCGACTACTCCGGGCCGCTCGCCGCGCTCGCCCAGGTCGTCTCCCCCGAGCGGGTGCTGAGCGAGGAGCAGCTCGGGTTCGCGCGGGCCGTCGCCGACCGGTACGCCGGAAGCCTCGCCGACGTGCTCCAGCTCGCCGTTCCGCCGCGCAACGCACGCGCCGAGCGGAAGGCGTCGCCGGAGCCGTTGCCACCGCCCCCGGCGCCGGAGGCCGGGTCATGGACGCGGTACGAACAGGGGGGTGCCTTCGTCGAGGCGCTGGCCTCGGGCGGTGCGCCGCGCGCCGTGTGGAACGCGCTGCCGGGGCCCGAGTGGAGCGACGAACTGGCGCGGGCCGTGGCGGCGACGCTCGCCTCCGGGCGCGGGGCGCTCGTCGTCCTGCCCGACGGACGGACGGTCGCCCGGGTCGACGCCGCGCTGACCGCGCTGCTCGGGGAGGGCCGGCACGCCGTGCTCACGGCCGACGCCGGGCCCGAGAAGCGGTACCGGGAGTGGCTCGCCGTGCGACGGGGCTCGGTACGGGCCGTCGTCGGCACCCGGGCCGCCATGTTCGCGCCGGTCCAGGACCTCGGGCTGGTCGCCCTCTGGGACGACGGCGACGACAGCCACAGCGAGCCGCACGCCCCGCAGCCGCACGCGCGCGAGGTGCTGTTGCTGCGGGCCGCCCAGGATCGGTGTGGGTTTCTGCTGGGCGGCTGGAGTTGCACGGTGGAGGCGGCGCAGCTCGTCGAGAGCGGCTGGGCCCGGCCGCTCGTCGCTGCCCGTGACCAGGTGCGGGGCGCCGCGCCGCTGGTGCGGACCGTCGGGGACGGCGATCTCGCACGCGACGAGGCCGCCCGCGCCGCCCGGCTGCCGACGCTCGCCTGGCAGGCCGTCAGGGAGGGGCTGCGGCACGGGCCGGTGCTGGTGCAGGTGCCCCGGCGCGGTTACGTGCCCCGCATGGCCTGCACGGCCTGCCGTGCCCCCGCCCGGTGCCGGCACTGTTCGGGGCCGCTGGAGGCGCCGGACGCCGGGGCGTTGACGTGCGGGTGGTGCGGGCGCGGGGAGGGGTCCTGGCACTGCTCGGAGTGCGGGGGGTTCCGGTTGCGCGCGCAGATCGTGGGGGCCCGGCGTACCGCCGAGGAGTTGGGGCGGGCGTTCCCCGCGGTGCCGGTGCGGACGTCGGGACGTGAGCATGTGCTCGACACCGTGCCGGGGACGCCTGCGCTGGTCGTCAGCACACCGGGTGCCGAGCCCGTCGCCGAGGGCGGGTACGCGGCGGCGTTGCTGCTCGACGGCTGGGCGATGCTCGGGCGGCCCGATCTGCGGGCCGGGGAGGACGCGTTGCGGCGCTGGATCGGGGCGGCTGCTCTGGTCAGGGCGCAGGGTGTGGGCGGCACGGTGGTCGTCGTCGCCGAACCGACGTTGCGACCCGTCCAGGCACTGGTGCGGTGGGACCCCGTCGGACACGCGGTGCGTGAACTGGCCGAGCGGGCCGAGCTGGGCTTTCCGCCCGTGTCCCGGATGGCGGCGCTCTCCGGGGAGCCGGACGCGGTCGCCGCGTTCCTCGCGACGGCGCAACTTCCCCCGGACGCGGAGGTGTTGGGGCCTGTTCCGTTGCCGGTCACTCCCGCCGGACGGCCACGAAGGGCTGGGGCGCCGCCGCCGGGTGAGCGGTGGGAACGGGCGCTGATCCGGGTGCCTCCGGGTAGTGGAGCCGCCCTTGCCGCCGCGTTGAAGGCCACCCAGGCGGCGCGGATGGCCCGGGGGGCGGCGGGAACGGTGGGGGAGACGGGGGTAGTACGGGTGCGGGTCGATCCGCCGGACATCGGGTGAGGGCAGGTCTCTCGGGGCGGGTGTGGTGTGGGTTGCGGTTGGGGCGTTCGGGAAGAACTGTCCGCCGGGGGTGGGGGGTTGTCGGCGTCGGCCGCCGGTGGGGTTGTGGTCGGCACGCGCGCGGCGCCCCTCGGGGAGGGGGACTGGTTGTTTGGCGGCTTGCGCGCCGTCGTGGCTGGTCGCGCAGTTCCCCGCGCCCCTTACCGGCGTTGCCGGGCCGTTGGCTGCTGGTTCGGGTCGTTGGCTGCGCCTGCGTGGGGGAGCCGCATATCGGTGCAGCTCCGCGCCCTTAGCGGCGTTGCCGGGCTGTCGGCAGTTGGCTCGGGGCCGTTGGCTGGGCCCGCGTGGTGGAGTCGTGTATTGGTGCAGCTCCGCGCCCTTAGCGGCGTTGCCGGGTCGTTGGCTGGGCCCGTGCGGTGGGGTCGTGTATTGGTGCAGGCCGGGTATGGGGCTGCCCTCCCAAGGGGGTGGGAGGGCAGGGGGAGGGGTGGGTTAGCCGTTGCGGGGGCCTGGGAATGCCGTGGGCCTGGCCTCGTCGCGTAGGACCGGGCTGCCCGCCGTCGGCTGCGTCGGCATGGAACGCGCCGCCGGGACCGTCGGCAGGGCGGGCGTGACGCTCATCGTGCGGGCCGCCGAGCCCTCCGTCGTCCGTTCCGCCTCGGCCGCCGCCTGGGTCGCCGCCCGGCGTGAACCGTAACGCCGGTGCACCGCCTGCTTGGTGACGCCCAGTGCGGAACCCACCGCGTCCCAGGAGAAGCCCAGCGAACGGTCGAAGTCGACGGCGGCCGTGACCAGCGTCTCGACGCTGTCCCGCAGCTCCTGGGCGAGGCGGACCGTGGGAGCGGGGGCGCGCCCGTAGACGACGAAGCCCGTGGCGGGGCCGGAGCGGCGCGGGCGGTAGACGTTGCCCAGTTGGGCGGTGAGGGTGCGCAGTGCGTCCACCTGCCGACGGACCCGCTCGATGTCCCGCACCAGCAAGTGCAGGCTGGCCCGAGCCTGGGCGTCGTGGGTTGCGTGGTCGGCCATGAAGAAGCCTCTCGAACCGGCGTTGCAAAGGATCGGGCCGCACGTTCGCAGCCCGTTGTGGTCAACTCTTTCTTGACCAACGCCCGATCGCGCCGCGGGTCACGCATCGGGGGCGCGAGGGCCTGTGCGTACGCCCCCGGACTGCTTCAGCTCCCGAGGTCTGCGCCTGTCCCACCAGGGCCATAAACTTGGGGACCGTCTGTCAGCCCACCGCTCCGAGAGGGCCGTAACTCCCCATGAAGCTCGTCTTCGCCGGTACCCCCGAGGTCGCCGTTCCCGCTCTGGACGCCCTGATCGCCTCCGGGCGCCACGAGGTGGCCGCCGTTGTCACCCGGCCCGACGCGCCGGCCGGGCGTGGGCGCAGGCTGGTGGCGTCACCCGTGGCGGAACGGGCCGAGGAGGCCGGCATCGAGGTGCTGAAGCCGGTGAAGCCGCGGGACCCCGAATTCCTGGAGCGGCTGCGGGAGATCGCGCCGGACTGCTGTCCCGTCGTCGCGTACGGCGCCCTGTTGCCGCGCGTCGCCCTCGACATCCCGGCCCACGGCTGGGTCAACCTGCACTTCTCGCTGCTGCCCGCCTGGCGGGGCGCCGCCCCGGTGCAGCACTCCCTCATGGCCGGCGACGAGATCACCGGCGCCGCCACCTTCCTCATCGAGGAGGGCCTCGACTCCGGGCCGGTCTACGGCACCGTCACCGAGGAGATCCGGCCCACCGACACCAGCGGTGATCTGCTCACCCGGCTCGCGTTCGCCGGGTCGGGACTGCTCGCCGCGACCATGGACGGCATCGAGGACGGCACCCTGCACGCCGTACCGCAGCCGGCCGAGGGCATCAGCCTCGCCCCGAAGATCACCGTCGAGGACGCCGAGGTCGACTGGGCCGCCCCGGCGCTGCGGGTCGACCGCGTGGTGCGCGGCTGCACTCCCGCGCCCGGTGCCTGGACCGTCTTCCGGGGTGAGCGGCTCAAGCTCATCCATGCCGCGCCCGTTCCCGATCGCACCGATCTGGCGCCCGGTCAGCTCGCCGTCGGCAAGAACAGCGTGCACGTCGGCACCGGCTCCTACGCCATCGAGCTGCTGTGGGTGCAGGCCCAGGGCAAGAAGCCGATGCGCGCGGCGGATTGGGCGCGGGGCGTGCGTATCGCCGAGGGTGAGACCCTCTCGCGATAGTTAGCGGCTGGTGCTGATGCTGGCGGTGAGTGGTCCCTCTGGGGTCTGGGCGCCGGGCGTGTGGGCTGGGCGCTCGGCGTGTGCTGTTCGCTCTCGCAAGGGTGAGGCCCTCTCGCGAGAGTTAGACCCTGTAGCGGTAGCTGGTGGGTGTCGCAAACGGTACATAGTCGCGAGTCGCGAGCCTTCTGTCGGCTGCCACCCAGCCAGGCGCCTGACCGTGCCCCGGGTCGGCAACACCTGCGGCCCCGCGTTGCCGGGTGTCGCGGTACTGATACCTCATCGCGAGAGTTAGACCCTGTAACGACGGCGAGTGGGCCTCACGAACGTTAGCCCGCCGCCCGCCGCCCGCCGCCCGCCGCCCGCCGCCCGCCGCCCGCCGCCCGCCGCCCGCCGCCCGCCGCCCGCCGCCCGCCGCCCGCCGCCCGCCGCCGAGCACCCCACCCTGCCTCGGCAACACGCCCCCTCCACTCAGCCCCCGCCCCCCCGGCCCCCGCCCCGCGCCCCCCTCACCGGGGCGGACGTACCCTTGGGGGGTCTGTCGTGTGCGCTGGGACTGGGTCCGTGCGCACCCCCATCCACATCCGGAGCACCTTTTTCGTGAGCGACACCTCCCGTCGGCCCCGTAAGCCCGGCAAGCCCTACCGTCGGCCCCAGAAGGACCCCGTTCGCATCCTCGCCTTCGAGGCGTTGCGGGCCGTGGACGAGCGGGACGCGTACGCCAACCTCGTGCTGCCGCCGTTGCTGCGCAAGGCGCGGGAGAAGGAGGGGCCCGAGAAGTTCGACGGGCGGGACGCGGCGCTGGCCACCGAGCTGGTGTACGGGACGCTGCGCAGGCAGGGCACCTACGACGCCGTCATCGCGGCCTGCGTGGACCGGCCGTTGCGGGAGGTCGATCCGCCGGTGCTGGACGTGATCAGTCTCGGGGTGCACCAGTTGCTCGGCACCCGGATTCCGACGCACGCCGCCGTGTCCGCCTCCGTCGAGCTGGCCCGGGTGGTGCTCGGCGACGGGCGGGCGAAGTTCGTGAACGCCGTGCTGCGCAAGGTCGCGCAGGACGATCTGGACGGCTGGATCGCCAAGGTCGCGCCGCCCTACGACGAGGACGCGGAGGACCACCTCGCCGTCGTCCACTCGCATCCGCGCTGGGTCGTCTCCGCCCTGTGGGACGCGCTCGGCGGCGGCCGGGCCGGCATCGAGGAGCTGTTGGAGGCCGACAACGAGCGGCCCGAGGTGACGTTGGTCGCGCGGCCCGGCCGGGCCACCCAGGAGGAGTTGCTCGGCGAGGAGGCGGCCGTGCCGGGGCGCTGGTCACCGTATGCCGTGCGGTTGTCCGAGGGCGGCGAACCCGGTGCCGTCGACGCCGTGCGGGAGGGCCGGGCCGGGGTGCAGGACGAGGGCAGTCAGCTCGTCGCCCTCGCGCTGGCCAACGCGCCCCTCGACGGACCCGACCGGGCCTGGCTCGACGGCTGTGCGGGACCCGGCGGCAAGGCCGCGCTGCTCGCCGCCCTCGCCGCCGAACGCGGGGCGACGCTGCTGGCCTCCGAGAAGCAGCCGCACCGGGCCGGTCTCGTCGCCAAGGCCCTGCGCGGCAACCCCGGCCCCTACCAGGTGATCGCCGCCGACGGGACCCGGCCGCCGTGGCGTCCCGGCGCCTTCGACCGGGTGCTGATGGACGTGCCCTGCACCGGGCTCGGCGCGCTGCGCAGGCGGCCCGAGGCACGCTGGCGGCGCCGTCCCGAGGATCTCGACGGGTTCGCGCCGTTGCAACGGGCCCTGCTGCGCACCGCGTTGGACTCCGTGCGGGTCGGCGGGGTGGTCGGCTACGCGACCTGTTCGCCGCATCTCGCCGAGACCCGGGCCGTCGTCGACGACGTCCTCAAGCAGCACCCGCACGTCGAGCGGGTCGACGTCCGGCCGCTGCTGCCCGGGGTCCCGGACCTGGGCGAGGGACCCGACATCCAGCTGTGGCCGCATCTGCACGGCACCGACGCCATGTACCTGGCGATCCTGCGCAGGACCGCCTGAACCGTCTCCCCGCCCGGGCCGGGGCCGCATCGCGGCGACCAATCGGCCCAGGACATGGCAGTCTTGGGGCATGGCCGTGCAGATCAACCCCAGCATCCTGTCCGCCGACTTCGCCCGCCTCGCGGACGAGGCGAAGGCGGTCGGGGGAGCCGACTGGCTCCACGTCGACGTCATGGACAACCACTTCGTCCCGAACCTCACCCTCGGGGTGCCGGTCGTGGAGTCGCTGGCCCGGGCGACGGACACCCCGCTGGACTGCCATCTGATGATCGAGGACCCCGACCGCTGGGCGCCCCAGTACGTCGAGGCCGGGGCCTCCTCCGTCACCTTCCACGTGGAGGCGGCCTCCGCGCCGATCAGGCTCGCCCGCGAGATCCGCGCCAAGGGCGCCCGCGCCTCCATGGCACTGCGGCCCGCGACGCCCATCGAGCCGTACGAGGACCTGCTGCCCGAACTGGACATGCTGTTGATCATGACCGTCGAGCCGGGCTTCGGCGGGCAGGCGTTCCTCGACGTCATGCTGCCGAAGATCCGCCGCACCCGGCAGCTGATCGGCAAGCACGGCCTCGACCTGTGGCTCCAGGTCGACGGCGGGGTCTCCGCGACCACCATCGAACGCTGCGCCGAGGCCGGGGCGGACGTCTTCGTCGCCGGGTCGGCCGTCTACGGCGCCGATGACCCGGCCGAGGCGGTGCGCGCCCTGCGCGCCCAGGCGCAGACCGCGACCGCCGCCGCGGCCTGGGGATGCGACCACTGAGCCACGGGTACGTGAACGGCGTCCGTTCAGGGCGAGTCAAGCACGCCGGATCTGCAAGGATGAACGGCGAACCCAGAGTGTGAACAGCAGTGAGGAGATCGCCGTGTCGGGTATGTCGGCGGGCCGGTCAGCAGTACGGATGGGACCCGCTGAGCTGGTGCAGGCGGCGGCCATGGCCCGCCGCTTCTACCTGGAGGGCAAGTCCAAGATCCAGATCGCGGAGGAGTTCGGCGTCAGCCGCTTCAAGGTCGCCCGGGTGCTGGAGACGGCCCTCGAACGCGACCTCGTCCGCATCGAGATCCGGGTCCCGGCCGAGCTGGACGCCGAGCGCTCGGACGCGCTGCGGGCCCGTTACGGGCTGCGGCACGCCGTCGTCGTCGAGTCCCCGGCCGACGCCGAGGAGTCGCCCGACCCCGAGAACCTCGGTGAGGTGGCCGCCGACCTGCTCGGCGAGCTGGTCGCCGAGGGCGATGTGCTGGGCCTCGCGTGGGGCCGGTCCACCATCCACATGGCCGCCGCCCTCGACCGGCTCCCGCCGTGCACGGTCGTGCAGCTGACGGGCGTGTACGACGCCGGGACCGCCGAGCGCGGCTCCGTGGAGGCGGTGCGCCGGGCCGCCCAGGTCTCCGGCGGCGACGCGCACCCCATCTACGCGCCGATGCTGCTGCCGGACGCGGCCACCGCGGAGGCGTTGCGCCACCAGACCGGGATCGCCCGGGCCTTCGAGTACTTCGACAAGGTCACGGTCGCCTGTGTCTCGATCGGCTCCTGGGAGCCCGGCATCTCGACGGTGCACGACATGCTCAGCGACGAGGAGCGCGGCCACTACGCCTCGCTCGGGGTCGCCGCCGAGATGTCCGCGCACCTCTTCGACGCGGAGGGCCGCCGGGTCGGCCGGGACCTCGGCGAACGCTGCATCACCGTCAAGGCCGACCAGCTCCGCCGTATCCCCGAGGTCGTGGCGATCGCGGGCGGGCAGCGCAAGGCCGCCGCGATCGACGCCGTTCTCCGGTCGGGTCTGGTGACCAGCCTGGTGACGGACACGTCCGCCGCCGACGTCCTGCTGACGACCGGCAGCACCCCCCGGCACGCCCTCAACCGGGCCGACCCCGACGGACTCTGACGGTTCGTCAGGGTGTCCGGCTGTCGGGATCGGCCGGACGCGGCGGCGCCGGGGTGCCGCCGTGGTTCGGGCCGTTGCCGGGAGTGGGGCCGGGTCAGGCGCGTCGTTCCAGGTAGATGGTGGTGAAGACGGCGACCTTGGCCCGTAGCACCCACGGGTCGAACGGCTTGGTGATGTAGTCGACGGCGCCCGCCGCGTACCCACGGGCGGAGTGCTCGGCGTCCATCCCCATGGCGGTCAGGAAGATGATGGGGACGTCCCGGGTGCGGGGGCGGCGTTTGATGTGGGCGCAGGTCTCGTAGCCGTCCATCCCCGGCATCTGCACGTCCATGATGATGACCGCGAAGTCGGTGTGGTCGAGGAGCGCCTTGAGGGCCTCCTGCCCGGACGACACGGTGACCAGTTCCTGGTCGAGCGTGGACAGGACGGCGGTCATCGCGAGCAGGTTGTCCGGCTGGTCGTCGACGATCAGGACCCGGGGCATGTCCTGCGGGGCGTCGGGAAGTTTCGCGGCGGAGGCCTCCTGAACGGCGTCCAGCTGGCGTTCCAGCAGATGGCAGCGGTCCTCCGCGGCGGCCCGCTGCTCCCGCGCCTGCCGGAGGTCGGCCCCGAGCCGTCTGACCTCCTGTTCGAGCACGTCGCGCTCGGCGAGGAGACCGGACACGTCGGGGTGGGCCGCCGCGAGGGCGTCCGCCCGTCTGCGCTCCGCGTTGCGCTCCGCCTCCAGCTGGTTCAGCCGCGTCTGGAGGTCGGCGATGCGCTGTTTCCGGTCCAGGAGCGCGTCGCCCAGCACATCGCCCCGGACGCTGGAGCGCCGTGAGATCCGGTCGGCGTCGACCAGTTGCTGTTCCAGGATCTCCGTGGCGTGCCTCGGGGACGAGGAGGCGTCCACCGCCGATCCGTACAGCTCCCGGACGAACTCGATGGCCTCGGTGGTGACCGCCGTTCCCCGGTGTTCGGCGACGTCGGCGAAGAGGTCGCTGATCACCTGCCACGGCGGTAACCGGGTGCCGTTCAGATAGCGCGAGAACGTCCCCGGGTCGCGTCGGCGGCGGGCCGCGTAGCGCCGTACCGACACCTCCAGGCCCTCGAACAGTTCCCGCAGCGCCACGGCGAGGGCCCGTGAGGCGTCGTTGAGGTCGTCTCCCAGCGGCCGTAGCTCAGGCATGACGCTCCTCCTCGGCGGTGATCGGCGCCGACGGCCCGGCCGCGTCGCGCTCGGGGGCGATGAGACGGTTGAAGAACGGGACGGCGAGGCCCGCGACGGCGAGGCCCGCGAGCAGGCTGCGCGGCGGTCCCTCACCGGCCAGCGCCGTCAGCCCACCGGCGGCGGCGCCGGCCAGCAGGGCGAGCAGGAACACCAGCGTCGATCTCAACGACAGCAGCGGACGGTCCACCGCGCACTCCATTCGTCCGACCCGCCTCGGGCAGCGGGGTTTGTCCCTCGACCGACTGACGGCGGAAGCGGGTGTCCAGAATGGAGGAGACGCGGAGTGTTGCATCGCCAGATCCGGGCCATGGCGGCCACGAAGGCTCCGGCGGCAACACCCCGCCCACCCCCCGGCGCGGCATCCGGGCTGCTCAGCCGCCGGATACGGGGGGAGCGTTGCCAGCAGGTCCCCGCGCAACGCTGCCACCTCGCGCAACAACGCGCCGTCCGCCGGTCGCCCCGGCGCCCGGAACACCACGTTCCGCCCTTCCCGCGCCCCGGCCTCGGAGGTGCGGCAGAATTGCCATGGACACATCGATGGTCACCCCAACTCCTTCAGGGCGGTACTGAGATGACGAACCCCCACCCGGTCACGCTCGACCTCGACGGCGTCACCGACAGGGCGGGGCTGATGGACCGCGTCGCCCAGGCCCTCGCGCTGCCCGACTGGTTCGGCCGCAACTGGGACGCCCTCGCCGACTCCCTCAGCGACCCCACCGTCTGGCCCGAGGCCGCCGCCGCCCAGGGGCTGCTGCTGGTCGTGCGGAACTGGCGGCCGTACGCCCAGGCTCGCCCGCAGGAGTGGACGATCGCGCAGGACGTGTTCGCCGAGACGGTGGACCGCACGCCGGAGCTGTCCGTGGTGCTCGCCCTCGGCAAGCGGACCGCCTGACCCTCTTGGAGATTCCGCCGAAAGCCCCGCTGACCTGCCTGGACGATCCTCCTGGAGTCACGCATTCCGGTCGGCATGGGACAATGAGGTACGTGCTCTTCCCCCTGGCCGATCGGGTCGGGGGCCACCTCTGATCGACTGGGATGTGCAGCACGTGCGTTTCCTCAACGACATACAGCCCGCCTACGACCTGACGTACGACGACGTCTTCATGGTCCCCAGCCGCAGCGCCGTCGGCTCCCGGCAGGGCGTGGACCTCAGCTCCCCGGACGGCACCGGCACCACGATCCCGCTGGTCGTCGCCAACATGACCGCCATCGCCGGCCGCCGGATGGCCGAGACGGTCGCCCGGCGCGGCGGGCTCGTGGTCATCCCGCAGGACATCCCGTTCGAGGTCGTCTCCGACGTCGTCTCCTGGGTCAAGAGCCGCCACCTCGTGCTCGACACCCCGATCGTGCTCTCCCCGCACCAGACCGTCGCCGACGCCCTCGCCCTGCTGCCCAAGCGCGCGCACAACGCCGGTGTCGTCGTCGACGCCGAGAGCCGCCCCGTCGGTGTCGTCACCGACCAGGACCTCACCGGCGTCGACCGCTTCACCCAGCTCGACGTGGTCATGTCCAAGGACCTGCTGCTGCTCGACGCGGACATCGACCCGCGCGAGGCCTTCAACCGGCTCGACGGCGCCAACCGCCGCTACGCCCCCGCCGTCGACGCGGACGGCCGCCTCGCCGGCATCCTCACCCGCACCGGCGCCCTGCGCGCCACCCTGTACACGCCCGCCGTCGACGAGCGGGGCGGGCTGCGGATCGCCGCCGCCGTCGGCATCAACGGCGATGTCGCGGGCAAGGCCCAGGAACTGCTCGACGCGGGCGTCGACACCCTCGTCATCGACACCGCCCACGGCCACCAGGAGTCGATGATCAGCGCGGTCAAGCTGGTCCGCGACCTCGACCCGAGGGTCCCGATCGTGGCCGGCAACATCGTCGCCGCCGAGGGCGTCCGCGACCTGATCGAGGCCGGCGCCGACATCATCAAGGTCGGCGTCGGACCCGGCGCCATGTGCACCACCCGCATGATGACCGGCGTCGGCAGGCCGCAGTTCTCGGCGGTCCTGGAGTGCGCCGCCGAGGCCAGGAAGCACGGCAAGCACGTGTGGGCCGACGGCGGTGTCCGCCACCCCCGTGACGTGGCGATGGCGCTGGCCGCCGGCGCCTCGAACGTCATGGTCGGCTCCTGGTTCGCCGGCACCTACGAGTCCCCGGGCGACCTCCAGCAGGACGCCTCCGGGCGGCTCTACAAGGAGTCCTTCGGCATGGCCTCGGCCCGCGCGGTCCGCAACCGCACCTCCGAGGAGTCCGCCTACGACCGGGCCCGCAAGGCCCTGTTCGAGGAGGGCATCTCCACCTCCCGGATGTTCCTCGACCCGGCCCGCCCCGGCGTCGAGGACCTGATCGACTCGATCATCGCGGGCGTCCGCTCCTCCTGCACCTACGCGGGCGCCGCCTCCCTGGAGGAGTTCGCCGCGAAGGCCGTCGTCGGCGTGCAGAGCGCGGCCGGGTACGCGGAGGGCAAGCCCCTGCACGCCAGCTGGGTCTGACCCGGCCGGGCGGCGCGCAACGGAACGGCGCGCCGCCGCCCGGAACGCAGGCGATCGTGCGCGGACCCGCAAGGCTGCCGCATGACCCCCAGGAACGCGTGGCTCGTAGGGTGCTGCGCATGACGTGGCGTGGCGGGAACTCCGCTCGGTGGGTTCCCGCTCACCCGGGTGAGCCGTTCGGTTCCCGACGCCTGAGAACCGTGACGAAGGAGACGCCGCGTGCCGGACCAAGGCGCACCCCTCAAGGACCGCACCCGCACCCGCACCGCAGGCCCCGGCCTCGGCGCCCGGCTGATGCGCCGCAAACCGGTGGAGATCCTGGTCGCGGAGGGCGGCCACGGCGAGGGCGGCACGCTCCGGCGCACGCTCGGGCTGTGGCAGCTGACGATGATCAGCATCGGCGCCACCCTCGGCACCGGCATCTTCGTCGTCCTCGGTGAGGCCGTCCCCAAGGCCGGACCCGCCGTCACCCTCTCCTTCGTCATCGCCGGGCTCACCGCCCTCTTCTCGGCCCTGTCCTACGCCGAACTCGCCGGCACCATCCCGGTCGCCGGGTCCTCCTACTCCTACGCCTACGCGACCCTCGGCGAACTCATCGCCTGGATCTGCGGCTGGTGCCTGATCCTGGAGTACGGCGTCTCCGTCGCGGCCGTCGCCGTCGGCTGGGGCCAGTACCTCAACGAACTCCTCGACGGCACCCTCGGCGTCACCCTCCCCGACGCGCTGTCCGCCCCGCCCGGCGACGGCGGCGTCTTCAACCTGCCCGCGCTGATCGTCGTCCTGCTGGCCATGGCGCTCCTGCTGGGCGGCGCCCGCGAGTCGGCCCGCGCCAACACCGTCATGGTCGGCGTGAAGATCGCCGCGCTGGTGCTGTTCTGCGCCATCGGCGTCCAGGGGTTCAGGTCCGGGAACTACCACGACTTCATGCCGCTCGGCATGGCCGGGGTCAGCGCCGCCGGGGCCACCCTCTTCTTCTCCTACATCGGCTTCGACGCCGCCTCCACGGCCGGCGAGGAGGCCAAGAACGCCCAGCGCGACCTGCCCCGCGCCATCATGCTCTCGCTCGTCATCGTGACTGCCCTGTACGTGCTGGTCGCCGCCGTCGCCGTCGGCGCCCGACCCTGGCGGCGGTTCAACGACTCCGAGGCCGCGCTCGCCCAGATCATGCGGGACGTCACCGGACAGGCCTTCTGGGGCACGCTGCTCGCGTTCTGCGCGGTCATCGCCATCGCCAGCGTCGTCCTGACCGTCCTCTACGGCCAGACCCGCATCCTGTTCGCCATGGCTCGCGACGGCCTCGTGCCCAAGGTCTTCGCCCGGGTCCACCCCATCTCAGGGGCGCCCCGCGCCAACACCGTGATCGTCTCCCTGTTCTGCGGCGTCCTCGCCGCCGCGATCCCGCTCGGCCAGCTCGCGGACGCCACCAGCATCGGCACCCTGTTCGCATTCGCGCTGGTCAACGTCGCCGTCGTCGTCCTGCGTCGGACCCGGCCGTCGATGCCGCGCACGTTCCGGGTGCCGCTCTCGCCGGTGCTGCCCGCCCTCGGCTTCGCGTTCTGCGTGTGGATGATGGGCAGCCTGTCCACGGTGACCTGGGTGGTCTTCGGGGCCTGGATGGCCGTCGGGCTCGTGTTCTACTTCGGGTACGGCCATCGCCGTTCCCGTCTCGCGCCCTCGGAGAACTGAACCACCCCCGTGCTGAACCCACTCGACGAACGCATCGTCCACGCCCTCGCCGCGGACGCCCGCCGCTCCTACGCCGACATCGGTCACCTGGTCGGGCTGTCGGCTCCCGCCGTGAAGCGCCGGGTGGACCGGCTGCGGGCCAGCGGGGCCATCACCGGGTTCACCGTGCGGGTGGACCCCGCCGCGCTCGGGTGGGAGACCGAGGGGTTCGTCGAGATCTACTGCCGGAGGAACACCTCGCCACAGACCATTCAGCGGGGGCTTGAGCGGTACCAGGAAGTGGTCGCCGCGTCGACGGTCACCGGGGACGCGGACGCGGTCGTGCAGGTCTTCGCCGCTGACATGCGGCACTTCGAGCGGGTGCTTGAGCGGATCGCGGGGGAGTCGTTCGTCGAGCGGACGAAGTCGGTGCTGGTGCTGTCGCCGTTGGTGCGGCGATTCTCGTCGGGGTCGCCTGCGTGAATCCTTGAGGGGCGGCTCGGTGGGCGAGTGCGGCGCCGTCGTGGTTGATCGCGCAGTTCCCCGCGCCCCTTAAAAAAAGGGGCGCTGTCGTGTCCTGTCTTGAGAGGGGCCCCGCAATGAATCGTTGGTTGTGGGGTGGGGGCGCAATGAAGTGGTGGGGGTGTGCAATGGGTTGTTGTTGTTCGGGGTGGGGGGTCCGCGTAGCGTTTTGGGTGGTCAGCCTGCACCTATGTCACCCGTGAGGAATCCCCCTATGCGTCTTGGTCTGCTTCAGAGTTCCGGGGTTGTCGGGGCTGTCGAACGGAATCTCGGGGTTCTCGGGGAGGCCGCTGGACGGGTCGGGCGGGGTGGGCTGTTGGTGGTGCCGGAGATGTTCCTCACCGGGTATGCGATCGGGGACGACATCGGGCGCCTCGCCGAGGCCGCCGACGGTGACTCGGCCGGTGCCGTCGCCGAGATCGCCGTTCGGCACGGGGTCGCGATCGCCTACGGGTACCCCGAGCGGGACGGCGACGCCGTCTTCAACTCGGCGCAGTTGATCTCCGGCAGCGGGGAGCGGCTCGCCAACTACCGCAAGACCCATCTCTTCGGGTGTTTCGAGCGCGAGCACTTCACGCCCGGTGAACAGGCCGTCGTACAGGCCCAGTTGGACGGCATCACGGTCGGCCTGATGATCTGCTACGACGTCGAGTTCCCGGAGAACGTCCGCGCCCACGCCCTCGCGGGCACCGACCTGCTGGTGGTGCCCACGGCACAGATGCACCCGTTCCAGTTCGTCGCGGAGTCGATGATCCCGGTGCGGGCCTTCGAGAACCAGCTGTACGTCGCCTACGTCAACCGGGTCGGCACGGAAGGGGAGTTCGAGTTCGTCGGCCTCTCGGTGCTGGCCGGGCCCGACGGCGTCGCCCGCACCCGCGCCGGACGCGCCGAGGAACTCCTCGTCGCCGACGTCGACCCCGCGCTGCTCGCCGCCTCCCGCGCGGCCAACCCGTACCTCGCCGACCGCCGACCCGGCCTCTACGGGTCCCTGGTCTGAACTCCCCTTCTCCCGCACGCCGTTCGCCGCAAGGAGCCGCACCCCCATGACGTCCATGGTGCCCAACGCCGTCGAGCACGCCGACGAACGGCGGCCGCCGATCACCATGTTCGGCCCGGACTTCCCGTACGCCTACGACGACTTCCTCGCGCATCCGGCGGGCCTCGGGCAGGTCCCGGCGACCGAGCACGGCACCGAGGTCGCCGTCATCGGCGGCGGCCTGTCCGGTCTGGTCTCGGCGTACGAGCTGATGAAGATGGGGCTCAGGCCGGTCGTGTACGAGGCCGACCAGCTCGGCGGACGGCTGCGCACCGTCGGCTTCGAGGGACCCGGCACCGAGCAACTCACCGCGGAACTCGGCGCGATGCGCTTCCCGCCCTCCTCCACCGCCCTGCGCCACTACATCGACCTCGTCGGTCTCACCACCCGGCCCTTCCCCAACCCCCTTGCGGAGAGCACCCCTTCGACGGTCGTCGACCTCAAGGGCGAGTCCCACTACGCCGAGACCGTCGACGATCTCCCGCAGGTCTACCGGGACGTCGCCGCCGCCTGGAACCGCTGCCTCGAAGAGGGCGCCGACTTCTCCGACATGAACCGTGCCCTGCGCGAGCGGGACATCCCGCGCATCCGCGCCCTCTGGGCACGGCTCGTGGAGAAGCTCGACAACCAGACGTTCTACGGGTTCCTCTGCGACTCCGAGGCGTTCCGGTCGTTCCGGCACCGGGAGATGTTCGGCCAGGTCGGCTTCGGCACCGGCGGCTGGGACACCGACTTCCCGAACTCCATCCTGGAGATCCTGCGGGTCGTCTACACCGAGGCCGACGACCACCACCACGGCATCGTCGGCGGCTCCCAGCAACTCCCCCTGCGCCTGTGGCACTTGGAGCCGCGCAAGCTGGTGCACTGGGCCCCCGGCACCTCCCTCGCCGGCCTGCACGCGGGCGGCTCACCCCTGCCCGCCGTGACCCGGCTGCACCGCACCGCCGGCAACCGGATCACCGTGACCGACGCCGACGGCGGCATCCGCACCTTCAAGGCGGCGGTCTTCACCGCCCAGTCCTGGCTGCTGCTCTCGAAGATCGACTGCGACGACGCGCTCTTCCCCATCGACCACTGGACGGCGATCGAGCGCACCCACTACATGGAGTCGAGCAAACTGTTCGTGCCGGTGGACCGGCCGTTCTGGCGGGACCGGGCCGTCGACGACAGGGGCGAGCCGACCGGCCGGGACGTCATGTCGATGACCCTCACCGACCGTATGACGCGCGGCACTTACCTCCTCGACGACGGCCCCGACAGGCCCGCCGTCATCTGCCTCTCCTACACCTGGTGCGACGACAGCCTGAAGTGGCTGCCGCTGTCCGCGCAGGAGCGGATGGAGGTGATGCTGAAGTCGCTCGGCGAGATCTATCCGACGGTCGACATCAGGAAGCACATCATCGGCAACCCGGTGACCGTGTCCTGGGAGAACGAACCCTGGTTCATGGGCGCGTTCAAGGCCAACCTGCCCGGCCACTACCGTTACCAGCGGCGCCTGTTCACCCACTTCATGCAGGAGGGGCTGCCCGCGGACCAGCGGGGCGTCTTCCTCGCCGGGGACGACATCTCCTGGACGGCGGGGTGGGCCGAGGGCGCCGTGCAGACCGCCCTGAACGCCGTCTGGGGCGTCCTGCACCACCTCGGCGGCTCGACCGACCCCACCAACCCGGGCCCCGGCGACGTCTACGACCAGATCGCGCCGGTCCAACTCCCCGAGGACTGAGCCACGTTGGCGCTCTTCCCCTCCCGTGCCGGTGGCTCAGTCCCGTAGCGGAGTGAGGAGCAGGCGGCCCGCGAAGCCCACCGCGGCGTCCAGCCGGTCGGTGAACTCCTCGGCCAGGTCCGGGAGTCGGCGCAGGGCCCACAGCGCGCGGGCGGCGGCCCAGGTGGCACCCCGGGCCCGCTCCAGGCTCCACGAGCCCAGCAGATGAGGCAGCGGGTCGGCACGCTCCAGCAGGTCGGGACCCGGCATCAGATCCTCCCGGATACGCTCCTCCAGCGCGACGAGCAGCTCGCCCACCCGGTCGAACTCGTCCTCCAGATCCGCCGGTTCACAGTCCAGCGTCCGGCACGCGTCCACCACGGCCAGCGCCAGATCGTGCCCGATATGGGCGTTGATACCGGCCAGCGCGAACTGGAGCGGCCGCACCTCGGGATGGCCGCGCAGCCGGAACAGCGGGCGCCAACAGGCGGGCGGACGACGGTCGTCGGCGTCCATGTCGACGGCGTCGAGGTAGCGTTCCGCGAACCGCACGTCGAGGGCGATCGCCGCCCGCGGGTCACGGAAACCCCCGGCGCGGATGTCCCGGTCGACGGTCTCGGTGACGGTCAGGTAGACCCGGTTGAAGACCGCGATCCCGTCCCGCTCGGGGAGGGCCGCGTCCAGCGCGCGCATCCGGGAGACGACCGGGTCCACGGAGTCCGGTGAGCGGGGGAGCTGTTGAACGTACGCCATGGGGGCAGCGTTCCAGCCCCCGGTCGCCCGCGACGCCGACGGCTCCGGCGCGTCCCCGGAACGGCGGAACGCGCTCACCACCCGGACAGATGTGCCTACGGCGTGGGGTCGTCGTACGACGAGGTGCCCTCGTCGAGCAGTGGCTGCTGGGTCTTCAAGTGGGCCGGGGCGAACGCCCGCAGCGTGTGGTAGCCCGTGATGACGACGAGCGTGCCGAGCGCGATGCCGCTGAGCGAGAAGGTGTCGGTGAACTTCATCGTGACGTCGCCGACGCCGATGATGATGCCCGCGGCGGCCGGCACCAGGTTGAGCGGATTGCGCAGGTCCACCCCGGCGTTGGTCCAGATCTGCGCGCCGAGCAGGCCGATCATGCCGTACAGGATCACCGTGATGCCGCCGAGCACCCCGCCCGGGATCGCCGCCACGATCGCCCCGAACTTCGGGCACACGCCGAACAGCAGCGCGAAACCGGCGGCGGCCCAGTAGGCGGCCGTCGAGTAGACGCGGGTCGCGGCCATCACGCCGATGTTCTCGGAGTACGTGGTGTTGGGCGGGCCGCCCACCGCCGTGGACAGCATGGAGGCGACGCCGTCCGCGGAGATCGCCGTGCCGAGCTGGTCGTCGAGCGGATCGCCGGTCATCTCGCCGACGGCCTTGACGTGCCCGGCGTTCTCCGCGACCAGGGCGATGACCACCGGCAGCGCGACCAGGACCGCCGACCACTGGAAGGACGGGCCGTGGAAGGAGGGCAGGCCGATCCAGTCGGCCCTGCCGACGCCGGAGAGGTCCAGGCGCCAGTGGTCGGTGAGCTTGCCGCTCGCGTCGACCGAGTGGATACGGCCGAGGACCCGGTCGAGGGCCCAGGAGAGGGCGTACCCGAAGACCAGGCCCAGGAAGATCGCCACCCGGGACCAGAAACCCCGCAGACAGACCACGGCCAGACCGGTGAACAGCATCACCAGCAACGCCGTCCACTGGTCCTGCGGCCAGTAGGTGGTGGCGGTGACCGGGGCCAGGTTGAAGCCGATCAGCATGACCACCGCGCCGGTGACGATCGGCGGCATCGCCGCGTGGATGATCCGCGCCCCGAACCGCCGCACCGCGAGCCCCACCAGGAACAGCGCGGCGCCGACCACGAGGACCGCGCCGGTGACGGTCGCGCTGCTGCCGCCCTGCGCCCGGATCACGGCGGCCACGCCCACGAAGGAGAGCGAACAGCCGAGGTAGCTGGGCACCCGGCCGCGCGTCGCCAGCAGGAAGACGACGGTCGCGACACCCGACATCATGATCGCCAGATTGGGGTCGAGACCCATCAGGACCGGGGCGACGAAGGACGCGCCGAACATGGCCACCACGTGCTGGGCGCCCAGGCCGATCGTGCGGGGCCAGGAGAGCCGTTCGTCGGGGCGGACCACCGCTCCGGGTGCGGGGTTGCGGCCGTCCCCGTGCAGCTTCCAGCGCACGCCGAGGTCCATGGTGAGGTTCGCTTTCTCTGTTCCTGAAGATCGTCCGGACCATTGTCACGCTTGCCCGGTGACTCCCGGCCCACCCGGCCCTCTTCGGCAACGGCGTCCCGCGCACCGACCCCGGCGGCCTGGGATCACGGCTGCGGGTCGGCCACCGCCTCCGCCGCCCGCCCCGCCGACGCCCGCGCGGCCACCTTCCCCGGCTGGAGCACCTTCGCGAACGCCACCAGCCCGCACGCCAGCAACGTCACCAGGACGAACGACACCATCAGGCTGCTCAGTTGGGCCACCCCGCCGATCAGACTCGGCGCCACCAGACCCGACGTGTACGTGATCGTCGCGACGCCCGCGATGGCCTGACTCGGATTCGGGCCGCTGTGCCCGGCCGCCGCGAAGCAGAGCGGGACGACCACGGCGATGCCGAGCCCCATCAGCGCGAACCCGGCCATGGCGACCGCCGGATAGGTGCCGACGACGACCAGCAGCCCGCCCAGCACGGCGAGGAAGCCACCGGCGCGGACCGTGCGGACCGCGCCGAAGCGGTTGACCACCGCGTCGCCCACCATCCGCGCCAGCGCCATGGTCAGCATGAACCCGGTCGTACAGGCCGCCGCGAGCCCCGCCGACGTCTCCAGCCGGTCCCGCAGATACACCGCCGACCAGTCGAGGCTGGCGCCCTCCGCGAACACCGCGCAGAACCCGACCGCGCCGATCAGCAGCGCCGACCTCGGCGGCAGCGCGAACCGCGGCGGCGGCTCCTCGTCCTCGGCCGCCTGGACGTCCAGCACCCCACCGCAGCACACCAGCCCGAGCACGGTGAGCACGGCCGCCGCCAGCGCGAAGTGCAGCCGCGCGTCCGCCCCCAGATGCGCGGCGAGGGTGCCGCCCGCCGAACCGATCAGCGCCCCCGCGCTCCACATGCCGTGCAGCCCGGACATGATCGACTTGTCGAGGAGCCGTTCGATCTCCACGCCCAGCGCGTTCATGGCGACGTCGGCCATGCCCGCGCTCGCCCCGTACGCGAACATCGCCAGACAGAGCGTGTACAGATTCGGCGCGAGCGACGGCAGGACCAGGGCCAGCGTCCACAGGGCGAGCAGCCCGCGCAGCGCCGCCCGGCTGCCGAACCGGTGGCTGATCCGGCCCGCGAGCGGCATCGCGCACGCGGCGCCGAACGCCGTGAAGGCGAGCGAGAATCCCAGCTCACCGGTGGTCAGCCCGGCGTGGTCCTGAATCCACGGCACCCGGGTCGCGAACGAGCCGGTGACCGCTCCGTGCACGGCGAACACGGCCGCCACCGCGTACCGGGCGCGCTTCACCTCGCGCAGCTCGTAGCCCACAACGCTCATTTTCCGGCCCCTCCCCGACACCTCACCCGCACGGACGCCGCGTAAACTATCAGGAACCCTGCCTGATAGATAGGGAGATGCGCCGCGCCCATCTGGAAGGATTCCGGCATGCCCGCCTCCCCCCGTACCGCCCGGGCCATCAACGACCGGCTCGCCCTGCGTCTGCTCCAGCAGGACGGCCCGTTGACGGCAGGCCAGTTGAAGAAGCTCACCGGCCTGTCCCGGCCCACCGTCGCCGACCTCGTCGAACGCCTCACCGCCTCCGGGTTCGTCCAGGTGGTCGGCGAGGCGGGCGAGACGCGCCGCGGCCCCAACGCCAAGCTGTACGGCATCGTCGCCGACCGCGCCCACCTCGCCGCCCTCGACGTCCGCACCGAGGGCGTCACCGTCCTCGTCTCCGACCTGGTGGGCGCGGTGCGCGCGGAGGCGGCCCTGCCGATCGGCGGCGACACCGGGACCGGGCCCGCCGTCGAACAGGCGGTCGCGCATGTCGAGCGGGTGCTGAAGGAGGCCGGCGCCGACCGGCTGCACACCGTCGGCATCGGCGCGCCCGGCCTGATCGACCCGGCCGGCGGCGAACTGCGCGACTCCTCCGGCCTGCCCGAGTGGCACCGGCAACTGGTCGCCGCCCTCCAGGAACGGCTGCCCGAGGCCCGCGTCCACGTCGAGAACGAGACCAACCTCGCCGCCCTGGCCGAACAGCGCGAGGGCGCCGCCCGGGACCGGGACACGTTCGTCCTGCTCTGGCTCGGTCACGGCACGGGCGCGGCCGTCGTCCTGGACGGCACCCTGCGCCGGGGTGCCTCCGGCGGCACCGGCGAGATCGGCTTCCTCCCGGTCCCGGGCACCCCCTCGCTGCCGACGGCGACGGACTGCGACGGCGGCTTCCACTCCCTGGCCGGCTCGGCGGCGATCACTCAACTGGCCTCGGACCACGGGGTGTCGGCGGCGCCGCGCGCCCATGAGCCACCGGCGGCGGGAGCGGTACGGGAAGCGGTACGGGCGGTGGCCGGGGGAGCGGAGTCAGCGGAGGGCGCCGACCTGGCCGGTGCTTCCGGGCGGTTTCTCGACGCCCTCGCCGATCGGCTCGCCGTCGGGGTCGCGTCCGTCGTGGCGGTGCTCGACCCGGGGTGCGTGGTGCTGGGCGGCGAGGTCGGGCAGGCCGGCGGGGCGGAACTCGCGTCCAGGGTCGCCGCCCGGGTACGCCGGATGTCCCCGCTGCCGACGGAGGTGCGACCCGGCGCGCTGGGGGGCGGCGCGGTGCTGCGCGGGGCGCTGCTGACGGCCCGGGACCGGGCACAGGACCAGGTCTTCGCGCCGCCCGAGCGGTAGGGCGCGGGCGGTCACCGGGGCCCGACGGTCAGGGCGGGGGCGTCCGTGCGGTGTCCGGCGTCGCCCTTTGAGTGACGGCCCGGCATCGTCGTTCCCCCCTGACCGGTGACCGGTGGGTCTAGCGCTGCTTCAACTGGCGGCTCGCGTAGGCGAGTTTGTCCGGGTTGGTGACTGCCCTGACCTGGTTGATGAGGCCGTTCCGCAGCTCGAAGACGATCGCCGCGACCAGGGTGTCGCCGTGCCAGGCGACGAGCGCGCTCTCGCCGTTGATCTCGGCCGGGACGAAGTCCACACCGGCGGTGAACTTCTGGCCGCCGCCGAACAGGAAGCGGGCCACCTTCGCGCGGCCCTCGATCGGGCGCAGCGCCGACCTGACCTTGCCGCCGCCGTCGCTCCACCAGACCACGTCGGCCGCGAGCCGCCGTTCCAGCCCTGCCAGATCGCCTTCGCGGGCCGCGGTGAGGAAGGACGTCACCAGCTCCTCCCAGCGCTCCGGCGCCGGTTCGAACCGGGACTCCGGCTCGCCCACCCGCCGCACCGCACGCCGGTACAGTTGGCGGCAGTTGGGCTCGCTCAGCTCCAGCACCTCGGCGATCTCGCGGTGCCCGTACCCGAACGCCTCGCGCAGCACGTACACCGCGCGCTCGGCCGGGGTCAGCCGTTCCAGGAGCACCAGCATCGCCATCGACACCGCGTCCCGCTGTTCGGCCGACTCCAGCGGGCCGAGGGTGCCGTCCGAGGTGACGACGGGTTCCGGCAGCCACTCGCCGACGTAGCTCTCGCGGCGGGCGCGGGCCGAGGTCAGCTGGTTGAGGCAGAGGTGGGTGACGACCTTGGCGAGCCAGGCCGCCGGGTATTCGATCGCGTCGCGGTCGGCGCCGCTGAAGCGCAGATACGCGTCCTGGACGGCGTCCTCGGCCTCGTCCGCCGAGCCCAACAGGCGGTAGGCCAGGCCGAACAGGCGGGGGCGGTGCGAGGCGAACTCGTCGGCGAGCGCGGTCGTCATGGGGCCAGCTTGCCAGAGCGGTTTCCGCGCTGGAACGGGAAGGCCCGGCGGCGGGCAAGGGCCGTCGACACCGCCGCCGGACCGGTCCGGGGGAGGGGCGGGCGGGCCCCCGCGCGACCCTAGAAAGGACTAGACCATTACGTCAAGAGGAAGAACTGGCTCCGGCATCCTGTGAGCCAGCCCACACCGCTCACCCGTATGGACGGTGGACAGGCGTGGCAGACTGATCGGGTACCAGAAGCAGCGCACTCCGGGGTCGGTGAAAGTCCGAACCGGCGGTTACAGTCCGCGACCCGGTCGCTTCCAGCGACCGGTTGACCAGGTGAAATTCCTGGACCGACGGTTAAAGTCCGGATGGGAGGCAGTGCGCGGCGGGCGGGCATTCGTGCGCGCCGCCGTCTCGGCTCGTCCTTCGGGACGGGCGCGTCCGGCGTCGCCCCCGGTGTTCTCGCTCGTACATTCTGTCGTCATCGACAGCCCCGGAGTCCGTGCCCCCATGAGGCAGGGAGGACCCGGGAAGTGTTCACCGGAATCGTCGAAGAACTGGGTGAGGTCACCGCCGTCGAGAACCTCGGCGACGCGTCCCGCTTCAGGCTGCGCGGCCCCGTCGTCACCGGCGGAGCCCGGCACGGCGACTCCATCGCCGTCAACGGCGTCTGTCTCACCGTCGTCGAGCACGAGGGCGACGAGTTCACCGCCGACGTCATGGCCGAGACCCTGGACCGCTCCAGCCTGGGCGCCCTCAGCGCCGGTTCCCGCGTCAACCTGGAGCGCCCCACCGCCGTCGGCGCCCGGCTCGGCGGCCACATCGTGCAGGGACACGTCGACGGCACCGGCGAGGTGCTGGCCCGCACGCCCTCCGCGCACTGGGAGATCGTCAAGGTCTCGCTCCCCGCCGACCTCGCCCGGTACGTCGTCGAGAAGGGCTCCATCACCGTCGACGGCATCAGCCTCACCGTCGTCGAGGCGGGCCCCGACCACTTCACCGTCAGCCTCATCCCCACCACCCTCGCCCTGACCACGCTCGGTCTCAAGCAGCCCGGCGACCCGGTCAACCTTGAGGTGGACGTCGTCGCCAAGTACGTCGAGCGGCTGCTCGCGGCCGGACAGGGGGCCGGACAGTGACCTGGCTGAACTCCGAGGCGTTCCACCTCTTCGGCCAGCGGATCATCTGGTCGGACATGGTCGGCAACATCCTCGGTCTGCTCGCGCTCGCCCTCGGCTGGCGCCGCTCGCTGTGGACCTGGCCGGCCCAACTCCTGTCCGGGCTCGTCCTGTTCATCGCCTTCTACGGCCACCTCGCGGGCAGCGCGGGCAAGCAGGTCGTCGTCATCGTCGTCGCCCTGTACGGCTGGTGGCAGTGGAACCGGCACCGGGGCCAGGGGACCGACGGCCACATCGCGCCCCGGTTCGCCAGCTGGCGGGAGCGGGCCGCGATGGCCGGGGCCGCCGCCCTCGGCACGGTCGGCGTCGCGCTGCTCTTCGAGGCGTTCCCGACCCTGTCCTGGGACCCCTGGCCCGACGCGTACATCTTCGTCGGCACCGTCGTCGCCATGTACGCGCAGGCCCGCGGCATGGTCGAGTTCTGGCTCGCCTGGCTCCTGGTCGACGTGGTCGGCGTGCCCCTCAACTTCGCCAACGGCTACGCCTTCTCCGGCTTCGTCTACGTCATCTACGGCGCACTCGTCCTGTGGGGCCTGCGCGACTGGTGGCTGCGCTCCCGCGACAACGGCCGGCCCACCCTGGAAGGAGCCCCGGCATGACCACCGCCACCGGCCCGCACCACCCGGACGGCATGGAGAGCTGGTCCCTCGACCCGGTCGACAAGGCCCTCGCCGACATCGCGGCCGGCCGCCCGATCGTGGTCGTCGACGACGAGGACCGCGAGAACGAGGGCGACCTCGTCATCGCCGCCGAGAAGGCCACCCCCGAGATCATCGCCTTCATGATGACCGAGTGCCGCGGCCTGATCTGCGCCCCCATGGAGGGCGACGAACTCGACCGGCTCCGGCTGCCGCAGATGGTCGCCGACAACACCGAGTCGATGAAGACCGCGTTCACCGTCTCCGTCGACGCCTCCGCCGCGCACGGCGTCACCACCGGCATCTCCGCCGCCGACCGCGCCGCCACCCTCCAGCTCCTGGCGAGCGGCACCGCCGAGGCCGACGACCTCGTCCGACCCGGCCACATCTTCCCGCTGCGCGCCAGGCCCGGCGGCGTCCTCGCCCGCAACGGCCACACCGAGGCCGCCGTCGACCTCGCCCGCCTCGCCGGGCTGCGACCGGCCGGCGCCATCGTCGAGATCGCCGGCGAGGACGGCCGGATGCTCCGGCTGCCCGAACTGATCCCGTTCGCCCGCAAGCACGGCCTGACGATCATCTCCATCGAGGACCTGATCGCCTACCGGCGCACCGCCGAACCCACCGTGCGCCGCGAGGCCGAGGTCCAACTCCCCACCCGGCACGGCCAGTTCGCGGCCTACGGCTACCGCTCCGTCGTCGACGGCGTCGAACATGTCGCCCTCGTCCACGGCGACATCGGCGACGGCGAGGACGTCCTGGTCCGCCTCCACTCCGAGTGCCTCACCGGAGACGTCTTCGCCTCCCAGCGCTGCGACTGCGGACCCCAGCTCGCCACCTCCCTCGACCGCATCCAGCACGAGGGCCGGGGCGTCGTCGTCTACCTGCGCGGCCACGAGGGACGCGGCATCGGCCTGCTCTCCAAGCTGCGCGCCTACGCCCTCCAGGAACAGGGCCGCGACACCCTCGACGCCAACCTCGAACTCGGCCTGCCCGCCGACGCCCGGGACTACGGCGCCGGCGCCCAGATCCTCACCGACCTCGGCATCCGCAGCCTGCGCCTGATGACCAACAACCCCGACAAGACCGACGCCCTGGTGCGCCACGGCCTCAACGTCACCGGCCGGGAGCCGATGCCGGTGCAGGCCGGCGAGCACAACCTCCGCTATCTGCGAACCAAGCGGGACCGGATGGGCCACGACCTGCCCTGGCTCGACCCGGCCCCCCTGCCCACCTGCGGCAACCAGTGACCCGGCGACCAGACAACTCCGACCGGCGAGTCCGATCAACAACTCCGATTAACAACTCCGATCAACAACTCCGATCAACGAGGAGCGAGAAGAACGTGAGCGGCAAGGGCGCACCCGAACTGTCCGTACGCAACGTCGGTGACCTGCGGGTCGCCGTCATCGCGGCGCAGTGGCACGAACAGGTGATGGACGGACTGGTCGAAGGCGCCCTGCGCGCCCTGCGCGACCTCGGCATCGACGAACCGACCCTGCTGCGGGTCCCCGGCAGCTGGGAACTCCCGGTCGTGGCCAAGGCGTTGGCCGACCGGGGCTACGACGCGATCGTCGCCCTCGGCGTCGTGATCCGCGGCGGCACCCCGCACTTCGAGTACGTGTGCCAGGGCGTGACCCACGGCCTCACCCAGGTCTCGGTCGACACCGGCGTCCCCGTCGGCATGGGTGTGCTGACCTGCGACACCGAGGAGCAGGCCCTCGACCGGGCGGGCCTGGACGGCTCGAACGAGGACAAGGGCCACGAGGCCGTGACGGCGGCGGTGGCGACGGCGGCCATCCTGCGCTCGGTATCCGAACCCTGGCACTGACCCCTCCCGCTCAACGGCTAGGGTGGAACCACCATGTCCAATAAGACGTTCGAGGAGCTGTTCACCGAGCTCCAGCAGAAGGCCGCCACCGGCGACCCCGCCACCTCCCGCACCGCAGAACTGGTCGGCAAGGGCGTCCATGCCATCGGCAAGAAGGTCGTCGAAGAGGCCGCCGAAGTGTGGATGGCCGCGGAGTACGAGGGCAAGGAAGCGGCGGCCGAGGAGATCTCGCAGCTGCTCTACCACGTCCAGGTGATGATGGTCGCCCGCGGAATCTCGCTGGACGACGTCTACGCCCACCTGTAAAACCCGTATCAGACAGTTCACCGCCCCCTTTTTCCCCTTTTTCCTTTTTCCCCTTTTCCACGATTCACGTTCCACGCGAAGGAAGCCGACCTCATGCTGCGCATCGCCGTCCCCAACAAGGGTTCCCTGTCAGGACCTGCGGCGGACATGCTGCATGAGGCCGGCTACCAGCAGCGCCGGGAGTCCAAGGAACTGCGGATCGTCGACCCGGTCAACGAGGTGGAGTTCTTCTACCTCCGCCCCCGCGACATCGCGATCTACGTCTCCTCGGGCCGCCTCGACATCGGCATCACCGGCCGCGACCTGCTGATCGACTCCGGCGCCGACGCCGAGGCCATCCTGCCGCTGGGCTTCGCCCGCTCGACGTTCCGCTTCGCCGCCAAGCCCGGCCAGGCGAGCAGCATCGAGGACCTCAAGGGCAAGACGGTCGCCACCTCCTACGAGGGCATCGTCGCCCGACACCTCGCCGACAACGGCATCGACGCCTCCGTCGTCCACCTCGACGGCGCCGTCGAGACCGCGATCGAACTGGGCGTCGCCGAGGTCATCGCGGACGTCGTCGAGACCGGCACCAGCCTGCGCAACGCCGGTCTTGAGGTCTTCGGCGAGCCGATCATGCAGTCCGAGGCCATCGTCATCCGCCGCACCGGCGCGTCCACCGACGAGGCCGCCGAGCCCAAGGTGCAGCAGTTCCTGCGCCGCCTCCAGGGCGTCCTGGTCGCCCGGACCTACGTGATGATGGACTACGACTGCCGGGTCGAGCAGCTGGAGAACGCCGTCGCCCTCACCCCCGGCCTGGAGTCCCCGACCGTCTCCCCGCTGCACAACGAGGGCTGGGTCGCCGTCCGCGCCATGGTCCCCGCCAAGGAGGCCCAGCGGATCATGGACGACCTGTACGAGATCGGCGCCCGCGCCATCCTCACCACAGCCATCCACGCCTGCCGGCTCTGAGGGGCACGCGAGACATGTCCGACCTGCCGACCCTCCCCGTCACTTTCCGGCCAGGCCGCACCCGAGCCGTGCTGCTCGTCGCCGGGCTCATGATCTTCGCGGTGATCACCGCGGTCGCCCTGCTCCTGGAGCAGCTCGGCCCCGGTGAACGCCTCACCTTCATCCTCACCGGCGCCCTGCTCTTCGGCGTCCTCGCGACGCTGGCCCGGGTGAAGGTCGTCGCCGACGACGCCGGTGTCACCGTCGTGAACATCGCCAGCCGGCGCCGCCTGGACTGGGCCGAGATCGTCCGGGTCAACCTGCGCCCCGGTGACCCCTGGGTCTTCCTCGACCTCAGCGACGGCACCAGCCTGCCGGTGCTCGGCATCCAGCCGGGCATCGCCCGGGCCCGGGCCATCGCGGACGCCCGCGCCCTGCGCGCGCTCGCCGAAGCCCGTTCGGCCGCGGATTCCCAGGAACATCAGGGCTGACTCAGGAACATCAGGGCTGACTCAGGGTCGTCCACCCTGCCGCAAGGGCCCATGTCTTGATTAATCTGGTGTGCGGAGGCGTTCTGTGCGCCTTCGCCGCCGTTGTGTGCGCCGGTTCGCTCCGGCGATCGGCGGATTTCCCTGCTACCCGAGGAGTGACTCCCTCCAGCGATGGACGGATCGTCCTGTAGTACCTGCGCCGCCCTCTCCCGACATATCGAGGCGGCGGCATCATGAGCGTCCCCCTGCTGCTCCTCGGAGCGGCGTTCCTCCTGATCCTCGCCAACGGCTTCTTCGTGGCCGCCGAGTTCGGCCTGGTCACCGTCGAGGCGACGGACGCCGAGAAGGCCGCGGCCGAGGGCGACAAGCGCGCCGTCACGGTCGTCGAGTCGCTCAAGGAGCTGTCCTTCCAGCTCTCCGGCACCCAGCTCGGCATCACCATCACCTCCCTCGTCGTCGGCATGCTCGCCGAACCGGCGCTGGCGGAGCTGCTGCACGGCCCGTTCGCGGCCGTCGGCGTCCCCGACGGCGCGGTCTCCGGCGTCGCGGTCGTCGTCGGCATGCTGCTGGCGTCCGCCGTGCAGATGGTCATCGGTGAACTGGTGCCCAAGAACTGGGCGGTGTCCAAGCCCATGCAGGTCGCCCGGTTCGTGGCCGGCCCGCAGCACACCTTCGCCCGGCTCTTCCGCCCGGTCATCGCCGCCCTGAACACGGTCGCCAACCGCCTGGTGCGCGCCCTGGGCGTGGAGCCCACCGAGGAGCTGGCCTCCGCCCGCACCCCCGGTGAGCTGGTCTCCCTCGCCCGCCACTCGGCCCAGGCCGGCGCCCTCGAACAGGACACCGCCGACCTCTTCGTACGGACCCTGTCGCTGGCCGAGCTGACCGCCCAGCACGTCATGACCCCGCGCGTGAAGGTCAGCGCGCTCCAGTCCACGGCGACCGCCGAGGACGTCGTCAACCTCACCCGCGCCACCGGTCTGTCCCGGTTCCCGGTCTACCGGGAGCGGATCGACGAGATCGTCGGCATGGTCCACCTCAAGGACGCCCTCGCCGTCCCGGCGCCGGACCGGCTGCGCACCGCCGTCGGCCGGATCGCCCGCCCGGCGCTGCTGGTCCCCGAGACCCTCCCGGTCCAGCCCCTGCTGGCCCGGCTGCGCAGCGAGCAGCCCATCGCGGTCGTCGTCGACGAGTACGGCGGCACCGCCGGCGTGGTCACCCTGGAGGACATCGTCGAGGAGATCGTCGGCGAGGTCCGCGACGAGCACGACGACCAGGACGTGCCCGAGCTGGCCGCCGCCGCTCCCGAGGACGGCAGGCCCGCCTGGGACGCCGACGGCAGCTGCCGCGTCGACATCCTCCAGCGGATAGGCCTCGACGTGCCCGAGGGCCCGTACGAGACCGTCGCCGGTCTGGTCGCCGACCTGCTCGGCCGGATTCCGGCCGCGGGGGACCGGGCCGAGCTGCCGGGCTGGCGGCTCACCGTCCGCCGGGTCGGCCACTACCGGGCCGAGCGGGTCCGCCTCGTCCGTACCGCCCCGGTCGCGGAGGTGGCCCGATGAGCGTGCTCCAACTCCTCTTCGCCGTCCTGCTCGTCCTCGCCAACGGCTTCTTCGTGGGCGCCGAGTTCGCGCTCGTGTCGGTGCGCCGCAGCCAGATCGAACCGCTCGGCACCGCCCGGTCCCGCCAGGTCCTCCACGGCCTGCAACGGCTGCCGCAGATGATGGCCGCCGCCCAGTTCGGCATCACCGTCTGCTCGCTCACCCTGGGCGCGGTCGCCGAACCGACGGTCGCCCAGTTGCTGGAACCGGTCTTCGAGTGGATGCACCTGCCCGAGGGTCTGATCCACCCCCTCGGCTATGTCCTGGCCCTCGTCGCGGTCATCTTCTTCCACCTCGTCATCGGCGAGATGGTCCCGAAGAACCTCGCGATGGCCGCCCCGGAGAAGGCCGCGCTGTGGCTCAGCCCCGGCCTGGTCGCCTTCGCCCGCGTCTGCCGTCCGATCACCGTCGCGCTCGGCGCCTGCGCCCAGGGCATCCTGCGGCTCTTCCACGTCGAGCCCAAGGACGAGATCGAGGCCGTCTTCACCAGCGAACAGCTCAACCGCCTGGTGGAGGACTCCGGCCAGGCGGGTCTGCTCGGCCCCGAGGAGCAGGAGCGCCTGGAGGACGCCCTCGAACTGGGCGACCACCCGGTCACGGACGTCCTGCTCACCAGCGACTCCCTCATCACCGTGAGCCCGGCGGTCACCCCGGGCCGGATCGTGGAACTGACCGCCCGTACGGGTTTCTCCCGGTTCCCGATCGCCGCGGACAACGGCGTCTTCATGGGCTACCTGCATGTGAAGGACGTCCTCGACCTGGAGGACTCCGACCGCGCGGTCCCGCCGCACCTGTGGCGTCCCATGACCACCCTCCGCTCCGAACTCCCCCTGGACGACGCGCTGTCCGTCATGCAGCGAGCGGCCACCCACCTGGCCCAGGTGGCGGACGCGACAGGAAAGGTCCTGGGCCTCGTCGCTCTGGAAGACGTCCTGGAACTCCTGGTGGGAGAGGTGACCGACCCGGCCCACCACCCCACCCCACCCTCCCAACGCCCCTCAGAACCCACCCCCCTCCCGAGCCCGGTCCCCAGCTGACACCCCGACCCCTCGAAGGCCCGCGGAGCCGCACCGACCTGCGGCTCCGCGGCACGGGGCGAGAGGGGTAAACGCGACATCGCGTCGGCGCCCCCGCAACGCCGGCAGGCCCTCGCGGGTGCCTCCGTCACATGCCCGCGGGCCCCCGGCCGGAGAGGACTTCCCCGTACGCCTGCATCAGATCAGGCAACCGCAAGGTGGAGAGGTCGTCCCGGGTCAACACCCCGGGATACGTGGACAACCGCAGATCCCGATACGCACAGCTCTTCTCGTACAGCGTGCGCAGGAACCGCCCGTTCCCCAACTCGTCGATCCACCCCTGATCGACCACATGCCCGGCGATGGAGCGCAGCTCGTCGAGGGCTTCCTCATCCCACACGTCCCCGTTCTCCGTCGCCAACACCTCCCCGATGGAGGTGAGTTCGAGCGGCCGGTACGACGGAAAGTCCACCCGCGTGGTGAACCGCGAGGACAACCCGGGGTTCGCGGCGAGCAGCCGATCCATCCCCTCGGGATACCCGGCGAGGATCACGACGAGGTGATCCCGATTGTCCTCGGCCCGCTTCAGCAGCACCTGCAACGCCTCGTCGCCGTACGCGTCCCCTTTCCCGTAACCGGAGTTGGAGAGCGAGTACGCCTCGTCGACGAAGAGGACGCCGCCGATCGCGGAGTCGATGAGTTCGTTGGCCTTGACGGCGGTCTGCCCGAGGTACTCGCCGACCAGATCGGCCCGTTGAGCCTCCACGAGGTGATCGCCGCCGAGCAGCCCGAGGGCGTAGAAGACCCGGCCGAGGATGCGCGCGACGGTGGTCTTCCCGGTGCCGGACGGGCCGGAGAAGACGAAGTGCCGTTTGGGCGGCTGGACCGGAAGCCCCTGCCCGGCCCGCAGCTGCGCCATGTTCAACTGGGCGGACAGCGCCTTGACCTGGCGCTTGACGGGCTCAAGTCCCACCATGCGTTCCAGCTCGGTGAGCGCCTCTTCGAGCAGCTCGGGATCGGTCGGCCCGGCGGGCAGCGGAGCCCCGTTGGTCACCAGCCCCCGGTCCCGCACGGCGGGGTCGACCACCGTCGGCAGCGGACCGAGCGGCGGCAGGTCGGGTTCGGACAGCCGCAGGTCCCGGCCCTCGGGCCCGAAGAGCGGGTCGAAGCCGTCGGGGCTCTCCAGCACGTCCTGCGCGCCGGAGAGGGCGATCGCCGCGAGGTCGGCGGAGTCGTCGTAGCCGTCGCCCTCGGAGATCGCGGTGAGCCGGGCCGAGGTGTCCATGAACGCCGGGTCGACGCGGTGCACGGCCCGGTACAGGGGGAGCGCGGCGGCGGAGCGCCCGGTGCCCTCGTGCGCGCGGGCGAGCCAGTAGCGCAGCTCCTTGCGCTGCGGCTGCTCACTGCGGCACCGCATCAGCGCGGCCGACAGCAGCGGCTCGGCCTGCCCGAACATCTCCAGGCGGACCCGGGCCATGCCGCCGAACAGTCCCGCTTCGATGCCGAGCAGGCTGTCATCGATCAACGGGTCGGTGTTGCGGACGAGTTGGTCCCAGTCCTTGACGAGATAGGCGCGGCAGGCGTGCAGGAACCGGACCTGGTGATCGGTGTCCACCGGCGGCAGCCCGGCCAACGCCCGGTCCAGCTCGGGGACATGACGGCCGTCCAGCCAGTGCGAGGCGTGCGCGAGCAGCAGATCGCGCGGGCTCTCCAGCACCGGCTGCACCCACCAGCCCAGCCAGTACCAGGAGTTGAGGGAGCGTCGGTGCCGGGCGCGCTGTTCGCCGAAGCGGTCCCGGTGCCGGAACATCCGCAGCAGCGCGGTCGTCGTGTCGACGCGCAGCGCGTGCAGCCCCAGCCAGGCGTCCGCCATCCCGGGATCGGTCCGGACCGCCGTCCGGAACTCCTCCTCCGCCTGCGGATAGGCGCCCATCGTGTAGGCGTCCACGCCGCGCAGCCAGGCGAGATCGGCCGGTGCCTCGGGGCCCCGCGTGCCGAAGTCCATCACGTCCCCCACAAACCGTGCCCCCGCCGGTTGGCCCGGAGGCTCGCGCCCGTCGGACCGCTTGATCGAACCGCCGTGCCGCGGAACGGAGTTGCGGTGCGAGAAGCAGTCGGTAGGTCGCACCGAGGGCATCGTACCCGCGCCGGTGTCGCTCGCCGAAGGGTGCCGCACAGGCCGTTCGGCGAGGTGGGAGCGGATGGGGCGCACTTCGGACGGTGACCGAGGGTGAGCAAAACACGCCACTCGGCGGCCGAAAAGCGGCTGAGGACAGAACGAAGCCCCCGATCACGGGGGAACAACCGGGGGCTTCGTGTCTGTGCGGGCGGCCCCGCAGGGCCGCACATTGAGAACGTAAGACCTGTACGGCCCCTGGGTCAAGCCGAGTTGGGGCTCTCGGCCCGGTTCAGGGGTAGCCGCCTTCACAAGTTCAGCACATTGCGGATGGGTCGTCACCCTGAGTGAACTTCTGGTCCGGTCCAACCGTGTTCACGGGTCCCACCCGTATCGCGTACCCCGCCCTGCCCTGCCGTACCAGGATGTCCGCGAACGGGCGGGACGGGTCTTCGGCGAAGTGTCGCCGTTCCGCTTCGACCCACGTGGACCAGAACGCCCGTTGCTCCTGCCCGTCCCGCAGCCGCCCCCGCGTCCAGGACTCCTCGCGCGGCAGCTCCATCCACAACAGGTGGGCCAGATACGGCCGCAGCCCACGCCGACCGGCGCCGACGCCCTCGACGAGGACCACGGGCGCGGGCGGCAGCGCCCTGGGCGGCCCGAAGGCGCGGGTCTGCCAGTCGTAGGGGGCGTAGTGGGCCGTTGCGCCTCGGCCCAGCGGCTCGATCACCTGGGTGAGCAGGCGGCCGGTCCACGCGAACAGCTCGTCGTGGCTGGCGATGTCGTCGAGGTGCAGGACCGGCGCGTCCCCCAGGAGGTGCGCCAACTCCCCGGCGAACGTGGTCTTTCCGGAACCGGCGTGCCCGTCGACGCCGACCAGGCGGACCGGGCCGCAGGACGGCGGGAGGTGGCGCAGGCGGGCGGCGAGGCGGTGGATGAGGGGTCCCTCGGGTGGGCGCAATGTGACGGGAAGATTCTAATGTCCGGCTGAGCCCGGCCCCACGGATGTACGTCTGAGCCCGCCCCACGGATGTCCGGCTGAGCCCGGCCCAACAGTGTCCGGCTGACACCCATCCCCACGGAAGAGTGGCCGCCGAACGGCCCGGCGTACGCCCCGTGACCTGCCCCGTCGCAGGTCATGTCACTGGTCGAGACCCATATTGGTGGGCGCGGCATACCCGGAAGTGCTGGTGGCGCGCTCCGGCCCCGGCCATAGTTGGCGCACCACCGTGCGGCGGCGCGAGCCGTGCGCACGGCCCCGCCCCGACTCGGACACTTGGGGGTCTTCCCGCCCATGACCAGAGCCGAACAGCCCTCCCGCAGAACCGTCCTGTCCGCCGCGGTCGTCGTCGCGGCGGTGGCAGGCGGCGCGGCACCGGCCCTCGCCTCGGACCGCACAGGACAGAACGCCGACCCGGCCGCGGCCGACGTCGGCCCGACCGCCGCCCGCCAGGTCGACCACCGGTCCTGGACCACGTTCCAGGACTGGCGGGACGGCACCGCCCACGGCGTCCGTGCCGTCGACGGCGCCCGCCCCGGCATCGTCATCGCCACCCCGGCAGGACGCACCGACTACCGCGACCCGCACACCGGCACCACCGCCACCTGGGAGTACGCGACCTGGACCGGCCCCCTCCACCGGCTCGCCGTACCGGCCACCGAGGTGATCGCGTCCTGGAACGCGCACACCCCGGCCTCCACCTGGCTCCAGGTCGAACTGAAGGGCACCTACTCCGACGGCACGGACGCCCCCTGGTACGTCATGGGCCGCTGGGCCGCCGGCGACCAGGACATCCGCCGCACCTCGGTCGACGGCCAGACCGACGGCCGCAGCAGCATCTCCACCGACACCTTCGCGATCAACGACGCCGCGACCGGCCTGCGGCTGTCCGCCTACCGGCTGCGGCTGACCCTCTACCGCAAGCCCGGCACCCGGCGCACCCCGACCGTCTGGCGGGTCGGCGCGATGGGCTCGGACGTCCCTGACCGCTTCACCGTCCCCGCCTCCACCCCCGGCCTCGACCGCGAACTGACCGTCCCGCGCTACTCGCAGGAGATCCACACGGGCCAGTACCCGCAGTACGACAACGGCGGTGAGGCCTGGTGCAGCCCCACCTCCTCGCAGATGATCATCGAGTACTGGGGCGGCCGGCTCACCCCCGCGCAACTGTCCTGGGTGGACCCCTCGTACGCCGACCCACAGATCTGCCATGCCGCCCGTTACACCTTCGACTACCAGTACGAGGGGTGCGGCAACTGGCCGTTCAACGCGGCCTACGCGGCCACCTTCAAGGACCTCCAGGGCGTGGTCACCCGGCTCGGCTCGCTCACCGACCTGGAGACCCTGATCGCGGCCGGTATCCCGGCCATAACGTCCCAGTCCTTCCTGAAGACGGAGCTGACCGGCGCGGGCTACGGCACCGCCGGGCACCTGATGACGGTGATCGGCTTCACGGCGGCCGGTGACGTGATCGCCAACGACCCGTTCTCGGCCAGCGACGAGGCGGTGCGGCGGGTCTACAACCGGCGCGAGTTTGAAAATATCTGGCTCAGGACCAAGCGCCACAACGCCGCCGGCACCGTCGTCTCCGGCACCGGAGGGGTCTGCTACCTCTACTTCCCGGCCCACCTCACGGCCGAGCAGCGCCGGGCGCTCGCGGCGGTGGGGGTGCGCTGACCGCCGTTGCCGACAAAGGCCCCCGGGGTGTGCCGGACCGGGGGCCTCCGCATGTCCTGTGAGCAAGGTCTCGGCCATAGCGGGCCCGATCGATGGCATGGTGGACGGATCGGTGGGGGGATTCCACCCGGTACATCCCTATCTTGGCGAGAGGTCATGAGCGCACATTCAGCCACCACCGCCCGCACCCGCACCGGCGGCCCCCAGGAGGACGGGCCGACGATCTTCGAGCACGCCATGGGCTGGGTGCTCGTCGTGGTCGTCGCGATGCTCGTGACCCAACTCGGGCTCCTGTAACGGCCGCCCGCGCCGTGCCCTCGTGGCCACGGTGACCTGGCGCACAGTCGACCTGGCATACTGCGGATGGCCCGCCGCCGCCCGCCCGAGACCAGGTCCGAGTTGAAGATCAGTCAAGAGAGCGACGCCGCCCGCCCCCGGGCGCGCGGAACCGAACGCTCCACGGCCCGCCGTGCCGAACTCATCACCATCGGGCGGAAGTTGTTCGCCGACACCTCCTACGACGCGCTCTCGATGGACGACATCGCGCGTCAGGCGCAGGTCGCCAAGGGGCTGATCTACTACTACTTCCAGTCCAAGCGCGGCTACTACCTGGCGATCGTCCACGACTCCGTCGCCGACCTCGTCACCTTCGCCGCCAGCGGAGCCGAACTCCCGGCCGTGGACCGCGTGCACCGCACCATCGACGGCTACCTCCGCTACGCCGAGCACAACCAGGCCGCCTACCGCACCATCGTCAGCGGCGGCGTCGGCTTCGACGCCGAGGTGCACGCCATCCGGGACGGCGTGCGCGAGGCGATCGTCACGACCATCGCCGAGGGCACCTACGGCCGCAGCGACATCACGCCGATGGTCCGCACGGGCCTGTTCGCCTGGGTGTGCGGCGTGGAGGGCGCCACCATCGACTGGATCGACCGCCCCCGGATGACCCGCGACGCCATGCGCGAACTGCTGGTCAAGACGCTCGGCGGCACCATGCGCGTCATCGAGGAGATCGACCCCGCCTTCCCGGCCCCGAGCCCCGCCCGCCGCGACTTCTGACGGACCGTTCCCTTTCGACGGAACCGTTCGCTCCGCGCGCCCCTCTTCCTGGCCAGGGTGCCGTCAGCACATTCGGGAACTTCTTCCAGTGAGCGGCCGTTAACCGGTGACCCAGGGTCTCAGGTCGGGCATACTCACAGCGCACAGTCGCTGGTCAGCAGCTTCTGCGACCCGGAATCCCGTGCTGGCCGGTGCACCCGTGAGTCCCGGCGGCGGCGCTCCCTCGTGACGCGCCCGTCCGCCGATGTGTCCCAACAGGGAGGATCTGTCGCATGCCCGACCGCGCCCCGCAGCCGGTGGACCGTCAACTGCCCACCGACGAAGCCCGGGAGCTGCTCTCGCTCGTGCGTGACATCGCACAGCGCGAGATCGCCCCGAAGGCGGCCGAGGAGGAGGACGCGAGCCGCTTCCCCCGCGAAGTCTTCACCCTGCTCTCGGACTCCGGCCTGCTCGGCCTCCCCTACGACACCGAGTACGGCGGCGGTGAACAGCCCTACGAGGTCTACCTCCAGGTCCTCGAAGAGCTGGCCACCGCCCGCCTCACCGTCGGCCTCGGGGTCAGCGTCCACACCCTCGCCGCCTACGGGCTCGCCCGCTTCGGCACCAAGGAGCAGCAGGCCGCGCACCTGCCCGCGATGCTCGGCGGCGGCCTGCTCGGCGCCTACTGCCTCTCCGAGCCCGCCGCCGGCTCCGACGCGGCCTCGCTGCGCACCAAGGCCGTGCGGGACGGCGACAGTTGGGTCATCGACGGCACCAAGTCCTGGATCACGCACGGCGGCATCGCCGACTTCTACACGGTCATGGCCCGCACCGGAGCCGACGGCCCACGCGGCATCACCGCCTTCCTGGTGCCGGGCGACGCGGAGGGCCTCAGCGCCGCCGCACCCGAGAAGAAGATGGGCATGAAGGGCTCCCCGACCGCCCAGATCCACTTCGACGGCGTACGCGTCGGCGACGACCGGCGGCTCGGCGAGGAGGGCCAGGGCTTCACGATCGCCCTCTCCTCCCTCGACGCCGGGCGGCTCGGCATAGCGGCCTGTGCCATCGGGCTCGCCCAGGCGGCCCTGGACGAGGCGGTCGCCTACGCCGCCGGACGGCAGCAGTTCGGGCGTCCCATCGGCGACTTCCAGGGCCTGCGCTTCCTGATCGCCGACATGGCGACGCAGATCGAGGCGGGCCGCGCCCTCTATCTCGCGGCGGCCCGACTGCGCGACGCGGGCCGCCCGTTCTCCAAACAGGCGGCCATGGCGAAACTGCACTGCACGGACGCCGCGATGAAGGTCACCACCGACGCCGTCCAGATCCTCGGCGGCTACGGCTACACCGCCGACTTCCCGGTCGAGCGGTATATGCGCGAGGCGAAGGTCCTTCAGATCGTCGAGGGCACCAACCAGATCCAGCGCCTGGTCATCGGACGCCACCTGCTGGGCCCCGAGTCCCGCTGAACCGACGGCAGTTCACCCGTGGCGCCGCGACCCGGCCCCCTCCGGGCCGGGGTGCCACGGCCTCGACGCGCGCGCCAACTCCCGCCAGGCAGAAGGCGCCTGGGCATGCTCGGCCACCGACCGCACCGTCACGGCGGACGGCGTCACGGGCAGGCCGGACGGGAACACGGGTGAGCGTGCCGGGTGCCGGGAAGACGGGAACATGCCGACCGGACCGGCCTCCGGCGCCCTGAACCGGGCGCGCCCTCACCGCCGTTGACGGTGCTGGTGGGAGACGCGTGCCGGGTGCGCGGCCAACTGGCCCCGGGCGCGGGGCGGTTGCTCGTCGGGCTCCGCAACGCCGAGGGTGGCCGGCGGCGTTGACGGGAGCGGTCAGGCGGCCTCGCGGCGCATCACCGGTACGCGCATCGGGCGCGAGCTGGGACCGCCGACGTGCGAGAAGGGCTGCGTGCGCCAGTCGAGCCCCTGGGGGAGCGTCAACAGCAGGGCGGTGTCCTGCTCCTGGGGCTTCGCCGAGGCGTCCGCGCCGCGGGCGTCGGACGCCCGGCGCCCCGTCCCCGCGCAGACCGTGAGCCCGAACGGGTTCCACGGCGAGGCGCACAGCGCGTGCTCCGGCAGCACCTTCTCGTCCGCCAGCAGCGCGATCGACTGCGCGCAGTCCGGGCAGATCACCCGGTACATCTCCAACGTGTCGTACGTGTCCAGCTCGTCATCGTCGTACGGCTCGGCGTCGTTCGGATCGATGCCTTCCGGCTCGATGTCGACGACCGGCTTGAGCCGCTTGGACGTGCTGCGACCAGGGCGCTTGAGGCTCTGCATGGGATTCTCCCCCTCGGGCTGGGCCGGAAGGCGCTGCGGCCCCGACCACAGCAAGCACTTCCCGTCCCGTCTCCGGGGTAATCGCGAGGGCATCACGGAGACGCCCCGGGGCCTGTGGTGTTCGTCACATGAAGGTCCCGGGTGCCCGGCCCGGCCGTTTTGTCCCCCAGGAGTCCCACCGGTCCCTCCCCGCCACATCACGAACCGGGTATGACCCGCACCGCTCGGGTATCCCGGCGATCTGCCGCACGGTAGGTTCTTGCGCCATGGAGGAGCTGGACCGACAGATCGTGCAGCTGCTCGTCAAGGACGGGCGGATGAGCTACACCGACCTGGGCAAGGCCACGGGCCTGTCCACGTCGGCCGTGCACCAGCGGGTGCGGCGGCTGGAGCAGCGTGGCGTCATCCGCGGCTACGCGGCCGTCGTCGACCCCGAGGCGGTGGGGCTGCCGATGACCGCGTTCATCTCGGTGAAGCCGTTCGACCCCAGCGCCCCCGACGACATCGCGGACCGGCTGGCCGACGTCCCCGAGATCGAGGCCTGCCACAGCGTCGCGGGCGACGAGAACTACATCCTCAAGGTGCGCGTGGCCACCCCGCACGAACTGGAGGAACTCCTCGCCCGGGTCCGCACCCAGGCCGGCGTCTCCACCCGCACCACCGTCGTCCTGTCGACCCCGTACGAGGCCCGGCCGCCCCGGATCTGACGCACCGGTGTGCCGGGCGGTGCCGCCGAGGCGCGAGACTGTTCCCCATGAACGAGCGCACCGCCCCGCCCCGCACCGTCCTGCTCCGCCGAGGCGAGGTCCACAGCCCCGCCGACCCGTTCGCGACCGCCATGGTCGTCGAACACGGCCAGGTCGCCTGGGTCGGCTCCGAGGGCGCCGCCGACGCCTTCGCGGACGGTGTCGACGACGTCGTCGACCTGGACGGCGCCCTGGTCACCCCGGCCTTCACCGACGCCCATGTGCACGCCACCGCCACCGGCCTCGCCCTCACCGGCCTCGACCTGTCCACCGCGCCCTCGCTCGCCGCGGCCCTCGACCTGGTCCGGGACTTCGCACGGGCCCGCCCGCACGACCGGGTCCTGCTCGGCCACGGCTGGGACGCCGCCCGCTGGCCCGACGGCCGCCCCCCGACCCGCGCCGAACTCGACGACGCCGCCGGCGGCCGCCCGCTCTACCTCAGCCGCATCGACGTCCACTCGGCCGTCGTCAGCACCGCCCTGCTGGACCTCACGCCCGGGATCGGCGCCGTCGACGGGCCGCTCACCCGCGACGCCCACCACACCGTGCGCGCCGCCGCCCTCGCCGCCGTCACCCCGGCCCAGCGCACCGAGGCCCAGCGCGCCGCCCTCGACCGCGCGGCCTCCCTCGGCATCGGTTCGCTCCACGAGTGCGGCGGGCCCGGCATCTCCGACGAGGACGACTTCACCGGCCTGCTGCGGCTCGCCGCCACCGGAGGCGGACCCCGGGTCGTCGGCTACTGGGCCGAACAGGACATCGACAAGGCACGCGAACTGGGCGCTGCGGGCGCCGCGGGCGACCTCTTCGTGGACGGCGCCCTCGGCTCCCACACCGCCTGCCTCCACCAGCCCTACGCCGACGCCGACCACACCGGCACCGCCTACCTGGACGCCGACGCCGTCGCCGCCCACGTCGTCGCCTGCACCGAGGCCGGCATCCAGGCGGGCTTCCACGCCATCGGCGACGCCGCCGTCACCGCCGTCGTCGACGGGGTGCGGGCCGCCGCCGAGAAGGCCGGCCTCGCGCGCGTGCGGGCCGCCCGGCACCGCGTCGAACACGCCGAGCTGCTCACCCCCGAGTCGATCGCCGCCTTCGCCGAACTCGGCCTGACCGCCTCCGTGCAGCCCGCCTTCGACGCCCTGTGGGGCGGCACGGACGGCATGTACGCGGACCGCCTCGGCGCCGACCGGGCCCGCGCCCTCAACCCCTTCGCCGCCCTGCTGCGGGCCGGTGTCCCGCTCGCCCTCGGCTCCGACAGCCCGGTCACCCCCCTCGACCCGTGGGGCACCGTCCGCGCCGCCGCCTTCCACCACACGCCCGAGCACCGGATCTCGGTGCGTGCCGCGTTCACCGCCCACACCCGGGGCGGCTGGCGCGCCGTCGGCCGCGACGACGCGGGCGTCCTGGTCCCGGGCGCGCCCGCCGACTACGCCGTCTGGCGGACCGACGAACTGGTGGTCCAGGCGCCCGACGACCGGGTGGCCCGCTGGTCCACCGACCCGCGCTCCGGCACCCCCGGCCTGCCCGACCTCACCCCGGGCCGCGACCTGCCCGTCTGCCTGCGCACCGTGGTGGGCGGCCGGACCGTGTTCGTACGGCCGAGCGAGTGATCTCCCGGGGTGGCGCGCCGCCGGTCAGTGGCCGCCGCCCCGCCGCGCGACCTGCGCATCCTCCGCCCCGACCTGGCCCTCGGCGACGTTTGCGCAGGTTGCGCGGCTGTTGACAGGCCAAGGCGAAAGGCCGGTAGGTTCTGCCGGGTCCACCACCGGACGCCCGACCGTGAAACGTCCGCGCACTCGTCGCGGCGCCGCTGGGTCAGGGACGGTGTGCCGCACCGGGGCACCGCCACTGGGAGCCAGGCCCAGCGCCAGCGCCGAGACGAGGGAACGTTTTACCGGTCGGGGAGGTGTGACCCGGGTGGGGCCCGGGCGTTCAGTAGACAACGGCTTTCGGTCGACCCGCAGCCAGCGGGCCCCAGGTCGGCCCGAAGGGCGCCGGGCCCCCATCCGCAGCACCCCAAAAACCCCCAAACGGTGTTCCTTACCCCGCTCTTGCGGAATCGACACCACCATACGAACGTCCTGTCACGTCATCGCAGGCGGCGGCCACTATGGTGGACCTCTGCGTACGGACACGAAGGGGCAGCAGTGAACGACGGCGACGGGACCCTCGCGGCACAGGACCGGGGGAGAAAGTTCGGCCCGCTCGGCACGGCCTTGGTGATCATCCCGACCTACAACGAGGCCGAGAACATCAAGTCGATCGTCGGCCGTGTCCGCGAGGCCGTCCCCGCGGCCCACGTCCTGGTGGCTGACGACAACAGCCCCGACGGCACCGGCAAGCTCGCCGACGAGCTGGCCGCCACGGACGACCACGTCCAGGTGCTGCACCGCAAGGGCAAGGAAGGGCTCGGCGCCGCCTACCTCGCGGGCTTCCGCTGGGGCCTGGAGCACGGCTACGGCGTCCTGATCGAGATGGACGCCGACGGCTCCCACCAGCCCGAGGAGCTGCCCCGCCTGCTGACCGCCCTCAAGGGCGCCGACCTGGTCCTCGGCTCGCGCTGGGTGCCCGGCGGCCGGGTGGTCAACTGGCCCAGGAGCCGTGAGGTCATCTCCCGGGGCGGCAGTCTCTACTCCCGCCTCGCCCTGGATCTCCCGCTGCGCGACATCACCGGCGGCTACCGGGCCTTCCGCCGGGAGACCCTGGAGGGCCTCGGCCTCGACGAGGTCTCCTCGCAGGGCTACTGCTTCCAGGTCGACCTGGCCCGCCGCGCGGTGCGGGCCGGTTACCACGTCGTCGAGGTCCCCATCACCTTCGTCGAGCGCGAGCTGGGCGACTCCAAGATGAGCCGGGACATCCTCGTCGAGGCGCTGTGGCGGGTCACGGCGTGGGGCGTGGGGGAGCGGGTCGGCAAGGTCACCGGACGGGTGACGCGGCCGAAGAACCCGCAGGCCCGCCCGGAGGCGTAGGCGGCCGGGGGGCCCACTCTCACAGCCACGGTTGATCGTCCTCTTATGCCGCACTGAGCTTTACCCAGGCACACTGGACGCATGACGACTGGTACACCGACCCCCGCCTATCCTGCTCCCGCCCGGCGCTCCCGGCTGCGAACGTTCCTGCCGCTGGGCGTCGCGGCCTGGCTGGTGCTGGAGATCTGGCTGCTGACCGTGGTCGCGGGCGCCTCCAGCGGGTTCGTGGTGTTCCTGCTGCTGCTCGCCGGGTTCGTGGTCGGCGCGGGGGTCATCAAGAAGGCGGGCCGCCGGGCCTTCAAGAACCTGAACGAAGCCCTCCAGAACGGCGCCGCCCCCTCCAGCGGCGGCGGCAGCGGGCTGATGATGCTCGGCGGGCTGCTCCTGATGATCCCCGGCCTGCTCTCGGACGTGGCGGGGCTGCTCCTGCTGATCCCGTCGGTGCAGCAGGCCCTTGGCCGGTTCGCCGAGCGCACCGTGGAGAAGAAGCTGCGCGCCGCCGCCCCGGGCACCGTGGGCGACGCCTTCCAGCAGGCCCGGATGCACCGCCCCGACGGCAAGGTCGTGCAGGGCGAGGTCGTCAGGGACGAGCCGGGCGGCGACACCCCCGAGGGCCCGCGCCCGCCGCTGAACCGCTGACGGCGCCTGTCACGTCGTTCGAACGGCGTGACAGGGATCGAAGAGACGACTGCGGGCGCCTACGTGGAATCACGTAGGCGCCCGCAGTCTTGTTGTGCGTGCGTGTCGTGCGTCGGGCCCTGGTGCAGGGACTACGCAGACTTGCGGCTGTCACGCGGATGAACAGCGATGTTCATCGCGCCGGAGCGGAGAACCGCCAGACGCTCCTCAAGGACCTCTTCGAGTTCCTCGCGGGTGCGCCGCTCCATCAGCATGTCCCAATGTGTACGCGCGGGCTTGGCCTTCTTTTCCTCTGGGCCGTCGCCGTCAACGAGGAGTGCCTGGGCCCCGCAGACCTTGCACTCCCACTCCGGCGGAATCTCCGCCTCGACCGAGAAGGGCATCTCAAAGCGATGTCCCTTCTCGCATGCGTACTCCACGGCCTGGCGCGGGGCCAGGTCGATGCCGCGGTCCGTCTCGTAGCTGGTCACCACGAGGCGCGTGCCGCGAAGAGCTCGCTCACTCATGAATCGTGCCTCCCGGGCTTGTCGCCCACAGGACAGGTGTCGCTGTCGTCGTCATCCGTTCAACGTCCGGTCGGCGGTAAAGATTCCCGTTCCGGGTCATGCGTCGCCGTCGTAACCGCCCTTGTTGTACCCGCCCGCGCCCGGTTTGTCACATCTACTGGTAGATGTGACCCACCGTTTCGGCATCTTTGACGCGCAGTAACGGTCCGCCTGGCAGGCCAAACGCGTACACTACCGCCCTTTGGCCTCGAACGCTAAATCCTCTCGGGAACGGGATTCCCCGCGTCGCCGATCGCCCGTCGCACCGGCACCCGTGCGAGCAGCACGAACCCGATCGCGAAGAACGCCACCAGGGAGATGATCGCGTCGCGATAGCTCCCCGTGAGCTGGTAGGTGATCCCGAACAGAAGAGGACCAAGCCAGCTCATGCCCCGGTCGCTCATCTCGTACGCCGAGAAGTACTCGGCCTCTTTTCCGGGCGGGACCAGATGAGAGAACAGAGAGCGCGAGAGCGACTGGCTGCCGCCCAGGACCAGGCCGATGCCGGACGCCAGGACGAAGAACCACAGCGGCGCGTTGGCCGGCAGGAAGTACCCGGCGGCCAGCGTCACCGTCCAGGCGACCAGCGAGCCGAGGATCGTCCGCTTCGCCCCGTAGAGGCGGGCCAGCCGACCCATCGCCAGGGCGCCGGCCACCGCCAGCACCTGCACCAGCAGGACGGCCACGATGAGCGTCGACTGACTCAGACCCAGCTCCTGCGAGCCGTAGAGGGAGGCCTGGGAGATCACCGTCTGGATGCCGTCGTTGTAGACGAGGTACGCCAGCAGGAAGGAGAGCGTCAGCGGGTGGCGGCGCATGTCGCGGACGGTCGCCGCGAGCTGCCGCAGGCCCGGGGCCGTCGGCCCCTCGCGGGTGGCGGCGCGATCGCGCAGGCGGCTCAGCGGGATCAGCGTGAAGGCGCCCCACCACAGGCCCGCCGTGGCCAGGCAGACGCGCACCGCGGTGGTCTCGGAGACGCCGAAGCGGTCGTGGGCCAGGTAGAGCACCAGATTCCCGACCAGCACCAGGGAGCCCGCCGCGTAGCCGAAGGCCCAGCCCCGGGAGGAGACGGCGTCGCGCTCCTCGGGCGGGGCGATCTGCGGGAGGTAGGAGTTGTAGAGCATCATGCCGACCGACTGCGCCCCGTTGGCGATGATCAGCAGGGCGCCGCCCAGCAGATAGCGGTCGCCGTCCAGGAAGAACATGCAGGTGGTCGCCGTCGCGCCGGTGTAGGCGGCGGCCGCGAGGAGCGGCTTCTTGCGGCCGGTGCGGTCGGCGGCCGCGCCCACCAGGGGCATCACCACCACGGCGACGATCACCGACAGGGACACCGAGTAGGCGAAGAACGACCCCGCGCGCACCGGTATCCCGAACGGATGGACGAACCCGTCCGCGTCCGCCGCCGACTCGGCGACCGAGGTCAGATAGGGGCCGAGGAAGACGGTCAGCACGCTCGTCGAGTAGACGGAGCAGGCCCAGTCGTAGAAGTACCAGCCGCGCTGCTCGCGCCGCCGGTCCGAGGCCTCGGCCGCCGGTTGTCCCGGCTCGACCCCCACCCGTGTCTCAGGCTTCCCGCCCACCCGCGCCCCCGCTTTCCCGCCGCAGCTGCCGTGCGCGCCCGGACGGCCCGCCCGGGCCCTCAGACCCAGACGCCCCGCTCCTCCATGACCGCGCGCAACGTGTCGATGTGATCGGTCATGATGCCATCGACGCCCAGGTCCAGGAGCCGGTGCATGCGCTCGGGTTCGTTGACCGTCCACACGTGGACCTGGAGCCCGCGCGCGTGGGCGGCGCGCACGAAGCGCCGGTCGACCACCGGGACGCCGGACTGCGTCTCGGGCACCTGTGCGGCGATCGCCGAGGGGCGGGGCACGGTCGGCAGCCCCCAGGAGCGCAGCCGCAGGCCGAGCACGCCCCGGGTGCCGTAGGAGGTGGCCAGGCGGGGTCCCGCCAGGCGCTGGGCGCGCACGACCCGGGCCTCGGAGAAGGAGCCCACGCAGATCCGGTCCCAGGCGTCGGCGCGCGCGACCAGTTCCAGGAACGGGGCGAGGGCGGCCTCCGCCTTGAGGTCGACGTTCCAGCGCACCTCGGGGAAGGTCTCCAGCAACTCCTCGAACAGGGGCAGCGGTTCGCGGCCCGCCACGCGCGCGTGGCGCACGTCCTGCCAGGGCAGGTCCGCGATCCGGCCCGAGCCGTCGGTGACCCGGTCCAGGGTCGCGTCGTGGAAGGCGACCAGCCTGCCGTCGGCCGTGGTGTGCACGTCCGTCTCGATGTACCGGTAACCGGCCGCCACCGCCCGCCGGAACTGCGGCACGGTGTTCTCCAGGCCGTCCGCGTCCCCGCCCCGGTGGGCGAAGGGGATCGGGCCGGGATGGTCGAGGTAGGGATGGGGTGTCCGGGTGCTCACCGGGGCAGTATCGCGCCCCGCGGTGACCCGGCGGCAACGATCGTGCCGCGCTCGGGTGCCGGGGTGGCGTCGAACATCCGCAGGAAGAACTGGGCGAGCGGGCCGATCGCCAGCGCGTACAGGACGGTGCCGATGCCGACGGTGCCGCCGAGGGCGAACCCGCCGGCCACGACGGTCAGTTCGATCGCCGTGCGCAGCAGCCGCAGGGAGCGGCCGGTGGCGCGGTGCAGGCCGGTCATCAGGCCGTCGCGGGGGCCCGCGCCGAAGCGGGCGCTGATGTAGAGGCCGGTGGCGAGGCCGTTGAGGACGACGCCGGCCAGCATCAGCGGGATGCGGACGGCCAGGGCGCGGGTGTCGGGGACGAGGGCGAGGGTGCCGTCCATGGCGAGGCCGACCACGAAGACGTTGGAGACCGTGCCCAGGCCCGGGCGCTGGCGCAGTGGAATCCACAGGAGCAGTACGGCGGCGCCGACGACGATGGAGACGACGCCGATGGTCAGGCCGGTGCGTGCGGCGAGGCCCTGGTGGAGCACGTTCCAGGGCTCCAGGCCGAGCCCGGCCTCGACGAGCAGCCCGGAGCTGGCGCCGTACAGCGCGAGGCCCGTGTAGAGCTGGATCGACCGTCGCCCGAGACGGTTCCGCTTGGACAAGGTGTGCCCCCTGATGCTGGTGGTGGTGGACTGGCTTGTGTCACCCTGTGGCTTGGGGAGAAACGTCATCCATGGCCAATTCGAGGAAGGTGGACTGATTTCCATGACGCAGTGGACTTCGGCGATGGGTGCCGCGCAGCTCGGCCGGCTGCTCAGCTCGCAGCAGGACCGACCGGCCGGGCCCGGCACCCGACGGCCGCCCGCCTACCGGGCGCTGGCCGACGGCATCCGGCTGCTGGTCCTCGAAGGGCGGGTGCCCGTCGCCGCCCGGCTGCCCGCCGAACGCGAACTCGCCCTCGCCCTCTCGGTCAGCCGCACCACGGTCGCCGCCGCCTACGAGGCGCTGCGCACCGAAGGGTTCCTGGAGTCCCGGCGCGGCGCGGGCAGTTGGACGACGGTGCCGGCCGGGAACCCGTTGCCCGCGCGGGGCCTCGAACCGCTGCCGCCCGAGGCGCTCGGCTCGATGATCGACCTGGGCCACGCGGCGCTGCCCGCCCCCGAACCCTGGCTGACCCGCGCCGTCCAGGGGGCCCTGGCGGAGCTGCCCCCCTACGCCCGCACGCACGGCGACTACCCGGCCGGGCTGCCCGCGCTGCGCGCGATGATCGCCGAGCGGTACACCGCGCGCGGCATCGCCACCATGCCCGAGCAGATCATGGTGACCACCGGCGCGATGGGCGCGATCGACGCGATCTGCCATCTCTTCGCCGGACGCGGCGAGCGCATCGCCGTCGAGTCGCCGTCCTACGCCAACATCCTCCAGCTGATGCGGGAGGGCGGGGCCCGGCTGGTGCCCGTCGCGATGGCCGAGGGGCTGGCCGGCTGGGACCTGGACCGCTGGCGTCAGGTCTTCCGGGACGCGGCGCCCCGACTGGCCTATGTCGTCGCCGACTTCCACAATCCGACCGGCGCCCTCGCCGACGAGGACCAGCGGCGCGGTCTGGTGGAGGCGGCCCGCTCGGCTGGCACGGTCCTGGTGGCCGACGAGACGATGAGCGAACTGTGGCTCGACGACGACGTCGAGATGCCGCGCCCGGTGTGCGCCTTCGACCCGGCCGGGTCCACCGTGATCACCGTCGGCTCGGCCAGCAAGGCGTTCTGGGCCGGGATGCGGATCGGCTGGGTGCGTGCGGCACCGGACGTCGTGCGCAGCCTGGTCGCCGCGCGCGCGTACGCCGACCTGGGCACGCCGGTGCTCGAACAGCTGGCCGTGAACTGGCTGTTCGGCACCGGGGGCTGGGAGCAGGCGGTCGCGGTCCGGCGCGCGCAGGCCCGGGAGAACCGGGACGCCCTGATCCCGGCCGTGCGACGGGCGTTGCCCGACTGGGAGTTCGAGGTGCCCCGGGGCGGGCTCACGCTGTGGGTGCGCACCGGGGGGCTGTCCGGCTCGCGGCTCGCGGAGGTGGGGGAGCGGGTCGGGGTGCGGGTGCCGTCGGGGCCGAGGTTCGGGGTGGACGGCGCCTTCGAGGGGTATGTGCGGCTGCCGTTCACGGTGAGCGGCGCGGTCGCGGAGGAGGCCGCCGTACGGCTGGCGGCCGCTGCCCGGCTGGTGGCGACGGGCGCGTCGGGGACGGGCGAGGCGCCGCGGACGATCGTGGCCTGAACGTCCGCGGCGCCGGGGTCGGCCTAGCTCTCGACCGCCATTTCCATGGGGAGCTGCCCCGTGCTCTCGGTGGCGGCCGGGTTCGAGCGGGGTGGCAGTAGGGCCAGTACCGCCTGCCGGTCCGGGTCGCTGGTCGTGTCGTCGTAGGGGTCCGGGGTCGCCGGGACCTGGAGGCGCAGTACCGGTCCCGAGCCGAGGCGGGCGTAACCGCGGCCCGGCGGGACATGCGCGGCCGGTGTGGTGTGCGGCGGGGCCCCGAGCACCGCCGTCACCTGGTCGGCTGAGGCCGGGCCGAGCACGACCCGGGCGTGGGTGTGCTGGCGTACCGGGTCGCTGAGAGTGTCCGCGCTGTCGAACTGGTCGGCCACCACCACCGTCACGCCTGCTGCGCGGCCGTGCCGCAGCGGGACCTGGAGGAGGGACTGCGGGTCCGGGCGGCCCTCGGTGGCCGCCAGGTGGCTGAAGGCGCTCGGCCGGTCCAGCAGAATCCACAGCGGGCGCCTGGCGTCGTCCGGCGGTGGATGGCCGGCCTGCCGGGCGCGGTTGAGCGCGACGAGCCGGCGTTCCGTCTCGTGCGTCGCCCACTCCAGGCTGGCCAGCGCCCCGGTGAGACCGCACTCCACGGCGAGGACGCCGTCCCGTCCGGTCAGGCAGGCGAACTCGCCGGTGGCGCCGCCTTCGAGGATCACCACGTCGCCGTGGCGCAGGGCCTGGAGGGCGAGGGAGCGCAGCAGGGTCGAGGTGCCGCTGCCGGGACGGCCCATGACCAGCAGATGCGGCTCGGTCGAGCGGACGCCGGTGCGCCAGAGCACCGGCGAGACGTCACGTCGTTCCTCGCCGTGGGTGAGCGGGAGCGTGCGCGGGACCTCGGTGGGGTCGGTGAAGCCGAGGACCGTCTCGCCGGGTGCCGTGACGAAACGCTGGGCGGCGATGTCGGTGGGCAGCGGGGCGAGGACGGTGACGGAGAGCTGGTTGCCCTCCTCGTCCCAGGCGAAGTGGTACTCGCGGCCACGCCCCGACTTGGCGTGCAGGAGCTGCTCGACACGGGCGCGCTCGGCGGGCTCGCCGTCCGGGAAGTACGCCGGGTAGCGGAGGGTGAGGTGGGCGAAACGGCCCGAGCCGTCGAACTCGTGGGCGGGGAAGGCCTTTTCCCACGCGCCGCCGTGGGCGTAGAGCGGGGCGGGGTCGTCGGGGTCCGAGAAGTAGGGGATCAGGGCCTCGTAGAGCGCGCCGAGGCGCTTGGTCTGTGCCTCGTCGGGGCCCTCGGGGGGCGGCGCCACGCGGTCCCGGCCGTGCCAGGCCGCCGCCGCCATCAGGGTCATGACGGCGAGCAGCGGCCCGTACGGCGCGAGCGCCACGACCAGGACCACGGAGGCCGCCAGGAACAGCAGCGGCCCGCGCCGGTCCTTGGGGGTCTCGGCCCATCTGCGCCGCCCGACGGCGGACAGCCGGCGCAGACCGCGCGTGATCGTGATCAACGGGTGGAGGACGTCGGTGGCGCTGTCGGCCGCCGTCCGGGCCAGCTCCCGGCTCCGGGCGATCTGCGCGCTGCCTGTGCTCAGGATGCGGGGAAGGGGGCGCCGGGCCACGGCGGTCTCCTGACGGTGCGTGCGGACGGGACGGGCCGGATCAGAACTTGATGCCGCCGAGCAGGCTCGCCAGGCTCTCGCCGCCCGCCTTGATGCTCGGGGCGATCGCCGTGCTCGCCAGGTAGAAGCCGAACAGGGCCGACACCATGGCATGCGATGCCTTCAGCCCGTCCTTGCGGAAGAAGAGGAAGACGATGATGCCGAGAAGGACGACGCCTGAGATGGAGAGGATCATGTGGGTTCTCCTGGTTCGCGGGGGACAGTCACCATGAGTACTTCCAGGCTCACAGAATGTATCTATAGGATAAAAGGTGCAATCGAGTGAATTTCGCTGAATTTCCCTCGGTTGGTGGAGCTGTCCGAGCGGGTTGAGCAGGGAGTTTGCGTCCGACCGGGTCTTTGGCGATCTTTACCTCCGGCACTTCGGGTCATGTGCCGCGGAGCCAGTACCCTGGCGATTCACCTGAACGGTTGTATGAGAGGCGGTCCGGCCGATGACTGAAGCCCCCGACCCCGAGGTCGTGGAGCTGGCGACCAAGATCTTCGATCTGGCCCGGCAGGGACAGACCGAGGCGCTCGTGGCGTACGTCGACGCGGGCGTTCCGGCCAACCTCACCAACGACCGCGGCGACAGCCTCGTGATGCTCGCCGCCTACCACGGGCACGCCGACGCGGTCCGCGCGCTGCTCGCCAAGGGCGGCGCCGCCGACCACATCAACGACCGGGGCCAGACCCCGATCGCGGGCGCCGTCTTCAAGGGCGAGACGGAGGTCATCAAGGCCCTCCTGGAGGGCGGCGCCGACCCCGCCGCGGGCACTCCCTCGGCCGTCGACACGGCCCGGATGTTCGGCAAGACGGACCTGCTCGAATTGTTCGGCGCACACTGACACGCACGTTCTGACCAGCAAAAACACAACAAACGGGGGAGGCGGTAACAGGCCGCCGGTATTTCGGTCGCGGCAGGTCGAACTGCCGAGTCATCATGACGTCGTGATTCATGGACGTGATGGCTGGGCAGGTGATGCCGCACCGCGCGGACCGTGACTCGGTCCGTATGGGCCACCGACGAGAGGCAGAGGAAGATGGTCTACAGCAAGCAAGAGACGGCGGGCGCCCCGACGTGTTGGCACGCGGCCAGGTAGTGCGTGTTCCCCGGTTGCGTCGACGCTTGATGTGAGGCTGTTTCCCATGTTCGATCCGGTCATAGCGCCCAGCGGAACCCTGCTCGGCCTCCTCCAGAGGGGCCGTGGCGACGGCACGCTGCACGCGCTCACCGCACCGCGAGCCGAAGCGCTCACGGCACTGAACCACTGCGTGCTCCGCGATCCCCGCCACGACTGGCAGGTGGAGAACCGCTCCCTCTACTACGCCCGTCTCTACCTCGACCTCCATGGCGAGCTGGACGAGATCGAGGCCCACCTCTTCGACGTCGAGGACATCTTCGACAGCGAGGAGTCCCGCACCGGGCTCTCCCTCGCCGTCCTCGGCCACCTCGCCTCCTACGGCAGGCGCGACGCGCTCGCCCTGCTGCGCCGCTACGCCGCCACCGGCTCCAACTGGGCCTGGGCCCTGGACGAACTGGCGCTGCGCGACGACGACGCCGGGCTGCGCGCCCTGGCCGCGCCCACGCTGGCCCGGTTCGCCACCGACGCCGAGGGGGAGGCCGCGCTCGCCGTCGCCGTACGGGACGCCTTCGAACCCCGGCCCTGGCGACTGTGGGCGGACGACCCGCGCCCCTCGATCGCCGCCCGGGTGCGTGCCGCGCGGGAGACCGGCTGCTTCGACCGCTGGCAGCGCCAGATGCGCCCCACCGGACCCCGGCCCGGCTGGAGCGTCCAGGCCGTGTTCGAGTGGGCCCAGCAGGGCATGGACCGGGGCGCCGCCCTGCACGTCCCCGCCGCCCGCTGCCTCGTCGCCGTCGCCGGGCCCGAGGACCGGCCCGAGATCCTGAACGCCGCCCAGGACGGCACCGACGGCGCCCGCTGCACCGCGCTGCGCTATCTCGCCGACGGCAACGACTCCGCCGCCCTCGACCTGATCGAAGCGGCCGTGCGCACCGGGACCCCGGTGGTCGTGGACGCCGCCGTCGACGCCTTCGAACGGATGCGCAGTGTCGCCGCCGTCGACCGGGCCCGCGGCTGGGCCCACCGGCCCGACCCGCTCGGCGCCGCCGCCGGACGGATGCTCGCCTGCCGGGGCGGCGTCGAGGACCGGGACCTGGTCCTGGGCGCCCTGCGCGAGGCCGTGCGGGGCGAGGGACCCGACGCGCCGACCCTGTTCACCCTCGTCGACGGCACCGGCCGGCTCGGCATCGTCTGCGCCGCCCCCGTCCTGCGCCACATCTACCGGGAGACCGCCTCCTCGCACCTGCGGGGCCGCGCCGCCCGCGCGCTGGCCGCCACCGACCCGTTCTTCGCGGCCGGGTTCGCCGTCGAGTGCCTCTGGGACTGCGAGGAGACCACCCGCGAGATCGCCGCCCGGCACGCCGAGACCGGCGACACCCGGGTCGTCGAACAGCTGCGCAGGCTGGCCGCCGACCCGGCCGAGGAGGACGAGGTGCAGACCGCCGTCCGCAGCCGCATCGGCCCCGACGGGCTCACCGCCTGACCCCGCGCACAGCCGGCCCCGGGCACCGGCCCGCCCGCCGGATGAACACCCGGCGACGCGCGGGCCAGGAGGGCATGGACACCTCCTGACCCGCCCGGGGGTGCGGGGGAACGCTCACGGGACGTTCCCCGGCCGGAAAGATCCACGTTGACGCGGCCACGTCCAGCGCGGCGAGAACACCCTTATGCGTGTCGTCATCGTGACCGAATCCTTTCCCCCCGACGTGAACGGCGTGGCCCACTGCGCGCTCCAGACCGCCCGGCACCTCGTGGCGCGCGGTCACGACCCCGTCGTCGTCGCCCCGGCCCCCGCGCCGGGACAGCGGCCCGACGCGTCCGCTCCGTGCCGCGTCGTGCACGTCCCCTCCCTCCCGCTCCCCGGCTACCCGCAGGTGCGGGTAGCCCTGCCCAGCCGTCGCCTCGCCGCGACGCTCATCGAGCACCGCCCGGACGTCGTCCACCTGGCCAGCCCCTTCGTCCTCGGCGTCCGCGGCATGGCCGCCGCCGCCCGCCTCGGCATCCCCGCCGTCGCCGTCTACCAGACCGACCTCGCCGGGTACGCCCGCACCTACATGGGCGCCGGAGAGGCCGCCGCCTGGCGCCGCATCCGTGCCGTCCACTCCGCCGCCGACCTCACCCTCGCCCCGTCCAGCGCCGCCCTGCACGACCTGGAGACCCACGGCGTACCCCGGGTGCGGCTGTGGCAGCGCGGCGTGGACACCGCCCGCTTCCGCCCCGAACTGCGCGACGAGGCGCTGCGCCGGGAACTCGCCCCCCACGGCGAACTGCTCGTCGGCTACGTCGGCCGGCTCGCCCCCGAGAAGCAGGTCGAACTGCTGGCCGGCGTCTGCGATCTGCCCGGCGTCCGCGTCGTCATCACCGGCGACGGACCCAGCCTGCCCAGCCTGCGCCAGACGTTGCCCGGCGCGGTCTTCCTCGGCCGCCGCACCGGCGACGAACTCGCCCGGATCTTCGCCTCCCTGGACGTCTTCGCCCACACCGGGCCCTTCGAGACGTTCTGCCAGACGGTGCAGGAGGCCATGGCGAGCGGCGTGCCCGTCGTCGCCCCGGCCGCCGGCGGCCCCCTCGACCTGGTCGCCCACGGGCGCACCGGACTGCTGGTCACGCCGCACGACGCCGACGCCGTGCGGGACGCGGTGGCCGACCTGGCCGCCGACGCCGAACGCCGGGCCACGTTCGGCGCCACCGCGCGGATCACCGTCGAGGGCCGCACCTGGGCCGCCATCGGCGACCAGCTGATCGGCCACTACGAGAACGTGCGCGCCGCGCGCCGGACGGCGGTGGCCGCATGACCGGGCTGCGGATCGTCCGCCTCGCCAACTTCGTCGCCCCCTCCTCCGGCGGTCTGCGCACCGCCCTGCGCGAACTCGGCAAGGGCTTCAAGCAGGCCGGGCACGACCCCGTCCTGATCATCCCCGGCGCCCGCGCCGACGACCGCGACACCGAACAGGGCCGCGTCATCACCCTGCCGGGCCCCCTGCTCCCCGGCACCGGCGGCTACCGCGTCCTGACCGACCGGCGCCGGGTCGCCCAGACCCTGGAGGAGCTGGCCCCCGACCGCCTGGAGGTCTCCGACCGAACGACTCTGAGGTGGACCGGCAAGTGGGCGCGGCGCGCCCGGGTGCCCGCTGTGATGGTCTCCCACGAGACCGCCGACGGCGTCCTGCGCACCTGGGGCCTGTCCGAGGCCGCCGCCCGCCGCGCCGCCGACGCCCTCAACGTCCGCACGGCGCACACCTACGCGCGCGTGGTGTGCACCACCGAGTTCGCCGAACGGGAGTTCGTGCGCATCGGTGCCCGCAACGTCGTCCGGGCTCCGCTCGGCGTCGACCTGGTGGCCCGGCACCCCTCGCTGCGCGACCCGGGGCTGCGCGACCGGTACGCGCGGCCGGACCAGACGCTCCTGGTGACCTGCACCCGGCTCTCCGTGGAGAAACGACCCGGCACCGCCCTCGACGCCCTGGAGGCGCTGCTGCGACGCGGCCGACGGGCCGTGCTCGTCGTCGCCGGGGACGGGCCGCTGCGCCCCAGGCTCGAACAACGCGCGCGGGAACGCGGGTTGCCCGTCACCTTCCTGGGCCATGTCTCCGACCGCGCCGAACTGGGCGCGCTCCAGGCCTCCGCCGACGTGTGCCTGGCGCCGGGACCCGCCGAGACCTTCGGGCTCGCCGCGCTGGAGGCCATGGCCTGCGCGACCCCGGTCGTGGTCAGCACGTCGTCCGCGCTCCCCGAGATCATCGGCTCCGCCGGTGCGGTCGCCGCCGACCACGGCGAGGCCTTCGCCGACGCCGTCGAGCTGCTCCTCGCCCTCCCCGAGCAGGACCGCCGGGACGCGGCACGCGCGCGTGCGGAGTGCTTCGGCTGGGACGCGGCCGTCGAGGGGTTCCTCGCGGCGCACGAGGCGGGCGGGGTGGGGCGGGGGCCCGTGCCGGTACTGGGAGCGGTGCCGGGGACGCCCCCGGGTGACGCGGCATGAGACCCGTGCGGTTCGTGGCGCTGGGCGACTCGCTGACCGAGGGGGTCGGAGACCCGGTGGGGGAGGGGTGGCGCGGCTGGGCCGCCCTGCTGGCGGAGGGACTCGGGAGGAACGGCCGTCCCGCGTCCGGGAGTTGCGAGTGCGAGGGAGGCGCCGGTGCGGGTGGGGGAGTTGAGGGCGCGGGTGCGGAAGTGGCCTGCGGGGTTGGGGAGTTCGGGGGCAGCGGCTGGGGGGTGTGCGGGTGCGGTGCTGTCGGGGCTGCGGGTGCTGTGAGTGGTTCGGCGGGTCGTGGAGTTGACGCTGAACGGGCGGACTGCGGGGGCGGTGAAGGGGGTGCGTGGGGTCCGGCGGCTGGTGAGATCGGTGGGGGTGGTGCGGCCGGTCGCGGGTTCGTGGCAGGTGCCGACCGTGCCCCGGGGGCTTGCGGGGGCGGTGAGGTTCGGTCGGGGTGCGGGGGTGGGGTTGGGGAGCGGGTTCCGGGGGTGGGTGGTTCTACGGCACGTGAGGTGGTGCGTGGAGTCGGAGCGGGTGGGGAGGGTGACCGGGGGGTCTGCGGGTTCGGTGGGGTCGTTGCGGGTGGCTCGGTCGGCGGTGGGTCTGCGGCAGGTGTAGGCCGGGTTCGTGGGGGCTGCGGGGCTGTGGCGGCGGGTGGTCCGGCGGCTCGTGGGTCCTGCGGTGGGGCGGCCGCCTGCGCTTCGGGAGGCCGAGGCGGCGTCGAGTTCGTCAATCTCGCCGTCAGCGGGGCGCAGACGCGGGAGGTGCTGGAGCAGCAGACGCCGGCCGGCCTCGCGCTGCGGCCCGACCTCGTCTCCGTCGTCATCGGCGTCAACGACACCCTGCGCTGCACCTTCGACATCCACGCCGTGGCCGCCCGACTCGACGAGGTGTACGGCGCGTTCACCCGGCAGGGCGCGGTACTGCTCACGGCGTGTCTGCCGGACCCCGGCGCGATGCTGGGGCTGCCGGGCACCCTGGCGCGCCCGCTGGCCCGACGGCAACGGGCGGTCAACGCCGTCGTCCACGCGCTCTCCGCGCGGTACGGCGCCGTTCACCTGCACGCGGCGGAGGGCGCCTGGCTGAGCCACCGCGCGATGTGGAGCGCGGACCGGCTGCACCCCGCCGAACGCGGGCACCGGCAACTCGCCCTCCGTTTCCACGCGCTGCTGGCGGAGACCGGCCTCGCGGGCGGGCCGACGCCTTCGGCGGAACCCGAGTTCCCGGCGCCGACCAGGTCGGCGAGCCTGTGGTGGCTGGCCACCGCTGGTACCGCCTGGGTGGCCCGGCGCTGCACCGACCTGTTGCCCCAACTCCTCAGCCTCGCCGCCGACGAGCTGCGCCACCACGCGCGCGGCACCAGCGCCCGCCTCGATGTGCGGGCCTCGGCAGCCGTCTCGGCAGCGTTGGCCGCGTTGACGCCGGGGGAGCGGCGGGAGGTGGCTTGAGGGGGGCGGGGAGGGGCGTGCGGGGGTGACGTGGGGCTGGGGGCGTTGGGTGGACGGGGAGTGGGGGCAGGGGGCGGCAGAGCGGGTCGCGTGGGCGAGGCCATGGGCCGTCGTTGCGTGGCGGGTGACGTTCGAGCGGCGTTCGGGTTCCTGTTTCTGGGAGGGGCCCCGGTGTATGCCTCGGTGCGGGTGTGGGGGCCACTGCCGCCGCTGATGCTGGTGCGAGGGCCGCTGCCGATGCCGTTGCGCGGGCTGCTGCGGGTGCGGTCCTCCGCTGAGGCTGGCGTCCTTTGGCGGGAGATCCCCCGCCCGCAGCACCCCGCCCCGCACACCCCGCCCCCTCGGCAGGCCTCCTCGGGAGCCCTCAGCTGCCACTCCTGACGAATCTGATCGGGGTGCCCGGTGTCGCCTGGGCCGCTGCTGGGAGGTCTTCGGGGTGGGCCACCGCGATCACCGGGTAGCCGCCGGTCGTCGGGTGGTCGGCGAGGAACACCACCGGTCTGCCGTCCGGGGGGACCTGGATCGCGCCCAGGACCATGCCCTCGCTGGGGAGTTCGCCTGTCATGGCCCGTTCCAGCGCGGGGCCCTCCGTGCGCAGGCCGATGCGGTTGCTCGACGCGGACACGCGGTACGCGCGCGTGGCGAACGTGTGCAGGGCGGCCGGGGTGAACCAGTCGTCGCGCGGGCCCGGCGTCACCCGCAGGATCAGCTCGGTCGGCGGGGCCGGCTGGGGAGCGACGTCCACGCGTGCGTGCGGAGTGCCGGGGCGGCCCAGGGGCAGGATCGTGCCGTTGGCCAGGGGCGGCGGGCCGAGCCCGGAGAGCAGGTCGGTGGAGCGGCTGCCCAGCACCGGTTCGACGGCGACCCCGCCGGAGACGGCCACATAGCTGCGGACACCCCGGACGGCGGCGCCGACCTCCAGGAGCGCGTCGGCGGGGACCCGCACCGGGGCGCCCCACGCGGCCGGTCTGCCGTCCACGGTGACCGGGCAGGGGGCGCCTCCCACGGCCACGGTGACCGTCGAACGGGGGCGCAGGGCACAGCCGTTGACCGTGGTCTCCAGAACCGCCGATCCGGGTGAATTGCCCACCAGCCTGTTGACGAGCGCGGCCGCAGGACCGTCGAGCGCGCCCGAGCGCGGCACGCCGAGGTGGGCGTGGCCCGGGCGGCCCCGGTCCTGCACCGTGGTCAGCGCCCCCGCGCGGACGACGACCAGCGCACGGTCCGTCATGAGGACCCCACCTCGACGAAACGCACGCGCGTACCCGGCGACAACAACGCGGCCGGTACGCGCGTGTGGTCCCACAGCACGGCGTCCGTGCGCCCGATCAACTGCCAGCCGCCCGGCGAGGAACGCGGGTACACGCCCGTGTACGGCCCCGCGAGCCCCACCGCACCGGCCGGCACGGCGGTACGCGGCGTGGCCCGGCGCGGCACGTCGTAGCGCGGCGGCAGACCGGTGAGGTAGCCGAAACCGGGCGCGAACCCGCAGAACGCGACGGTGAACTCGGTGTCCGCGTGGACCCGGGCCACCTCGCCCTCCGTGACGCCCCACAGCGCGGCGACGTCGGCGAGGTCGGGGCCGTCGTAGCGGACCGGGATCTCGACCGCCTCCCGCGCGCGGGGCGGCGCGGGCGGCACCTCGGCGGCGGTCAGCTCGGACGCCAGCCGGGCGGGGTCGGCCAGACCGTCGAGGAGGACCGTGCGGGCCGCCGGGACGATCTCCCGGACCGACAGGGCGCCCTCCGCGCGGCGACGCAGCAGATCGGCGTGCAGGGCGCGCGCCTCCTCGCCCGACGCCACCTCGACGAGCAGGGCGTCGACACCCACCCGCAGCGCCCTCATACGAACGCCTCCACCCGCACGCCCGCCTCCCGCAGCCGGTCCCGGACCAGCCGGGCCAGCTCGACCGCGCCCGGCGTGTCGCCGTGCAGGCACAGCGAACGCGCGCGTACCTCCACGCGCGCCCCGGACAGCGAGGTGACCATGCCGGAGCGGGCCAGGCCCAGCGAACGTTCCACCACCACCGCCGGATCGGTCACGACGGCGCCGTCCTGGCCGCGCGGCACCAATGTGCCCTCGTCGGTGTACGCGCGGTCCGCGAACGCCTCCGGCACGGCCGGCAGCCCCGCCCGCCGCGCCAGGTCGAGCAGGCGGGAGCCGGGCAGGCCCAGGACGGGCAGGGCGGCATCGGCGAGCCGGACGCCGTCGACGACCGCCGCGGCCTGCTCCGCGTCATGGACGACGCGGTTGTAGAGCGCGCCGTGCGGTTTCACGTACGCCACGCGCGTGCCCGCCGCGCGCGCGAAGACCTCCAGGGCACCGATCTGGTAGGCGATCTCGGCGCTGAGTTCCGCGGCCGGTACGTCCATCGCGCGCCGCCCGAACCCGGCCAGGTCCCGGTAGGAGACCTGGGCGCCGATCCGCACCCCCCGTTCGGCCGCGAGGGCGCACACGCGGCGCATGGTGGCCGCGTCCCCGGCGTGGAATCCGCAGGCCACGTTGGCGCTGGTGACGACGGACAGGAGCCCTTCGTCGTCGGTCAGCCGCCAGCGGCCGAAGCCCTCGCCGAGGTCGGCGTTCAGGTCGATGGAGGTCATACTCCCCATGTTTCCACTCAGGCCACGCGGTACTGCTCGTCGCGGGCGTCGGTCAGGAACATCTGCCCCGGCGCGTGGGTGATCGCGAACGGCGGCCGGGACGCCATCACCGCGGCCTGCGGCGTCACCCCGCACGCCCAGAACACCGGGATGTCGTCCGCGTCGGCGGTCACCGGGTCGCCGAAGTCCGGGCGCCCGAGGTCGGCGATGCCGAGCCCTGCGGGGTCGCCGCAGTGCACGGGGCCGCCGTGGACCGCCGGGAGCAGGCTGGTCTCCCGGATCGCCGCCGCCAACTTGCCGGGCGGCACCGGGCGCATGGACACCACCAGGGGGCCGTGCAGCCGCCCGGCGGGCCTGCACGGCCGGTCGGTCACGTACATCGGGACGTTGCGGCCCTGCTCGACATGGCGCATCGGCACGCCCGCGTCGGTCAGCGCCCACTCGAAGGTGAAACTGCACCCGATCAGGAACGACACCAGGTCCGCGCGCCAGTGCGCGCGCACGTCGGTCGGCTCCGCCACCAGCTCGCCGTCCCGCCACACCCGGTAGCGCGGCAGGTCGGTGCGGAGGTCGGCGCCGTCCGCGAGGACCGTCCGGACGTCACCCGCGTCCGTGACGTCGAGCACCGGGCAGGGCTTCGGGTTGCGCTGGCAGAACAGCAGCATGTCGTACGCCCAGTCGGCGGGCACCGCGATCAGGTTGACCTGGGTGTGGCCCGCGGCGACCCCCGCGGTCGGCCCCGTGAGCCCTTCCCGGAAGCGGGTCCGGGCGGTTCTCGGGCTCCACGCGTGCGCGTGCTTCTCGACGACGGTCACCGGGAGGTCCTCGACACCGTTCACGCGAGGTCCTTTCCGCGGGTCTCCGGCAGCCCCAGCAGCGCCAGGGCCGCGATGCCGTACCCGAGCGCCCCGAACACGAGCGCCCCGCCCACGCCCCAACTGTCGGCCAGGAAGCCGACGGTGGTCGGGAAGACGGCGCCCACGGCGCGGCCGGTGTTGTAGGTGAAGCCCTGTCCGGTGCCGCGCACCGCGGTCGGATACAGCTCGCTCAGATACGCGCCGAAGCCGCTGAAGATCGCCGACATGCAGAACCCGAGCGGGAACCCCAGCACCAGGAGGAGGGTGTCCGAGCCGGCCGGTATGTGGGCGTAGGCCAGGATGCACAGGGCCGACAGCAGGGCGAACAGCCAGATGGTGCGCCGCCGGCCCAGCCGGTCGGTGAGATGGCCGCCGGTGAGGTAGCCGGTGAACGCGCCCGAGATCAGGAACGTCAGATAGCCGCCGGTCCCGACGACCGAGAGACCGCGCTCGCCCTTCAGGTACGTCGGCACCCAGGTGGCGAGCGTGTAGTAGCCGCCCTGGACGCCGGTCGACAGCAGCGACGCGAAGACGGTCACGCGCAGCAGGCCCGGCCTGAAGATCGCCGTGAACCGCCCTTTCTCGGCGCTGCGTTCACGGACGGCGGCGGCCTCGGGGGCGTCGCGCACGTGCCGTCGCATCCAGATCACCAGCAGCGCGGGCAGCGCGCCGGTCCAGAACATCACCCGCCAGGCCAGGTCGGCGCCGAGGAACGAGAAGACCAGCGTGTACACGAGCGCGGCCAGCGCCCAGCCGATCGCCCAGGAACTCTGGACGGCGCCCAGGGTGCGGCCCCGGTGTTTCGCGCTCGCGTACTCGGCGACCAGGATCGCGCCGACGGCCCACTCGCCGCCGAAACCGAGCCCCTGAAGGGCGCGGAAGACCAACAGCGTCTCGTAGGTGGGGGCGAAACCGCAGGCCACGGTGGAGACCGCGTAGGTGATCACCGTGATCATGAGGGCCCTGACCCGGCCGATCCGGTCCGCGAGCACCCCCGCGAGGGCGCCGCCGACCGCCGACACCACCAGGGTGACGGTGGTGAACAGACCGGTCTGGCCGCTGTCCAGGCCGAAGTACGCGGAGAGCGCGACCATGCTCAACGGCAGGGTGAAGTAGTCGTACGAATCCAGGGCATAGCCGCCGAACGCCCCCGCGAAGGCGCGTCGGCCGCGCGGCCCGAGGGCGCGCAGCCAGCCCAATGCCCCGTCGTCGGGGGCGGATTCGGTCGTCGCGGTCGGGGTTCCGGGGGACAGCGGGGTTGGCGTGCTCATGTGCACCTCGCAGAGGAAGGAACGAACGGTGCTGGTGGGGACGGTGAGCCGGGTCCTGCCGGGGTCGGTGGCGGCGTGGAGGCGTGGAGGCGTGGGGGTGAGGGGGCGAGGGGGCGAGGGGGCGAGGAGGGGCAACGCCGCCGGACCGGCCGATGCACAGCAAGGTAGAGGATCGTTGAACGATCCTTCAATACCCCTGTTGTTTCGTTCTGATGTCTGCGATTGAATTCCGGGCATGGCAGAGCAGCTGACCGACCTGGCCGACGACCGCGCCCTGCTGGGGCGCACCAGCACCGCCGAACGGGTTTCGGACATCCTCCGGAGCCGGATCGCCGACGGCTTCTTCCCGCCCGGCACCCGCCTCTCGGAGGACAGCATCGGAGGCGCCCTCGGGGTCTCCCGCAACACGCTGCGCGAGGCGTTCCGGCTGCTCACGCACGAGCGGCTGCTCGTCCACGAGCTGAACCGGGGCGTGTTCGTGCGGGTCCTGACGGTGCGGGACGTCGAAGACATCTACCGGCTGCGCAGCCTCGTCGAGTGCGCCGTGGTGCGCGGGCTCGGCGAGCCGCCCTACGCCCTGGACGCGCTCCTGGAGGCCGTCGAGGAGGGGCAGCGGGCCGCCCACGAAGGTGACTGGAAAACGGTGGGTACCGCCAACATCCACTTCCACCGGGAACTCGTGGCCCTGGCCGGAAGCGCCCGCACGGACGAGCTGATGCGCAGCGTCTTCGCCGAACTCCGCCTCGCCTTCCACGTCGTCGACGACCCCGAGCGCCTCCACGCGCCCTACCTCCGGCGCAACCAGGAACTCCACCGAACGCTCCTGGAGGGGCGGCGCGACGAGGCCGAGACGATGCTCCGGGTCTACCTGGCCGACTCCCTCGACGGGGTCGTCGAGGTCTACCGGCGCCGGGTCGTCCCCGAGGCCTAGATGAGTGAGTCCGATGTTTTCAGTGGTCGTAGGCGATGAGTGAGCGTTTGACTGTGGCTCCGGTGTGCCAGTTGTGCCAGATCGCGGTGGCGAGGGCGAG